>NZ_JZRH01000011.1:0-157596 GCF_000963985.1 Pantoea sp. BL1 | reverse complement strand
GGGAACTGCCAGGCATCAAACAAGTGAAGAAACCCTGAACGCAAGTTCAGGGTTTTTTTACGTCTGAAATTTACGCCTGAAGTTTAGCCAGACGATCATAAAACCCTCTGTTTACCGGCCATTTCTCAGCCATTCTTCGATAAAATCAGCAACCTTAACCGGCTGATTAATATCACGAAGAGGCCGGTCGATCGTTAATTTCTCATCGCTGGCCATCGCAATCACATATTCATCCAGTAAATCAGCCACTTCACCTTTGACACCACGCCGCCACAGCGCGATTTTGGCTACGGGTTAACCTCAAAACCTTAAGCTAATCCTGATAAATCAGCAGTACTTTGATTCTATTTTGTATCCACTGAACGGCTACCACTCCGGAACCGAGTCGCTGTAGTGTTGACTACAAACAGCGGTCATTATCTGTTGAATTAGATCCACATTTCAGCAATAAAAAACCATTCTCAGAATCACGCCTATATGCAAAATAGGCATAAATCCAAGCGTCAGCACGGTGAAAACGCGACTTAAATAACCTATTTGCCGGAATGAATCCCGCTTTAAACTGAAACATTTTCATAATCCGCATGAAGACTCGACATTCAGCGGATGCCAGGCTAACCTCGGGCATCTGGATGTCTAAACGTTTATACGGTTATCAGTAAGAGGTCAGTCAGTTATGCCAATCAGAATCCCCGACGAATTACCGGCAGTGAATTTTTTGCGTAATGAGAACGTGTTTGTCATGGCCTCATCGCGCGCCAGTGTTCAGGAGATTCGTCCGCTTAAAGTACTGATCCTCAACCTGATGCCAAAAAAGATCGAAACGGAAAATCAGTTCTTACGCTTACTCTCCAACTCGCCACTGCAGATCGACATACAGCTACTGCGCATCGACAGTCGTGAGTCACGCAATACGCCGAGCGAGCATCTCAATAACTTCTACTGCAACTTCGAAGATATTGAGCACGATAATTTCGATGGTCTGATCGTTACGGGTGCCCCGCTGGGATTGGTAGATTTCAATGACGTGGCATACTGGCCGCAGATTCAGCGTGTGCTGCACTGGGCGAAAGAACACGTCACATCCACGCTGTTTGTCTGTTGGGCGGTGCAAGCAGCCCTGAACATTCTCTATGGTATTCCTAAGCAGACGCGGCAGAACAAGCTTTCGGGTGTATATGAACATCAAATCCTGCATCCACATGCCTTGTTAACCCGTGGATTTGACGACAATTTTCTCGCGCCTCATTCGCGTTATGCTGATTTCCCGAGCCAGTTAATTCGCGACTATACCGATCTCGAGTTGTTTGCCGAATCTGACGCCACCGGGGCTTACCTGATGGCGAGCAAAGACAAGCGCCTGGCATTTGTTACTGGCCATCCTGAATACGATGCGCTGACGCTGTCCGGTGAATATCATCGAGATTATGATGCCGGGCTGCACCCGGAAGTACCGTTTAACTACTTCCCGCAGGACAACCCTGAACTGCCACCACGTGCCACCTGGCGCAGCCACGGTAATCTGTTGTTCTCAAACTGGCTAAACTATTACGTTTACCAGATCACGCCGTTCGATCTGCGTCATATGAATCCCACACTCGACTAAAGCAAAGCTCGCTTTTCTCGTTAAATGTGCCGTGACAGCCTCGTGCTGTCGCGGCATTTTTTTTGCCTTGCGCAAAGTGGTGGAATCCATTGCCTTTAATTCGAGAGTTTAAATTACATTTAAATCATAAAGATAAATCAGTTAAGAAATAAAAATGGAAATAGTTTTTGAAAACAAAGTAAAAATCATTATGCTCTGATCTTGCCGGTTAAAAATCACCCTACACCCGGATCCCCGTAAGTGGGGGACGGATCAAAACAGGAGCAGCCCGCATGACAGATTCGGTTATCCACAATACGCTGACTTTCACTCAGCCCTTTACCCAAGCGGAAAAGCAGCTGCTCACACCGGAAGCCATCGACTTCCTGCATACACTGGTTGCACGTTTTGCACCGGAACGTGAGCGCCTGTTAAAGGCACGTCAGCAGCGCCAGCAACGTTACGATCAGGGGGCTTTACCGGACTTTGATTCGGAAACAGCTTCCATTCGTAATCGTGACTGGCAGGTACGTCCAATTCCCCAACTGCTGCGCGATCGTCGCGTTGAGATCACCGGTCCGCCGGATCGCAAAATGGTGATCAACGCGCTGAATGCTAACGTCAATGTCTTCATGGCCGATTTTGAGGATTCACTGGCACCGACCTGGCAGAAATTGATGGATGGCCAGCTGACACTGCGCGATGCGGTTAAGGGCACGCTGAGCTTCACCAGTGAAGCGGGCAAGATCTACCAGTTGAAATCCGATCCTGCTCTGCTGATGTGCCGTGTACGTGGACTGCATCTGAATGAAAAGCATGTTGAGTGGCGCGATCGTGCCATTCCTGGCGGACTGTTTGATTTTGCGCTCTATCTGTTCCACAACGTTGATGCGCTGCTGGAGAAGGGGCACGCGCCCTGGTTCTATCTGCCAAAAACCGAGCATGCGTCTGAAGTGGCGTGGTGGCGTGAGATCTTCCGCTTTAGCGAAGATCGTTTTGATCTGCCGCGCGGCACCATCAAAGCCACGGTGTTGATCGAAACGCTGCCGGCAGTATTCCAGATGGACGAGATCCTGTGGGAACTGCGCGATCACGTGGTCGGCCTGAACTGCGGCCGTTGGGATTACATCTTCAGTTACATCAAAACCCTGGCACAGCACGGCGATCGCATTCTGCCGGATCGTCAGCAAATCAGCATGGATCAGCCTTTCCTCGATGCCTATTCACGGCTGCTGATCAAAACCTGCCACCGCCGCGGCGCCTTAGCGATGGGTGGCATGTCCGCGCTAATCCCCAGTAAAGACGCCGAACGTAATGCGTGGGTGATGCAGAAAGTACAGGAAGACAAAGCGCGTGAAGCCGGTAACGGTCATGACGGCACCTGGGTCGCACACCCGGGCCTGGCCGATATCGCGATGGCAGAATTTGTTCGCCAGCTGGGTGAGCAACCGAATCAGCTGCATGTCAGTCGCGATCAGGATGCGCCCATCACCGCCGAACGCTTGTTGCGCCCATGCCGGGGGCTGCGTACTGAAGCGGGTATGCGCGCCAACATTCGTGTGGCGCTGCAATACCTTGAGGCGTGGATCGGGGGTAACGGCTGCGTGCCTATCGATGGATTGATGGAGGATGCCGCCACGGCAGAAATTGCTCGTACCTCCATCTGGCAGTGGATTCACCACAAACAGATCCTCAGCGATGGCCAACTGGTGACCACCGAGCTGTTTGAACGTCTGCTGGATGAGGAGATGCAAGCGCTGCAACACACGCTGGGTGAAGAGCGCTGCCGTAGCGGGCGCTTCGCCGATGCCGCCGCACTGATGGCGCAAATCACCACGGATAACGAGCTGGTTTCTTTTCTCACTCTGCCGGGCTACCGCCTGCTGCCATGAACCTGGAGATAACGCTATGAATCGTAACCAACAGATCAAACAACTGGAATCGAGCTGGAACGACGCACGCTGGCAGGGCATTACCCGTCCCTACAGCGCAGAAGATGTTATCAACCTGCGCGGTTCGGTGAATCCGGCCTGTACGCTGGCAGAGCGGGGGGCCAATAAACTGTGGTCGCTGCTCAACGGTGAATCCACCAAGGGCTATATCAACAGCCTTGGTGCCTTAACCGGCGGGCAGGCGATACAGCAGGCCAAAGCGGGAATCGAGGCGATCTATCTCTCCGGCTGGCAGGTAGCAGCGGATGCGAATATGGCCGGGCAGATGTATCCCGATCAATCGCTCTATCCGGCGAACTCGGTGCCCAATGTGGTCGAGCGTATTAATCAGAGCTTCCAACGCGCCGACCAGATTCAGTGGGCGAATGGTGTGTCACCAGAGGATGAGGGCTTTATCGACTACTTCCTGCCGATTGTGGCGGATGCGGAAGCCGGCTTTGGTGGCGTGCTCAACGCCTTCGAGCTGATGAAATCGATGATACAAGCAGGTGCTGGCGCGGTGCACTTTGAAGATCAGCTGGCCTCGGTGAAGAAGTGTGGCCATATGGGCGGCAAAGTGTTGGTGCCAACCCAGGAAGCGATTCAAAAACTGGTGGCCGCGCGACTGGCAGCCGATGTCATGGGGGTGCCCACCATATTGCTGGCGCGCACCGATGCGGATGCTGCTGATTTGATTACCTCCGACTGTGACGAGCGCGATGCGCCGTTTATCACCGGGCAACGCACTGCGGAAGGGTTCTTCCGCACTCGTGCCGGTATTGAGCAGGCGATCAGCCGAGGTTTGTCTTATGCGCCGTACGCAGATGTACTCTGGTGCGAAACCTCGACGCCGGATCTCGAACTGGCGCAGCGTTTCGCCGATGCGATCCACGCACAATATCCGGGCAAATTGCTGGCCTACAACTGTTCGCCATCGTTTAACTGGAAGAAGAACCTCGACGATCGCACCATCGCCCGTTTCCAGCAGGCATTGAGCGACATGGGCTACCGCTTCCAGTTCATCACGCTGGCGGGTATCCACAGTATGTGGTTCAACATGTTCGATCTGGCGCACGCGTATGCGCAGGGTGAAGGTATGCGCCATTACGTTGAGAAAGTGCAGCAGCCGGAATTTGCCGCGCGCGAAAAAGGTTACACCTTCTCCTCACATCAGCAGGAAGTGGGCACCGGCTATTTTGACCGTATCACCAACGTGATTCAGGGCGGCCAGTCTTCCGTCACTGCACTGACCGGTTCCACTGAGGCCGCGCAGTTCTGATCAGTCTGCATGCGTACCCTACGAAAATCGCACGATACATTCGTAGGGTCGCCATTGATGACGACCAAAAACCGCATCCCGGACTTTCATCACGCCTGGCCCACGGACGGGCGCCCTTTGCCGGAGCGTTGCCGATGACACCAAGAGAATCTCTGATCGCCCACACCATTCTGCAAGGTTTCGACGCGCAGTATGGCCGCTTTCTGGATATCACTGCAGGCGCCCAGCAGCGCTTCGAGCAGGCCGACTGGCATGCCGTGCAGCAGGCGATGAAAGCGCGTATCCATCTTTATGATCACCATGTCGGACTCGTGGCCAACCAACTGCGCATCCTCAATGACGTGTCGAACTGGGATGAGGCGTTCTGGCTGCGGGTAAAAAGCCATTATGAGACGCTGCTCCCCGGCTATCCGCGCCATGAAATCGCCGAAAGCTTTTTTAATTCCGTCTATTGCCGTCTGCAAGGCCATAGTCATCTGGATCCCGAACGCCTGTTTATCTTCCCGTCGCAGCCTTATGCCCCGACGCCGCTGGCCCAGCGTCCGCTGTCACGCTTGTATCGCCCGCAGCACAACTGGCATGAGGTGCTGCGTCAGGTGCTCAATGATATTCCTTTGCGCTTACCCTGGCAGGATCTCACCCGTGATATTGGCTGGATTGTCCGCCATCTGCATGAGCAGTTCAGCTCCACTCAACTGGCAGCTGCCACGCTGGATGTCGCCGGTGAATTGTTCTACCGAAATAAAACCGCATGGATTGTGGCGCGATTACAGCTGAGTGATGGCATGGTGCCTTGCTTACTGCCTATTCAGCGTGATGAGGCGGGACGCTTGTGGATCGACACCTGCTTAACCGACAGCGACGACGCCAGCATCGTGTTTGGCTTCGCCCGCGCCTACTTTATGGTATATGCACCCGTTCCTGCGGCGTTGGTTGCCTGGCTGCAACCGATTCTGCCGGGAAAAACCCTTGCCGAACGCTACATGGCTATCGGTTGCCAGAAACACGGCAAAACCGAATGCTACCGCGAATACCTGGATTATCTGGTACACAGCGACGAAGATTTCACCATCGCGCCCGGCATCCGCGGCATGGTGATGCTGGTGTTTACGCTGCCAGGATTTGATCGCGTATTTAAGGTGATTAAAGATCGCTTCGCGCCGCAGAAAGAGGTCACTGATGCGCAGGTGCGGGAATGCTATCGCATGGTCAAAGAACACGACCGCGTGGGACGCATGGCGGATACCCAGGAATTTGAGTACTTCGCGATACCGTGCGCACGTATCCCGGCAGAGCTGATGGAGGAATTTCAACGCGACATTCCGGAGAAGATGGAACTGCGTGACGACGTGCTGATCATTCGACATCTGTGGCTGGAGCGTCGCATGGAGCCACTCAATTTGTGGCTGGCGCAGGCCACGCCGGAACAGCGTCAGCACGCGGTGGGTGAATATGGCGACGCGATTCGCCAGCTGGCGGCAGCCAACATTTTTCCCGGCGACATGCTGTTCAAAAACTTCGGCATGACGCGCCACGGCCGCGTGGTGTTTTACGACTACGATGAAATTCGCCCCATGACCGAATTGCAGTTCCGCGATGTGCCGCCAGCGCGTTACGAAGAGGATGAACTGCAGGCCGAGCCGTGGTACAGCGTGGGACCGGATGATGTGTTCCCGGAAACCTTCCGCTATGCGCTGTGCAGCGAGCCTGGCACCGGAAAGTTATTGCAGACGTTGCATCCGCAATTGTTTGATCCGGGCTGGTGGCGCGCGCTGCAAGCGCGCATTCGTCAAGGTCACATCGAAGAAGTGATCGCCTGGCGCGCTGGACAACGTTTCAGCGCGCGCTATGCATCAGTGGCCGCTTAGCGGCCAGAATAGGTTTGCGTGACCTGCCTGGCAGCGCGGATCACCAGCGCGCCCAGTTCGGTCACGCGGTCGTCGGTCATGCGCGCGATTGGGCCGGAAATCGAGATGGCGGCAAAAGGCTCGCCGTGCTCGTCATAAATCGGGGCCGCTACGCAGCGCAGGCCCAGCGCGTGCTCTTCATCATCGTGTGAAAAGCCCATCTTACGGATCAGCGCCAGATTCTCTTTGAGGCTGTGCGGAGACATCAACGTTTTCGGCGTGTAGTGGTGCAATCCTTTCTGATGCAACAGCGCGGTCACCTGCTCATCGCTGAGATGGGCGAGAAATGCTTTGCCAGCGCCAGACGCGTGCATCGGCAGCTTACCGCCAATTGGTGCCGACATACGCATCAGCTGCGTACACTGCACCTGGTCGATAATCACTGCCTGATAGTCGCTGAGATCCAGCACCGCCAGATTCACCGTCTCTCCGGCATCTTCCATCAGTTTACGCAGGATGGGATGCACAATCGCCAGCAGATTGCGGCTCTGCAGGAAGCTACTGCCGACCACAAACGCGTGCGATCCAATCGTCCAGAAGCCCAGATCGCCCACCTGATGCACAAATCCCTGCTGCTGCATGGTGGTCAGCAAGCGATGCGTGGTGGAGTTCGGTAAACCGGCCTGTTGAGCCAGCTCGGTCAGCGCGACGCTGCCGTGAGATTCGGCGATCAGTTCGAGTAAACGCAGACCGCGCGTCAGGGATTGAACTTGCCCACCTGCCGGGGCGCTGGTGGCTGTTGCGGCACGCGGTTTTTTTCCACGTTTCGCCGGTACTGGGGTTGCCATAACGTCTCCACAATCGCATCAATGCTGGAAACCATTTTCGTTTTTGAGCGTATGAATGCAAACGCTGCTTTACTGGTCGGATCTGTGATGCTTTCAGGCTGAAAATGTCTCATCTGTCGTGACTTTTGCTCACCGGAAAGTTATGCCAGTATGTCTGGCTGGCATATTAGCCAATGCAATGACGTGGACGGGGCGAGAGTGAGCAACAAAACCGAAATGCTGCATCAGCAGCTGGCACAGCGCATTATGATTTTGGATGGTGGCATGGGCACCATGATCCAGAGTTATAAACTGATTGAAGCAGATTTCCGGGGCAGCCGTTTTGCCGACTGGCCCTCTGATTTAAAAGGCAATAACGATCTGTTAGTGCTCACCAAACCGGACGTTATTCGCGAAATTCATGATGCTTATCTCGCCGCTGGCGCAGATATTCTGGAAACCAACACCTTCAACTCCACCACCATTGCGATGGCCGATTACGCGATGGAAGCTTTGTCAGCGGAGATTAACTTTGAAGCGGCAAAACTGGCGCGTGCCAGTGCGGATGCATGGACGGTAAAAACACCGGACCGACCGCGCTATGTTGCGGGCGTGCTCGGTCCCACCAACCGCACCTGCTCCATTTCGCCCGATGTGAACGATCCTGCCTTCCGTAACGTCACCTTCAATCAGCTGGTGGAAGCCTACCGCGAATCAACGCATGCCCTGATTGCGGGTGGCTCCGACCTGATCATGATTGAGACAGTGTTCGATACCCTGAATGCCAAGGCGGCGATTTACGCTGTGCAGGTCGAGATGGAAGCGATGGGTGTGAAGCTGCCGGTGATGATCTCCGGCACCATCACTGATGCGTCGGGCCGCACGCTCTCCGGGCAGACCACCGAAGGTTTCTACAACTCACTGCGCCACGCCGAGCCGCTGTCGTTCGGCCTCAACTGTGCACTGGGCCCGGACGAGTTGCGTCAGTATGTGCAGGAGCTATCCCGTATTGCGGAAGGCTATGTCACTGCCCACCCTAACGCCGGATTGCCGAATGCGTTTGGTGAATATGATTTAGATGCGGCAACCATGGCTGAACAGATCGGCGAATGGGCGCGAGCTGGCTTTCTAAATATCATCGGCGGCTGCTGCGGTACCACGCCGGAGCATATCGCGGCGATGGCGGCGGCGGTTGAGGGCGTTGCACCCCGTCAGCTGCCTGAGATCCCTGTTGCCTGCCGTCTGTCCGGTCTGGAACCCCTGAATATTCACGCTGATTCACTGTTTGTGAACGTCGGCGAACGCACCAACGTCACCGGTTCGGCCAAATTTAAGCGTCTGATTAAAGAAGAGAAATATAACGAAGCGCTGGATGTGGCCCGTCAGCAGGTGGAAAGTGGCGCGCAAATTATCGATATCAACATGGACGAAGGCATGCTGGATGCGGAAGCTGCGATGGTGCGCTTCCTTAACCTGATTGCCGGTGAACCCGATATCGCACGCGTACCGATTATGATCGACTCCTCCAAGTGGGAGGTGATCGAGAAAGGGCTGCAGTGCATTCAGGGCAAAGGCATCGTTAACTCCATTTCGATGAAAGAGGGCGTTGAGCCGTTTATCGAACACGCGCGTAAAGTGCGACGCTACGGTGCCGCCATGGTGGTGATGGCGTTTGACGAAGTCGGCCAGGCGGATACCCGCGCACGCAAAATCGAAATCTGTCGTCGCGCCTACAAGATCCTGACGGAAGAGGTCGGTTTCCCGCCAGAAGATATCATTTTCGACCCAAATATCTTCGCAGTCGCCACCGGTATTGAAGAGCATAATAACTATGCGATGGACTTTATTGGTGCCTGTGAAGACATCAAACGCGAACTGCCGCATGCGATGATCTCCGGCGGCGTCTCTAACGTGTCGTTCTCGTTCCGCGGTAACGATCCGGTGCGTGAGGCGATTCATGCGGTGTTCCTCTATTACGCGATTCGCAACGGGATGGATATGGGCATCGTCAACGCCGGGCAACTGGCGATTTATGATGATTTGCCCGCAGAATTGCGCGATGCGGTGGAAGATGTAGTGCTGAACCGCCGCGACGATGGCACCGAGCGTTTGCTGGAGCTGGCGGAGAAATATCGCGGTAGCAAGAGCGACGGTGAGCAGGAGAAGCAGCAGGCCGAATGGCGTAGCTGGGACGTGGTCAAGCGTCTGGAATACTCGCTGGTAAAAGGCATCACTGAATTTATCGAGCTGGACACCGAGGAGGCGCGTCAGGCTGCCGCACGGCCTATTGAGGTGATTGAAGGGCCGCTGATGTCCGGCATGAACGTGGTCGGCGATTTGTTCGGCGAGGGCAAAATGTTCCTGCCGCAGGTGGTGAAATCGGCGCGCGTGATGAAGCAAGCGGTGGCCTATCTCGAACCTTATATTGAAGCCAGCAAAGAAGCCGGGCGCAGCAACGGTAAAATCGTGCTGGCGACGGTGAAGGGCGATGTGCATGACATCGGCAAAAACATTGTCGGCGTGGTGCTGCAATGTAATAACTACGAAATTATCGATCTTGGCGTGATGGTGCCAAGTGACACAATCCTGAAAACCGCCATGGCTGAAAATGCCGATATCATTGGGCTTTCTGGGCTGATTACGCCATCACTGGATGAAATGGTCAACGTGGCGAAAGAGATGGAGCGCCAGGGCTTCACCATTCCGTTACTGATTGGCGGTGCGACCACGTCGAAAGCGCATACGGCGGTGAAGATCGAGCAGAACTACAGTGGTCCAACGGTGTATGTGCAAAACGCCTCGCGTACCGTGGGTGTTGTCTCTTCACTGCTCTCCGAAAGCCTCAAAGAGGAGTTTGTGGCACGCACGCGCAAAGAATACGACACGGTGCGCATTCAGCACGCACGTAAAAAGCCACGTACGCCGCCGGTCAGCCTGCAAACCGCACGCGACAACGATTATGCCATCGACTGGGAAAGCTATACGCCGCCGGTCGCGCATCGCCTTGGGGTCAGCGCGGTGGAAGCCAGTATCGACACGCTGCGTCACTACATCGACTGGACGCCGTTCTTTATGACCTGGTCGCTGGCGGGGAAATACCCGCGCATTCTCGAAGATGAAGTGGTGGGTGAAGAGGCTAAACGCCTGTTTGCCGATGCCAACGCTATGTTGGACAGGCTCAGTGAAACCGGCACCCTCAATCCGCGTGGCGTAGTAGGGATTTTCCCGGCAAACCGCGTCGGAGACGATATCGAAGTCTACCGTGATGAAAACCGCGATCAGGTGATAGGTGTGAGCCATCACTTACGTCAGCAGACCGAGAAGACTGATTTCGCCAACTACTGCTTAGCTGACTTTGTTGCACCGAAATCCAGCGGTAAAGCCGATTATCTCGGCGCTTTTGCGGTGACCGGTGGGCTGGAAGAGGATGCGCTGGCCGAAGCGTATGAGCAGCAGCATGATGATTACAACAAGATCATGGTTAAGGCGCTGGCAGACCGGCTGGCAGAAGCTTTTGCCGAATATCTGCATGAGCGGGTACGTAAGGTGATTTGGGGCTTTGCTGCCCATGAGAACCTGAGTAACGAAGAGTTGATTCGCGAAAATTATCAGGGCATTCGTCCTGCTCCGGGCTATCCGGCCTGTCCGGAACACACGGAGAAAGCGCAAATCTGGCAGTTGCTGGATGTGGAGACGCACACTGGCATGAAGCTCACGGAATCCTTTGCTATGTGGCCGGGCGCGGCAGTATCCGGCTGGTATTTCAGCCATCCGGACAGCAAATACTTCGCTGTGGCGCAGATACAGCGCGATCAGGTGGAAGATTATGCGGCGCGTAAAGGGATGAGTGTCAGTGAGGTTGAGCGCTGGCTGGCACCGAATCTGGGTTATGACGCGGATTGATGGGCTGATGGCGTAAAAGGACACGCAGAGCATGCAGTCGGGGCCCAACCAGGCAAGGCCCCGAGACCTCCAGGTAAGCACCTGGAGGTCAACGCCGTTTCAACCTTCCACACTTGTCGTTAATTAAACCGCGCATCACGATCTGAGGTCATGTCATACAGCTGATATTTACGCCCCAGCATCTGTCCGCCATCACGCGTTAGCGGCACCCAATTCACCTGCGCACGGCCACGAGTTGGCGTCACGGTAAACAGATCCATTGGAATCGAGATATAGAAGCCTTTGGTGAAGTCGCCTTCGCCATAGGCCTCGGCGGACACGTTGGTTTTAGTGGCGTAGAAGCCGACCATCACACCGCTGTCGAAGCGCTTCGACACATCAACCGTCACACCTTTATCTTTCGCCAGATATTCACCGACGCTGGCTTTCACCAGCACGTCCTGCATGAACCATGGGCGCCAGTACGCGGTGAAGTGTCCGGTTGGGGCTTTGTAGTCGGTGAACTGCATCATGTTGTCCCAGTCACGTTGTTTCACGTAGTTGGCATCAACACCAAAAGCCCAGTTGCTGTCTATCGGACGATACAACACTTCACCACCCACGCCGCCGTACATGGTTTCGAGATAACCGCCGTACACCTGGCCATAGAAGCCATTGCCGAGATACCTCATGTAGTTGGCTTGCAGGTCATTAACGTAAACATTGTTCTCGACGTAGTCGCGAATATGGGTTCGCACGCGCGGCAGGGTGGAGTCAGCCGGCGCGCCATTGTAGTTAAATTTGTCGTAGTTATTGGCGAGGTTACCAAACAGGCTACCGCTAACCAGCAGGTGATCGGTCAGTGCGTAATCAACGCTGCCCATCACGCCCAGTTGGTACATGTAGAAGCTTTCAGGCCCACCAACCGACTGATTGAGCACCGGTGCCAGATTGTAGTGAAGGCGATCTTTGCGGATAAAGAAGCCTTGTTCAGTCTCGCCTGGATCGACCGGATTCTCACGCGTCTGCTGCAGCGGCTGCTCATGACCCAGCGGGTAACCGCTGAGTTCGTTATGCAGGCTGGCAACGTCGGTGCGGGTGGTCACCTGCGGCATATTGAGGCGCGACTCGGTGACATCAATGGTATCAATGCCGGCCGGCAGGTTGTTCATGATGATGCGATTGGCACGATCGACGCCTTCGCGCGTATCGCGATATTTCGTCTGTTCGCCAGAGACATACAGCGTACTGCCTTTAGTCTGGATGCGCGGACCGCTTAATCCGGCGTTGTACTTCAGATCGGTCAGCTGGTTGGCTACCACCGTCGGTTGCAACAGATCGCCCTGCGGCTGCGGATGGTAAGCCGGTTTGGCACTATCAATGTGCGACTGGCGCAGATCGTTGAAGTTAGTGCGCACGGTCACGCCAAACATAAAGGTGTTGCCACGCTCATAGCTGGCGTTGATATCGGCCCAATCGGTCAGGCGATAAATCGCTCCAACGTTGACCTTGCTGCGCTGTTCCAGACGTCCGGCAAAGTCATCCTGATAGTCATTGCCTTCATATTCCAGCTTCAGGCGTAGCGGCTGCCAGGGGGTTTGATACTCCACGCCGCCAAACAAGGCTGCCGGGCCGTGGAACATCTGGGAACCATTGATAGAACCCGCTGAGCCACCGCCGGTGCGGCTACAGAAGCTGTCGCTGTAGGAGCAGAACGGGTTTTTGATGCTGCCGCTGTTACCGAGGTAGCCCCAGCCGATGCCCATGGTGAAATCAAACGGCCCCCAGGCTTTGGTTGCCACCAGATATTCACTGTCAAACAGGCCGGTACCGCCCAAATCACGCGATCCGACTGCCACTTCAGGCAGCCAGTAGCTCTCCTGCCACAGACGCAGTTTCACATCGAAGGCTTTGTCTTTATAACTTTGGTCGCCACTGAAGCCTTCAACTGCGCTGTAGCGACGCGTGCGCACGTCAGTGTAACGCACGGTGGTTTCCAGCCATGGGAACAGCTGCAGCGAAGCAGAGTAGTAGCGATATTGATCGTTATCGCGGAAGTTCAGGCTGAATTCGCCCTCTTTCGCCATACGTGCCGTGGGGGTCTGCATCAAACCCACGCCGCCGAAATCCGATTGTGATGGCCCGATGGGTTCCGGCCAGGTTTCCGCGTGCACCTGGCATGCCGCAGAGACAGAAGCAGCCAACAGGCTGAGAAGTAATTGTTTTTTCATCAGTCTGGAATCCGGTGTGTCAGAACAGAAAGCATGCGCGCATTCAAATCAGCTTTGCCCCAGGGCAGGCTCCACGAGGTAAAGCCCAGCCAGATGATGCTGCCGGGTGCCACTTCCACGTGACGTTGATTCCAGTAGGCGACCGGCACCTGCTGCATCTGACCGGCAGGCGAGATCACCGTGGCGAAACTGCGCTCGGCTCCTGACAGGCGATCGTGCGTATCAAGGTAATCACGCACGGTACGACCGGGTTGCCAGCTTGCTTTGCCGGGATGTTCCAGCGCGCCGAGAATCAGCACCTGATTAGGTTGCGACAGCGTGTAGAGGTCGTAGCTGCCCTGTAGCGTGCGATTGGCTTCTGGACGCAGGCGCACCCAATCAGGATCGAGCGCAGTGAACAGGCGCCCGGTGACCTGTATCGCGCTGAGCTGGTGGATCACCGCGCCAATGGTCGCTGCCAGCGTATCGCCGCTGTCAGCCTGCCAGGTGCGTAAATCAGCCAGCAGCTGTTTCTGTTGTTGCTGTGCCACCGTCGTTGCGTCACGTTCAGCGATCACCGTGCCGGACCACCAGGTGTGTATTGCCGGGTTGGTGACCAGCTGCGCCAGATTCTGTGCATGATCGATCTGCAGGCTGTTTTGGCTGTGCAGGTCATGCACCGTGACCTGACTATCTGCCAGCGCATAACCGGCCGTCAGCAGCGCGATGGCCGTTAACAGAGGGGAGATTATTTTCATGATTTCGCCGGCTTCAGAATAGTGGTTTCAACAGGGAAGGCATCTGCGGCGAGCATTTGATTTGCCTGCAAAACGCTGCCATCACGGTTATCGATCCAGAAGGTGTTTTGCCATTCTGCGCCGACATCATCCATTCGCACGGTCTCGATCCAGACACGGCAGGGCACGCGCTCACCAGCGATGTTCAGCACGGTGTCATAGCCGCGCTGAAAGGTGGAAATGGCGGTGGCAGCGCGCACTTTCTCTTTCTCGCGCCACTGCACCACGCGGGTCCAGTTGGCATTGTTTTGCAGATGCAGCGCATCGGCGAGCGGATCCTGCGCCAGATTGCTGACCTCATCAAGATTGCTGGTCAGCCCCAGCGTTTTGACCAGCCTGCCATGCTGCATCACCAGCATCGCCTTATCCTGAGTGATCCATTTCTGTTGGCCGTTTTCGTCGTAACCAAGCACCACAAAAATGCGTGGCCCTTCATTGATTCGCGCATACAGGCTGGCGTAAGGGAGACTGGCGACCTGCTCATCGGTGACGGTGACATCATCCGGACCGTTCACGGCCAGCATCACGGTTTGTTCCAGGCCTTTTTGCGTTTGTGTGCAGGCCTGCAGCAGCAGGCAGAAAAGCAGCAAGGAG
Organism: Pantoea sp. BL1; assembly: GCF_000963985.1. NCBI lineage: Bacteria > Pseudomonadati > Pseudomonadota > Gammaproteobacteria > Enterobacterales > Erwiniaceae > Pantoea > Pantoea sp. BL1. The sequence continues at coordinate 142,644 of NZ_JZRH01000011.1, read as the reverse complement.
AGTCGGTGCACTGTGTATATCCCTGTCAAAAATAAAACCAGGCAAAAAATAACCACACGGCTGTGTGGTTATGTTTAAAGGTGCTACATCAACGCGTGGTGCTCGTTGTGGTGGTCGTTGTTGTGCCGGTATTTGCGCCGTCGCCACCGCCAGCAGCAGCGATGCCGAGACCGACTAACGCGCCCAGTGCGCCGATACCTACAGCAGTAGTGGCACCGGTCGAGATTGCTCCCGCCTGCGCACCTGCTGCAGCACCAGCTTCTTCCGGTGCGGCAATCGCAGCGGAAGAAACGGCGACGTAAAGTAAGGCTGCACCGGCAACCATCAGTTTTTTCATAACAACGTTTCCTGCATTTTTAGAAACAAATGAATGAAGGATGTACCCTAATTTCGGGCGCGTTCAGTATAGGGCAACAAATTACCAGAGTTCATTGCCAGTAAAAGAGGGTGATAATCAGGGGTTATTCTGGTGATAAATACGGCGAAATGGCGATAGCTGCTTTTTTTTAATGAAGATTTTTACGAGGGTGGAATATTTGCGTGGCTGAGGTTGATGCGGCAGGATTTTTCACTTTTGCATTAAAAAATGGTACGGAATAGGAATAATCAGAATTTCCTGAACAGGGTTTAATTTTAATAACTGTTTAATCAATCAGATACATATTATAAGCGGCTTATTTAGATCCATTTTTTTATCAATGAACTGTCGTTGTTGAACGGCAACTTCCGATTTTCCTTAGACCATTTTAAGAATTATCTAACCGCGATGGGGCCACTCAGTATCAAATTTAGGAGGATAACCGCATGTTTGACAAAAATAAGGCGGCAATGAAGCCGCCTTATTCGTATCGGCAGGAAAATTAGCGCCAGGATTTGTAGCGGTTAATTAAGCCATTAGTGGAACTGTCATGGCTGTTAATCTGCGCTGCATTTTCCAGCTCTGGCAGAATACGGTTTGCCAGCTGTTTGCCCAATTCAACACCCCATTGGTCAAAGGTGAAGATGTTAAGAATCGCGCCCTGAGTGAAGATCTTGTGTTCGTACAGCGCAATCAGTGCACCCAGGCTGAACGGGGTGATCTCACGCAGCAGGATGGAGTTGGTTGGGCGGTTACCTTCGAAAACCTTGAACGGCACGATGTGAGCAACAGACTCAACGGATTTACCGGCATCGGTAAACTCTTTCTCGACCACATCACGAGATTTACCAAACGCCAGTGCTTCGGTCTGCGCGAAGAAGTTCGACAGCAGTTTCGGATGGTGATCGGTCAGTGCGTTGTGGGTCTGCGCCGGGGCGATAAAGTCGCAAGGGATGAGTTTGGTGCCCTGATGAATCAGCTGATAAAACGCATGCTGGCCGTTGGTGCCTGGCTCGCCCCAAATAATTGGGCCGGTCTGGTAGTCTACCGGGTTGCCTTCGCGATCCACGTACTTACCGTTGGACTCCATGTTGCCCTGCTGGAAGTACGCCGCGAAGCGGTGCATGTACTGGTCGTAAGGCAGGATGGCTTCGGTTTCGGCACCAAAGAAGTTGTTGTACCAGATACCAATCAGTGCCAGCAGCACTGGCAGGTTCTGCTCGGTTGGTGTGTTGGCAAAGTGGTTGTCCATCGCATGCGCGCCGCTCAGCAGCTGTTCGAAGTTCTCGAAGCCCACTGACAGGATGATCGACAAGCCAATCGCTGACCACAGTGAATAACGACCGCCGACCCAGTCCCAGAACTCAAACATGTTGTCGGTATCGATACCGAACTCGCCCACCGCTTTACCGTTGGTCGACAGCGCAGCAAAGTGTTTGGCGACATGCTGCTGATCGCCCGCGGTTTTCAGGAACCAGTCGCGCGCGCTGTGGGCGTTGGTCATGGTCTCCTGCGTGGTGAAGGTTTTAGACGCCACGAGGAACAGGGTGGTTTCCGGGCTGAGATCTTTCAGCGTTTCGGCAATGTGCGTGCCATCCACGTTAGAAACAAAGTGCATGTTCAGGTGATTTTTATACGGGCGCAGCGCCTCAGTCACCATGAATGGACCGAGATCCGAACCGCCGATACCGATGTTCACCACGTCGGTGATCGCTTTGCCGGTATAACCTTTCCACTCGCCGCTGATGATGCGCTCCGAGAAGCCTTTCATCTTCGCCAGCACCGCGTTCACTTCTGGCATCACATCTTTGCCATCAACAATGATTGGCGTGTTGCTGCGATTACGCAAAGCAACGTGCAGCACGGCACGCTCTTCGGTGCGGTTGATCTTCTCACCAGAGAACATGGATTTGATGGCGCCCGCCAGATCGGTCTCTTTTGCCAGCGCCTGTAACTTATCGAGGGTTTCCTGGGTGATGCGGTTTTTTGAGAAATCCACCAGCATCTGATCGTCGAAAGTGGCAGAGAATTTCGCAAAACGATCGGCATCATCTTTAAACAGATCGGCGATCTGCACCGATTTCATCTGGTCAAAATGCTGCTGCAGCGCTTTCCAGGCTGCGGTTTGTTTCGGATTGATATTTTTCATGGCAACACTCTTGTTGAAATAAGAACCGTCATTCCAGCCGGGCGCGTCCTGCTGGCCCAGCGTGCTAAGCATTTCTTGTGGCTGATACGCTACCGCGAACGGGTTTCAGTATGACCACAGTTGCAAACGAAGGGAAAAAATTTGTGACCGTGGCCGCAAGGTTTCAGGTTAATCCGGCGGCGATTGTCGATGTTCTGGCAAACAAATTCCCTGTGCCGCATCAGCAAAAAGCCGCGTTTTTGCGCGCCGTTGACTACTTTAGGCGGGTGCTAGCGCCAGCGTTTGTTCTGCGATGCGCTGGCGTAATGCTAAAAAAGAATTTTCAACGTGTTGCAAGGCTGGACAGCGGAAGAATTAATCAGTATTTTGTGCCCGCGACTTGCACCTTTGGGTGCAAGCCAGAAGAGGCGCGTCGCCCAGGCAGTGTGTTTGAGGATCCGTATCCAACGACAACACATCATGGGGTGCGACGCCGAGATGGAACAACACGCGGAGTGTTGTCCTGTCGGCTGCAGGGGCTGAATCCTCTGGGTTGTCACCAGAAGCGTCCGCAGTCGGACGTTTCGCAAGGTGAAGTGCTTTTGGTGACTCATCTCCTGATCTTGTCTGTCCAATTCTGCTCTTCTCTTGTGCCAAGGCTGAAATCACCGCTTCCGTTTAACAACGGGAGAAAGCTAATCTGACACGAGGTTCGTTACATGTCTCAAAATCTGATCGTGGCGAAATTTGGCGGCACCAGCGTTGCCGATTTTGATGCCATGAACCGCAGCGCGGATGTTGTGCTCTCCGATGCCAACACCCGTTTAGTGGTGCTCTCTGCGTCTGCTGGCGTGACTAATCTGCTGGTTTCTCTGGCTGAAGGCCGGGAACTGGAGCAGCGCGCGCACCTGCTGGACGAAATTCGCAATATTCAATACGCCATCATTGATCGCCTGCAATCCCCTGATGTGATTCGCCAGGAGATTGATCGCATGCTGGAAAATATCCTGATGCTGGCGGAAGCCACTGCGCTGGCGACATCACATGCGCTGACCGATGAGCTGGTGAGCCACGGTGAGCTGATGTCGACCCTGCTGTTTGTGGAGGTCCTGCGTGAGCGTCAGGTCAATGCCGAATGGTTTGACGTGCGTAAAGTGATGCGTACCAGCGACCGTTTCGGTCGTGCTGAGCCTGATGTTGCCACGCTGAAAGAGCTGTCCACCGCGCAACTGGCTCCACGTGTTGCAGAAGCGCTGGTCATTACTCAGGGCTTTATTGGTAGCGAAGGCAAAGGGCGCACCACCACGCTGGGACGAGGCGGCAGCGACTATACCGCAGCACTGTTAGGGGAAGCCCTGCAGGCGTCGCGTGTGGATATCTGGACCGACGTGGCCGGTATCTACACCACCGACCCACGCGTGGTGCCCACCGCGAAACGCATCGAAGAGATCACCTTCGAGGAAGCGGCTGAAATGGCGATTTTCGGCGCGAAAGTGTTGCATCCGGCGACCTTACTGCCTGCGGTGCGCAGTGACATTCCGGTGTTCGTGGGTTCAAGTAAAGATCCCGCTGCGGGTGGCACGCGCGTGTGCAATGAAACCCAGAATCCGCCGCTGTTCCGTGCGCTGGCGCTGCGTCGTAAACAGACGCTAATGACGCTGCATAGCCTGAACATGCTGCACGCGCACGGCTTCCTGGCCGAAGTGTTTGCGATTCTGGCCCGCCATAACATCTCTGTCGATCTGGTCACCACTTCAGAAGTGAGCGTGGCGCTGACGCTGGATACCACCGGTTCTTCGACCACCGGTGAAAGCTTGTTGACGCAAGCCCTGCTGACTGAGCTCTCTTCACTGTGCCGCGTGGAAGTGGAAGAGAACCTGGCGCTGGTGGCCATTATCGGCAATAACCTGTCGAAAGCCTGCGGCGTCGGCAAAGAGGTGTTTGGTGCCCTTGAGCCGTTTAACCTGCGCATGATCTGTTATGGAGCCAGCAGCTATAACCTGTGCTTCCTGGTACCAACGCCAGACGCAGAAGAAGTGGTGCGTGCGCTGCATAAGAATCTTTTTGGTTCTTAAGGCAAATTTTTAGCGCAATCCATCAAGCCGGACCTGGTCCGGCTTTTTTATTTTTGCGACTGGCAACAGGCGTGTGATATCTCGTTCACTGCCCTAAAAGTAGCGGATATCTTCGCTGTTTACCCGGATTTGCCGCAGACGATCCGCATTTTATTCTGCCAGCGACTTCCCGCCTTACGTCACGATAATGAAATGTTATGATCCCGCGTCCGTCGCTGTGGTCGTTCCCCGCGCGGCACTTCATCTGTGGCATATGAAATAAATTAAAAAATATCTAAGGAAGTCTCCCCATGCTCGCCAAATTAACCCGCCTGTTCCCGCTCTGGGCCGTGCTGCTGTCGGTCGCGGCGTATTACTCACCCTCGACGTTCCTCGGCATTGGGCCGTGGGTGACTTATCTGCTGATGCTGATCATGTTCGGCATGGGCGTCACTCTGAATATTGATGATTTCAAACGTGTACTGACGCGTCCGGCACCGGTTATCGCCGGCACTTTTTTGCACTATCTGGTGATGCCACTCGCCGCCTGGGGCCTGGCAAAACTGTTCCATATGCCGCCGGATCTCTCGGCTGGGATGATTCTGGTAGGCAGCGTGGCCAGCGGCACCGCGTCCAACGTGATGATCTATCTGGCGAAGGGCGATGTGGCCCTGTCCGTGACCATCTCTTCAGTGTCTGCGCTGGTGGGTGTTTTCGCCACGCCACTGCTGACGCGCTTCTATGTCGATACTCACATTCAAGTTGATGTGATCGGCATGCTGCTCAGCATCGTTAAAATCGTGGTCATCCCGATTGGTCTGGGTCTGATCATCCACCACTCGATGAACAGCGTGGTGCGCCGTGTTGAGCCGTATCTGCCGGCATTTTCCATGGTCTGTATTCTGCTGATTATCAGCGCAGTGGTAGCGGGTTCTCAGGGCTTTATCGGTTCTGTCGGCCTGGTAGTGATTGCGGCGGTGATCCTGCATAACGCCATCGGCCTGCTGGGCGGTTACTGGGGCGGCAAGCTGTTTGGCTTTGACGAATCTACCTGCCGCACGCTGGCGCTGGAAGTGGGTATGCAGAACTCCGGTCTGGCAGCCACACTGGGCAAACTTTACTTCTCACCGCTGGCCGCGTTGCCGGGCGCACTGTTCTCGGTGTGGCACAATCTGTCAGGTTCACTGCTGGCGGGTTACTGGTCGGGCAAACCGATTGAGAAGAAGCAGAAATAATAATGCGAGCGGGCGACCAATGAGCCGCCCGCTGTCTATTCGCTACAGTTTCAGATAAGCGCGAATCCCATCCAGAAACATCTGTGTTGCCAGCATAATCAAAATCAGTCCCATTAACCGCTCCAGCGCGTTAACGCCTTTGTCACCCAACAGGCGTAAAAACAGTCCTGACATCAGCAGAATGACCACGGTCACGCCCCAGGCAATCAGCAATGCGCCAACCAAATGTGACATCTGATTAGGATATTGATGTGACAGCAGCATCAGCGTGGCTAACAGCGAAGGACCTGCGACCAGCGGAATCGCCAGCGGCACCAGAAACGGCTCTTCACCCGCCGGTAATCCGCTGGTGCTGGTTTCGCCAGAGGGGAAAATCATGCGAATGGCGATGAGGAACAGGATGATACCACCAGAGATCGAGACGGTTTCGGTGCGCAGATTGAGGAACGCCAGAATACGTTCGCCGGTAAACAGGAACAGCAGCATGATGATCAGTGCGATCAGCATTTCACGTATCAGCACCGCACGTCGGCGCTTGGGTTCGAGATGCTTGAGCACCGACATAAAAATCGGCAGGTTGCCCAGCGGGTCCATAATTAACAGCAGCAATATGGTCGCAGATATCATTTCAGTCATAGGTAAAAGCCATCCCTTTTTCCCGTCATTTTTTAAACTGAGGTGCGTTGGCGACGACAGGCTTCCGAAACGCTGACTCGCGTAGCCGTCGAGATACGCCGAATTTCCGCCTGCCCGTACCTCGATTCACTGAGGGGAGTATTAGTTGTACTGCTGAAAAAGTTGGCGCAATCGAATTAATTCACTTGCCAGAAAGCCTGCATTTTGTAGAGTTGGAGGTCGCAGGTAAACCTGATTATTACGCAGATCAACTGGATATTCCGCTTGGTCTTTTCCTCGCACCACGAAGGGCACAGTGAAAACGCCCCGGACGGACAGAAAATGAAGAATGTAGGCTTTATTGGTTGGCGTGGCATGGTCGGCTCTGTGCTGATGTCACGCATGAGTGAAGAACGTGATTTTGATGTGATCAATCCGGTCTTCTTCTCCACGTCTCAGCTTGGTCAGGCGGCACCGACATTCGGCGGCAAGTCGACCGGTGCGCTGCAGGATGCTTTTGATATCGAGGCGCTGAAGGCGCTGGATATTATTATCACCTGTCAGGGCGGTGACTACACCAGTGAAGTCTATCCGAAGCTGCGTGAAAGCGGCTGGCAGGGTTACTGGATTGATGCAGCCTCCACGCTGCGCATGAAAGATGACGCCATCATCATTCTCGATCCGGTTAACCATAATGTGATTCGCCAGGGCCTCGACAACGGTATCAAAACCTTCGTCGGCGGTAACTGCACCGTCAGCCTGATGCTGATGTCACTCGGCGGCCTGTTCGCTAACGATCTGGTGGAGTGGGCGTCTGTTGCCACCTATCAGGCGGCCTCCGGCGGCGGCGCACGCCATATGCGTGAATTGCTGACGCAAATGGGCATGCTGCACAACCACGTGGCCAAATCATTGCAAGATCCGGCCTCGGCGATTCTGGAAATTGAACGCAGCGTCACCGATTTCACCCGTTCTGGCACTTTACCGACCGACAATTTCGGCGTACCGCTGGCGGGCAGCCTGATCCCGTGGATCGACAAGCAACTGGATAATGGCCAGACGCGCGAAGAGTGGAAAGGCCAGGCAGAAACCAACAAAATCCTGCGTACCAGCAGCCCGATCCCGGTTGATGGTCTGTGTGTGCGCGTCGGTGCACTGCGTTGCCACAGCCAGGCATTCACCCTGAAGCTGAAGAAAGATATCCCGCTGAACGAAATCGAACAGCTGCTGGCTTTTCACAACGAGTGGGTGAAAGTGGTGCCAAACGACCGCGAAATCACCCTGCGTGAGCTGACGCCTGCGGCCGTCACCGGCACGCTGACCACGCCAGTTGGCCGACTGCGCAAGCTGAACATGGGGCCGGAATACCTTTCTGCCTTCACCGTGGGTGACCAGTTGCTGTGGGGCGCGGCTGAACCGCTGCGCCGCATGTTGCGTTTGCTGATCGACTAAGCGCAGCGACAAATCAGACAGGCCGGGGTTTCCCGGCCTTTTTTGTAATCCAGGCTGCAAAACTTAACGCAAATTGCGCCTGACAAGTGATCCGCTTCCCCTTTTTGCTCGTCTAACAAGATTTTTTTGCTTTCCCCCCTGGCTTCTGCCAGCCCCAAGCTATGATTTAACAGTGATGTGCCGGTTGTTAACTGTTTTTGCTTTCCGAACTGAATGGTTGTTGTACACGGCTAAGATCTTCTCCCATGGACGGTGTCCTCTCTTGCTGGTGTATGTATGGCTCAATGAAAAGCAGCGCACCAGAGGCGGCATTGTTGTCCACTCCGGTCGCCTGCGCAAAATCATAGGAAGAAAGTCATGTCAGAGCTTCCCGATCGCCATGCGATCAATGCCCTTTTTGCCGGGAATTATGCCGATCCCTTCTCGTTTCTGGGGATGCACCAAACTGTCGAAGGCCTCGAAGTGCGTGCACTGCTGCCTGATGCCTCCGAAGTCTGGGTGATTGAAACCAACACCGGACGCAAATGCGCGCAGCTTAAATGCCTCGATTCGCGCGGCTTCTTCAGCGGGGTGATCCCCCGTCGTAAAAACCTGTTTCGCTATCAACTGGCGGTCACCTGGCACGGCCAGCAAAACCTGATCGACGATGCCTATCGCTTCGGCCCGCTGCTGGCGGAAATGGACGCCTGGCTGCTGGGCGAGGGCACGCATTTGCGGCCCTATGAAACCCTGGGAGCGCATGGCGCAACCATTGATGGTGTCAGTGGCACGCGATTCTCGGTGTGGGCACCCAATGCACGCCGGGTCTCCGTGGTCGGTGAATTCAACTTCTGGGACGGTCGCCGCCATCCCATGCGCTTCCGCCGTGAACTGGGTGTCTGGGAACTGTTTGTGCCGGGTGCCGTGAATGGTCAGCTGTACAAATATGAAATCATTGATGCGTCTGGGCAGATGCGGATCAAAGCCGACCCGTTCGCCTTTGAGGCACAGATGCGCCCGCAGACCGCCTCAATGATCTGTGGCCTGCCGCCAAAAGTAGAGATGCAGCCGCAGCGCAAAGCCGCCAACGCCTTTGATCAGCCGATTTCAATTTACGAAGTGCACCTGGGTTCGTGGCGCCGCCACACCGACAACAATTTTTGGCTGAGCTACAAAGAGCTGGCCGAACAGTTGGTGCCTTACGTCAAAGAGATGGGTTTCACCCACATTGAGCTGTTGCCGATCAACGAACATCCGTTTGATGGCAGCTGGGGCTACCAGCCTCTCGGCATGTATGCGCCGACGCGTCGCTTCGGGACGCGCGACGAGTTCCGCCACTTTATCGCCGCAGCGCACGATGCAGGCCTCAACGTGTTACTCGATTGGGTGCCAGGCCACTTCCCCAGTGATGACTTCGGGTTGGCGAAATTTGATGGCACAGAGCTGTATGAACACAGCGATCCCCGCGAGGGTTACCATCAGGACTGGAACACGCTGATTTATAACTTTGGTCGCCGTGAAGTCAGCAACTATCTCTCCGGTAACGCACTGTACTGGATGGAGCGATTCGGCATTGACGGTTTACGTGTGGATGCGGTGGCTTCCATGATCTATCGCGATTACAGCCGCAAAGAGGGCGAGTGGATCCCTAACCACTTTGGCGGGCGTGAAAATCTTGAAGCGATTTCCTTCCTGCGCCACACCAATCGCACGCTAGGTCGTGCGGCACCGGGCACCATCAGCGTGGCGGAAGAGTCCACCGATTATCCAGGCGTGACACGCCCATCTGAAGATGGCGGTCTCGGCTTCTGGTTCAAATGGAACCTCGGCTGGATGCACGACACGCTCGACTACATGAAGCTCGATCCAGTGCACCGTCGTTATCATCACAATCTGATGACCTTCGGCATGCTCTACAACTACACCGAAAACTTCGTGCTGCCGCTTTCGCACGATGAAGTGGTGCACGGCAAACGTTCGATACTCGATCGCATGCCCGGCGATGCGTGGCAGAAGTTCGCCAACCTGCGTGCTTATTACGGCTGGATGTGGGGCTTTCCGGGCAAAAAGCTGCAGTTTATGGGCAACGAGTTTGCCCAGGGACGTGAGTGGGACCACGATACCAGCCTGGATTGGCATCTGTTGGAAGGGGAAGACAACTGGCACAACGGCGTGCAGCGCTTAGTGCGCGATCTTAACCACAGCTACAAACACTTCACGCCATTACATCAACTGGATTTCGATGCGCAGGGCTTTGAGTGGCTGGTGGTTGATGACCATGAAAACTCGGTATTTGTGTTTGTACGGCGCGATCGCGAAGGCAATGAAATCATCGTTGCCAGTAACTTCACGCCGGTAACGCGTCACGATTATCGCTTTGGCGTCAATCAACAAGGCGGCTGGCGTGAGGTGTTGAACACCGACCAACAGGACTATCACGGCAGTGATACCCGCAATCACGGCATTGTGCACACGGACAATATTGAGAGCCATGGCCGCGCGCAATCGCTTAGCCTGACCTTGCCGCCGCTGGCCACCATTTGGCTGGTGCGGGAGGGCGACTGATGCTGGAGACCGGGCAGCCGACGCCGTTAGGCGCCCATTACGATGGGCGCGGCGTTAACTTCACGTTGTTTTCTCGTCATGCTGAGCAGGTGGAGCTGTGCCTGTTTGATGCGCATGGTGTCGAGCGCCGCTTCTCGCTGCCCGCTCGCAGTGGCGATATCTGGCACGGCTATTTTCCGGCGTTAAAGCCCGGCCAGCGTTATGGCTATCGTGTGTATGGTCCGTGGTCACCTCAACAAGGGCACCGCTTTAACCCCGCCAAACTGCTGGTGGATCCCTGTGCCAAAGCAGTGGTGGGGGATGTGCCGGACGATCCGCGTTTCAACAGTGGCGATCAGCAGCCAGACAGTCAGGATAACGCCGCGATCGCGCCAAAATCCTTGGTCATCAGTGAAGACTTCGATTGGGAGACGGATAAGCCGCTGCGCACGCCCTGGGGCAAGACCGTGATTTATGAAGCCCATGTGCGCGGCTTAACTCAGCAACATCCGGAAATTCCGGAAAGGCTGCGCGGGACTTATGCGGCACTGGGCCATCCTGCTATGGTGAAGTACTTACACCATCTTGGCATTACCGCGCTGGAGCTGCTGCCGATTGCGCACTTCGCCAGCGAGCCGCGTTTGCTACGACTCGGGCTGAGCAATTACTGGGGTTACAACCCGTTCGCGCTGTGGGCGGTGGATCCCCGCTACGCGTCTGGTGAGCAGGGTTTAACGCCTTTGCTGGAGTTTCAGCAGGCAGTCAAAGCGCTGCATGCGGCGGGTATCGAAGTGATCCTCGATGTGGTGTTTAACCACACCGCCGAACTGGAAGAGATTGGCCCCAACATTTCACTGCGCGGCGTGGATAACGCCAGCTATTACTGGCTCGACGCGCAGGGTGAATACCAAAACTGGACCGGCTGCGGCAACACGCTCAATCTCAGCGATCCGCAGGTGATGGAATGGGCATTAGAGGCGCTGCGCTATTGGGTGCGGGACTGCCATATTGATGGCTTCCGCTTTGACCTTGCCAGCGTGCTGGGCCGTACGCCTGACTATCGTCAGGATGCCCCGCTGTTCGCCGCCATCAAAGCTTGTCCGCTGCTGTCACAGGTCAAAGTGATTGCTGAACCGTGGGATATCGGCCCCGGTGGTTATCAGGTGGGCAATTTTCCCGTGGGATTCGCTGAGTGGAACGACCATTTCCGCGATGCCGCGCGCCGTTACTGGCTGCACGGCCAGCTCAATAATGGCGAATTTGCCCGGCGCTTTGCCGCCTCCAGCGATGTGTTCCAGCGAGAGGGGCGCTTACCGCACGCCAGTATCAATCTGATCACCGCGCATGACGGCTTTACGCTGCGCGACGTGGTGAGCTTCAACAACAAACACAATCAGGCCAACGGCGAGGACAATCGCGACGGCAGTAGCAGCAACTTCAGCCATAACCATGGCAAAGAGGGGCTACAGGTCAATTTCGATATTGTCGAACGTCGTCGGCGTAGCGTGCATGCTCTGCTGACCACGCTGCTGCTGGCGCAAGGTACACCGATGCTGCTGGCCGGGGACGAGCGCGGTCACAGCCAGCACGGCAATAATAACGCCTACTGTCAGGATAACCCGCTCACCTGGTTGCACTGGCATCAGGATGATTTTGGACTGGTCGACTTCACTGCCGCGTTAATCCGGCTGCGTCAGCGCATTCCCGCGTTGACGGCAGACCGCTGGTGGCAGGAGGGCGATGGCAATGTGCAGTGGTTCAATGCCAGCGGCAAACCACTGGGAAATGAGGAGTGGGAACAGGGGGCGCACAGAATGCAGATCCTGCTCTCCAGCCGCTGGTTAATAACAATCAACGCCACGGAATCGGTGAGTGACCTTGCCTTACCAGACGGAGAGTGGCGTGCCATTCCTCCTTTCGCCGGGGAAGATAACCCCATCCTGACAACTGTCTGGCACGGGCCCGCACACGGCGTGTGTGTGTTCCTAAAGCAATCATAAGGAGTCAGACATGGTTAAGTTAGATAGAACAGATCCACTGATGCTGGCGCGCCAGCTCCCTACACAAACGGTGGCGTTGATCCTTGCTGGCGGGCGCGGTACGCGTCTGAAAGATCTCACCGCGAAACGCGCCAAACCTGCCGTTCATTTCGGCGGCAAGTTCCGCATCATCGACTTTGCGCTGTCGAATTGTATCAATTCGGGTATTCGGCGCATTGGCGTGATCACCCAATATCAGTCGCATACATTAACGCAGCACATCCAGCGCGGCTGGTCGTTATTCAACGAAGAGATGAATGAATTTGTTGATTTGCTGCCGGCGCAGCAGCGTGCCTCCACCGAGCATTGGTATCGCGGTACTGCCGATGCGGTTTCGCAGAACCTCGACATCATTCGCCGCTATCGCGCGCAATACATCGTGATTCTCGCCGGGGATCATATCTACAAAATGGATTACTCGCGGATGTTGCTCGATCACGCTGAACGCGGCGCGAAGTGCACTATCGCCTGCTTACCCGTGCCGCTCGCCGAAGCCACGGCGTTTGGTGTGATGGCGGTGGATGCGGACAACAACGTGATCGATTTTGTGGAAAAACCGCCGAAACCCCCTTCAATGCCGGGTGATGACACCAAAGCGCTAGCCAGTATGGGCATCTACGTGTTCGACGCGGATTATCTCTACCAACTGTTGGAAGAGGATTTGCTGATCCCCGAATCGACCCATGATTTCGGCAAAGATCTGCTGCCGAAAATTGTCGCCAGCGGTGAGGCGTATGCGCACTCCTTCACCTTATCGTGCGTGCAGAACGATGAAAACGCCGAGCCTTACTGGCGTGACGTCGGAACGCTGGAAGCCTACTGGCGCGCGAATCTCGATCTGGCCTCGGTCACGCCAGAACTGGATATGTACGACCACGACTGGCCAATCCGTACGCATATGGAACCCTTGCCGCCCGCCAAATTTGTGCAGGATCGCTCGGGCAGCCACGGCATGACGATGAATTCACTGGTTTCCGGCGGCTGCATTATCTCCGGTTCGGTGGTGGTGAATTCGGTGCTATTTCCACGCGTGCGTATCAACTCGTTTTGCAATATCGACTCATCGGTGCTGTTACCAGATGTGGTGATCAATCGTTCCTGTCGTCTGCGCCGTTGCGTGATCGATCGCGCCTGCGTGATTCCCGAAGGCATGGTGATTGGTGAAAACCCAGATGAAGACAGCCGCCGTTTTTACCGTTCAGAAGAAGGCATCGTTTTGGTGACGCGCGCCATGCTGGCCAAATTGGCTGGCTGACCACGAAAGCTACGAGCAAGACATACAGGCAATCGCCGCGGGGAACGCGCGATAACACAATAGGGGTCCAGGATGCAGGTTTTACATGTCTGTTCAGAACTTTTCCCGCTGTTAAAAACAGGCGGGTTGGCTGATGTTGTCGGCGCATTGCCTCAGGCTCAAATTGCCGGTGGAACGGATGCGCGGGTACTGATTCCCGCGTATCCGGATCTGCGAAAAGGGATTCCTGATACCGAAATCGTGGCGGAGTTACATACTTTTGCTGGGCCGGTCCGTTTATTATTTGGACAATTTAACGGTGTTGGCATTTATTTAATAGATGCGCCGGGATTGTATGAGCGTCCCGGTAGCCCTTATCACGACACATCGCAGTTTGCCTACGTGGATAACTATCTGCGTTTTGCGCTGCTGGGCTGGATGGGCGCCGAGCTAGCCAGCGGGTTGGATACCTACTGGCAACCCGATGTGGTGCACGCGCATGACTGGCACGCAGGGCTGACCTGCGCCTATATTGCGGCACGAGGTCGCCCGGCGAAAACGGTGTTTACCGTGCACAACCTGGCGTACCAGGGTTTATTCAATGCGCGTCACCTTGATGAGATTCAGCTACCGCGCGCTTTTTTCGACATGCACGGGTTAGAGTTTTTCGGGCAAATTTCGTATCTCAAGGCGGGATTGTTTTATGCCGATCATATTACGGCAGTCAGCCCTACGTATGCTCTGGAAATCACCCGGCCAGAATTTGGTTATGGCATGGAAGCGCTGCTGGAGCAGCGTCTGAAAGAGGGACGGTTAAGTGGCATCCTGAATGGCGTTGACCCGGGTATTTGGGACCCGGCGCACGACCTGCTGCTAACGGCGCGTTACGATCGGGAAACGCTGGAGAGCAAGGCGGAGAACAAGCGCCAATTGCAGATCGCCATGGGCCTGAAGGTGGATGACAAAGTGCCTGTATTTTGTGTCATCAGCCGTTTGACCAAACAGAAAGGGCTGGATCTGGTGCTGGAAGCGTTACCGGGGCTGCTGGCGCAAGGCGGCCAACTGGTGCTGTTGGGCCAGGGCGATGCAGAGTTACAACAAGGTTTCCTCGCTGCGGCGGCGGAACATCCAGGCAGCGTCGGCGTGCAGATCGGTTATCACGAAGCTTTCTCGCACCGTATTGTCGGTGGCGCCGATGTGATTATGGTGCCGAGCCGCTTTGAGCCTTGCGGCTTAACCCAGTTGTACGGTTTGAAATACGGCACATTGCCGTTAGTGCGCCGCACCGGCGGGCTGGCGGATACCGTGCAGGACAGTTCGCTGGAGAACCTCGCTGACGGGGTCGCAAGCGGTTTCAGTTTTGAAGACAGTAACGCCTGGTCGCTGCTTCGCGCGATTCGACGTGCTTTTGTCCTCTGGTCCCGTCCTTCTCTCTGGCGCTACGTTCAGCGGCAGGCGATGGGGATGGATTTTAGTTGGCAGGTGGCCGCACAAGCCTACCGCGATCTTTATCAACGTTTGCTGTAATCAGAGATTGGGATACTGGATATGAATGCACCTTTCACCTATGCCTCACCCACGTTAACGGTTGACGCACTGAAGCACTCAATCGCCTATAAACTGATGTTTACTATTGGTAAAGACCCGTCGATCGCCAATCAGCATGAGTGGCTTAACGCCGCCTTGCTGGCAGTGCGCGATCGTATGGTGGAACGTTGGTTGCGCTCCAGCCGTGCGCAGCTGTCGCAGGATGTGCGTCAGGTTTACTACCTGTCGATGGAGTTCCTGATGGGACGCACGCTGGGCAATGCACTGCTGGCGATGGGCATCTATGACGATCTCAATCAGGCGCTGGACGAGATGGGGCTCGACCTCAGTGAACTGATGGACGAAGAGAACGATCCGGGGCTTGGCAATGGCGGCCTGGGTCGTTTAGCGGCCTGTTTCCTCGACTCGCTCGCCACGCTGGGCTTGCCGGGACGCGGTTATGGCATTCGTTATGACTACGGCATGTTTAAGCAGAACATTGTCGACGGTCAGCAGCGTGAATCTCCGGATTACTGGCTGGAATACGGCAATCCGTGGGAGTTCCAGCGCTTCAATACCCGCTATAAAGTCCGCTTTGGTGGCCGTCTGCAGCATGAAGGCGCGCGCGTACGTTGGCTGGAAACCGAAGAGATTATCGCGGCGGCTTACGATCAAATCATTCCCGGTTTCGACACCGATGCCACCAACACGCTGCGCTTGTGGAGCGCGCAGGCCAGCAATGAGATCAACCTCGGCAAGTTTAACCAGGGTGATTACTTTGCGGCGGTGGAAGATAAAAACCATTCAGAGAACGTATCGCGCGTGCTCTATCCGGATGATTCTACCGATTCTGGTCGTGAACTGCGTTTGCGTCAGGAGTATTTCCTCGTCTCCGCCACAGTGCAGGATATTTTGAGTCGCCACTGGCAAATGCATGAAACCTGGGACAACCTGGCGGATAAAATTGCTATCCATCTCAATGATACCCACCCGGTTTTAGCCATCCCTGAATTGATGCGCCTGTTGATCGACGAGCACAAGTTCAGCTGGGATGACGCTTTTGAGGTCACTTGCCAGGTGTTCTCGTACACCAACCACACGTTGATGAGTGAAGCGCTGGAAACCTGGCCGGTGGACATGTTCGGCAAGATTCTGCCGCGCCATCTCAGCATCGTGTTTGAAATCAATGATTACTTCCTGAAAACCATCCAGGAGTATTATCCGGACGATTGGGATTTGATGTCGCGCATCTCGATCATCGACGAAAACAACGGCCGTAAGGTGCGCATGGCGTGGCTGGCGGTGGTGGTCAGCCACAAGGTGAATGGCGTTTCAGAGCTGCATTCCAATCTGATGGTGCAGTCGCTGTTTGCTGATTTCGCTCGCCTGTTCCCGGGGCGTTTCTGTAATAAAACCAACGGCGTGACGCCGCGTCGCTGGCTGGCGCTGGCCAACCCGGCGCTGTCCGATGTATTGGACGAGACTATTGGTCGCACCTGGCGTACCGATCTCAGTCAATTGAGTGAACTGACGCCGCACATCGATTATCCGGCCTTCATAGAGCAGATTGCCGATGCCAAGTTCGCCAACAAAAAGCGTCTGGCGGATTGGGTGGCGAAGAACATGGATATCGTGCTGGATCCGCATGCGCTGTTCGATGTGCAGATCAAACGCATTCACGAATACAAACGTCAGTTGCTCAATGTGTTACATGTCATCACGCGCTACAACCGCATCAAAGCTGATCCTACTGCGGATTGGGTGCCACGCGTGAATATCTTTGCCGGTAAAGCGGCATCCGCCTATTACGTGGCGAAGCACATCATTCATTTGATCAACGATGTGGCCAATGTGATCAACAACGATCCCCAGGTGAAGAACAAGCTGAAGGTGGTGTTTATTCCCAACTACAGCGTAAGCCTGGCGCAAATCATTATTCCGGCGGCGGATCTCTCTGAGCAAATTTCCACAGCGGGAACCGAGGCATCGGGTACCAGTAACATGAAGTTTGCCCTCAATGGCGCGTTGACCATCGGTACGCTGGATGGTGCGAACGTCGAGATGCGCGAGCATGTTGGTGAGGAGAATATCTTTATCTTCGGCAACACCACGCCGCAGGTCGAGCAGCTGCGCAAGGATGGCTACAACCCGCGTAAATATTATGAGGATGATGCCGAGCTGCACCAGGCGCTGACGCAAATTGCCAGCGGCGCATTCAGTCCGGGTGAGCCAGGTCGCTATCGCAATCTGTTTGATGCGTTGGTGAATTTCGGCGATCACTACCAGCTGCTGGCCGATTATCGCAGCTATGTCGATGCGCAGGATAAGGTGGATACGCTCTATCGCCAGCCGGATGAGTGGCAGCGCCGTGCGGCATTGAATATCGCCAATATGGGCTACTTCTCCGCGGACAGAACGATTCAGGAGTACGCGGACGAGATTTGGCATATTTCGCCGGTGAGGTTGTAAAGCAAGCAGTCTAAAGGGCGGGGGCTAACGCAGTCTGGTATGGGTTTGCGGCTGGCGTCCTCGCGCCGCTGACGCGGTTACTTCGCTTCATTCGTCTGCCTGACGGACCGGCGGGGATGGCACATCGTGTGCCGCCCCGCCTTTCGCCCGCTTCCTGCGGGCTCTCCTGACAGGCTCATTCTGTTAAGCACTGTGGATTGCCAGCCCCTGAGCTATCCCAGCCTGCTCCTTCGCTTCCCTGCGCGTCGTTAACAATAACTATGATCCCAACATCATTTAAACGCAGCCAACGCATCTGCCGTTCGAAGGATGAAGGGGATTACTTCAGAGTGATGCTCTTCACAATGGCATCGGCATCGCTCTGCGCCTGCTGCTGATTATCCGCTGGCAGGGTAATTTGCAGGGTCAGCAGTTTGCCATCTACTTTTGCCAGGATCACGGAAGACCATGACGTCTGGTTGTTGGCCGAAATCACGGTATCCAGCTGCTGAGCAGGTTGATCTTTCAGCGTCACCGCTTTATTGGAAACCACCTGCAACTGCGGATCGCGAGCGCGCTGTTGTTGTTCCAGACGCTGTGACAGGGCATCCAGCGCTTCGTTGGTTGGGTCACCAGCAATCACGATAATGGCGCGCTGACCGGTTTCATCGGCGTACACATGCATATTGGTGGATTCAGAACCGAGCTTGCCGCTCTTATCCGACATGCCCGCAGGCAGAGTGAAGCTCAGCTTGCCGTCCATCAGGTTGACAGTCTGGGCCGACTGGCTGGCGCTGGCACCGTTGCTGCCCGCAGCGGTATCCTCTTTCTTCTGGTCACAGGCCGCAAGACCCAATACCAACAAACCAATACCTGCATATTTCACTAAGTTACGCATTCTTTTCCCTTTTACATGATTCCAGTCGTTCAGGCTTTTAGCCTAAATAATTCAAGCGTCAAAAAGGTCGCCAGCGCGTCTCCCCAGCGCTTACGTGAGTAAGGAAGTGGGAAAACCGCGCGCGGCCAACAGATCAGCCGTTTGAAGTATGACGGCTATCAAAACGGAATCGGCGGTCAAAAGCAACCGCCGGTCTGTCAGGAAATCTTAGCGTGCTGTCGCGTTTCGTCTATGTGCAATTAGCCGAAATTCACCTGGCGTTGAGAAGAGCGTTCAGCCAGACGCTTCAGCAGGCTGTTCAGCAGCACACCGTAAGCGGGCAGGAAGAAAATCATGCAGATCAGCACTTTGAAGCTGTAATCCACCAGTGCGATCTCCACCCAATGCGCGGCCATGAACGGGTCTGGACTCTTGTAGAAGGCGATGAAAAAGAAGGCCAGCGTATCGCTGATATTACCGAGGAACATGGCCGCTGCAGGGGCGATCCACCACTGCGGTAAACGACGCAAACGGTTAAAAACGTGGACATCCAGAATTTGGCCCAGCGCATAGGCCATAAAGCTGGCACTGGCGATACGTGCGACAAACAGATTCACCTGTTCCAGCGATGCCCAGCCTTGCCATTCGCCCTGATAGAACACGCAGGACACCACGTAAGAGATAAACAGCGCCGGGATCATCACCGCCAAAATAATACGACGGGCTAAGGGCGCGCCAAAGATGCGCACGGTGAGATCGGTAGCAAGGAAAATAAACGGAAAGCTAAAGGCACCCCAGGTGGTGTGGAAGCCGAAGATGGAAACCGGCAGCTGTACCAAATAGTTACTGGAAGTGATCACCAGCAAATGGAATAGCGATAGCCAAAACAGCGCATGCATGCGCTGACGTGCAGAGAAATTAATCATGTAAGACCTTTTTAGTAATGGGGTGAGGGAACCCAACAATCCTCTTCATCCTTCGCGTTGTAGCGGCGTTGGCTGCGTTCGCGTACCTCAGTCACTGACTTGTGTAAGTTCCCGGGGATACACGCTCTTGCCGCCTTACTACAGCGGGAATTATTTCGAGGATTGAGCAATGTGGTAAAAAAACGGCGGCGATCTTAGCGCGTTGCGCAATTAATGCAATGGTTAATTTTAACGCAATCGTTATCGCCTTGCGCTGTGCATTTAGCGCGCTAGAATGAGCGCCCATCTTGAATGAAGACAGAGAATCATGAGCGATCCCTTTTCTGCGCCGGACCACAAGCTTGATGCACTTGGCCTGCGCTGCCCGGAGCCGGTGATGATGGTGCGTAAAACCGTGCGCACCATGCAGGCGGGCGAAACCTTACTGATCATTGCCGACGATCCGGCCACCACGCGTGATATTCCCGGTTTTTGCCGCTTTATGGAACATCAGTTGCTGGCACAGCAGACGGAAACGCTGCCGTACCAGTATCTGATCCAGAAAGGCACGGCTTAACGCTGTCGCAGTAATCGCAAGGCGTTGGCTGTGACCAACGCTGTCGCACCTGAATCGGCCAGCACCGCCAGCCACAAACCGGTGAAACCGAGCAGTGTAGTGATCAGGAAAATGCCTTTCAGCCCCAGCGCTATCGCGATGTTTTGACGGACAATGGCACGCGTGCGACGGGCCAGCGCCACGGTACGCGGCAGAATCGCCAGGCGGTTTTGCGTCAGCGCGGCGTCGGCGGCTTCCAGCGCGACATCGGTGCCGCTGCCCATGGCAATGCCGAGGGTGGCGGCTTTCATCGCCGGAGCGTCGTTAATACCATCGCCCACCATGGCCAGCGGCTGCTGCTGCTCCAGTTTACGCACCATCTCCACTTTATCGGCAGGCAACAAGCCGGCGCGATAATCGATGTTGAGTTGCGCCGCCATCGCCGCTGCCGCACGGGGGTTATCGCCAGTCAGCATCAGGCTATTAATGCCCAGCGCTTGCAACTGTGCCAGCGCCGTGACGGCTTCCTCGCGTAGCTGATCCTGCAACGCCAGGGTGCCGAGCACCGTCTCATCCTGCAACAGCACCACAACGGTTTTACCTTGCGCTTCTCGTTGCGCGATCGCCTGCTGCTGGTCGACGGTGAGTGTGGAGATATCGCGCGGTGCCAGCAGCTGAAACGTCACGTCATCAATCTGCGCACGGATGCCGCTGCCAGCCAGCGTTTGCTGCTGCCGGGCGCGCGGTAGCTTGAGCTGGCGTTTTTCTGCCTCGCGCACGATGGCGATCGCCAATGGATGGCTGGAACCTTGCTCCACGGCCGCTGCCATCCGCAACATCTCGTGTTCATCCATCGCACTGAAGGAATCGACCTCGGTCACCTGCGGTTTACCGAGGGTGAGGGTGCCGGTTTTATCGAATGCCATGGTCTGGATACGGCTAAGACGTTCCAGCGCGGCTCCGCCTTTGATCAGGGCGCCCTGACGCGCGGCCGCCGCTAAGCCAGAGGTGATCGCTGCGGGTGTTGAAATCACCAGCGCACAAGGGCAGCCAATCAACAGCAGCGTCAGGCCCTTATAAATCCACGGCAACCACGCGGCCCCCGCTAACAGTGGCGGCAGCACCATCACTAACAGCGCCAGCAGCATAATGGCAGGCGTATAAATGCGGCTGAAGCGATCAATAAAGCGCTCAACCGGCGCACGGTGGCTTTCAGCTTCTTCGATAAGCTGCAGGATGCGGTCAATCGCGCTCTGGCCAGGTTGGGAGATCACTTTCAGCGTGACCAGACGATCGACGCTGGTGGCGCCAGCCATCACCGTTTCGCCCGGCTGACGCGCAACCGGCACGGATTCGCCTGTCAGCGCACTTTCATCAAAACTGGCGCTCTGGTTCAGCAGCTCGCCATCGGCCGGCAAACGACCGCCAGCCGCGACTTCAATCGTATCGCCAGGGTGCAAGTCAGCCAGCGCCACCTGCTCACGCTGCGTGCCTGTCAAACGCGTAGCGGTATCGGGGCGCAGTGCCATTAACGCCGTCACACCGCGACGTGCGCGAGAAGCTGCAAATGACTCCAGCCGTTCGCCCAACTGGAACAGCAGCAGCACCATGGCGGCTTCGGCATGTGCGCCAATCACCAACGCACCGGTGGCGGCAAGGGTCATCAGGGTTTCGATACTGAAGGGTGAACCGCCTCGCAGCAGTTTCCACGCGCTGAATGCAATCGGAGCCAGGCCGATCAGCGTGGTCATTACAAACAGGCGATCGCCCCATACCGGAGAAACCTGGCTCAGCAGCCAACTGGCAAGCATCAGCAGCGCCAGTAACAGCAAACCGGCATTTTCCTGCCAGCGGCGTTGCGGTGCGGGCTGAGATTGCGGATCGTTTGCGGTCAGGGTAAAGCCGACATTTTTTACCGCTTGTTCGATGGCCGGGCGGATATCCTGGTCGGCATCCACTAGCAGTTTTTCACTGGCAAAAATCACGCGAGCAGTGCGTACTTGTGCCAGCTGTTGCACGGCACTTTCAATTTTTCGCGCGCAGCTGGGGCAGTCCATTCCAGCAATCTGCCAGCGGAATTGATGGGCGCTGAGCGTGGGCCTGTCGCTTTCGGCGTCGCTTTCGCCACCGGGACTGCCGCTCTCGTTGTCGCAGCAACCGCAACCACTTTCTGGTGTGGCGGGAAGGGCGGCTGAGATTTTCAGCGTCGTGGGTGAAACGCTGCGAATGGCGCACAGCGGCTGGGTTTTGCTGTGGGATTTTCCACAACGGCATGAATGAGAATGGGCGTGCATAGAGCCTCCGGGATCAATGCGGGCCACTGCCCGCATCCCGAATGCTACACTCTGGAGTCAACTCCAGAGTCAAGCAAAAGGTCATCTTTTCTTCAATACAGCCACAGTGAACGCACAATCATAAAGTGGCCGGCGAAGTAGCAAGCGGCAACAATGGCGCTATCGGCACTGAAGCGGCGGCGATAATGGGTGATAAACCAGACAATGTTGCCTAACAGCAGCAATCCAGCGCCAACTAACAGTGAGAAGCTGTAATCCGTCGGGCGGAAGAAGTAATTCTCTGCCGCCATCCAGTTCATCACCAGCGTCATCCCAATGAGGGTACAGATCGGCCAGCGCAAATCCTCCAGCTTCGACCAGATAATGCCAATCACCACCACCCCAATCACCAGCAGCGTGACCGGAATCGGCCAGAAGAAACTCATGGTCATGTGGGCAGCAAAGCTGATGGTGTAGAGCAGATGTGACAGGAAGAATGCGCCCAGTGCATAGAGCATTTGCTGGCGAGGCAGTAATGTCAGTGCATCACCGACCAGAGTGGCAACCAGGCCCGCCAGAATCAGATAGTCGGTAGTATTCAGTGTGGGGGCTTGCCATGCCCAGGCGACCAGCAACAGCAAGGTAACGGGTTTGAACAGCCAGCGTTGCCACTGCGGGCCGCGGTATGAAGCATCAACGTACAGCCAACCGGAAAAAAGTACGGCAAGGAAAGACCAAAGCATGTTTTCTCCCTTTTCTGAACGTGCTGTTCAGAGTCATGAATTTTCCCAAAATCGCGATCTCAGTGTAAGTTACCGGCGACGAATGTGACAATCGGTCAACTCTGGTTGTATGCTTTGTCGTCTTTAACTGTTCCGACACTAACGCAAAGTGCGAGAGAAAACATGAGCAAACCACCGCTAATCTTTTTCATCGTTCTGGCGATTATTGCCGTATTGGCGACCCGTCAGTTTATTAAGCAACGCCGTGAAACCGCGGTAAATGATGCTTCACCGATTCGCTCACTTAGCGTTGAAGTGAAAACCAAACGTGAGTTCCCTTCGCCCAATCGCCGTACGCGCCAGCGTGAAGAGATTGTGGCTGAAGATATGAAGTACGAAGCCTGGTTTCATCCACTCAATGGGGCGAGTGATATCAAGGTGGTGGTGAGCGCTAATGACTATCATCATATTGATAAAGGCGCGAGGGGAGAGTTGAAAATGCAGGGTAGCCGCTTTGTCAGTTTCACGCCTGCGCAATAAAACGGGCCGCTGCTGCGGCCCGTATCGTTACATCTTCGGGTAATGCTTCTTCTGCCATGCCAGCAGTTCAAACACACCAAAAAAGAAAATCTTCGCCTGCGTGACGCCACTGAGTTTTGGCGCCTCTTTCGGCTGGGTAGCGCGCAGCAGAACCAGCTGCAAGCCGTGCATGATCACCATGAAGAACAGTGCCACATGCACAAAGTAGCGCAGCGGTGTCGGGAAAGGATGCACCAGATTGAGCAGCAGAAATGCCCAGACGCAAATCATCAGTAATCGTCCCAGATTAAGCCACATCGTGCGTCTCCTGTTGGCGTTGATAAAGGCGATAAGCCACCTGACCGGCAATTTTTTCGCGGTACAAGTCCCAGTTAGCGGGAGCCACTGGCGTGCCGTGCTCCACTTCACTTTCGACGTAAATCAGCGCGTTCTCCGCCAGCCAGCCGTTGTTTTCCAGCAGCGTCAGCGTCTCCAGCAGTAACCCTTTGCGGAAGGGTGGATCAACAAACACCACATCGAACGGCTCTCCGGGTTGGCTCAACCACTGAAGAGTATTGGTCTGCACGACATTGCCTTGCGTCGCACGCAGGGTTTGCAGATTCCGCGACAGCTGTTGGGCGACGGAACGTTCCATCTCAAGCAGCGTAGCAGACGCCGCATAGCGTGACAGTGCTTCCAGCCCGAGCGCACCGCTACCGGCGAAGCAATCAAGACAACGCGCTTCCTGAATATCCGGCGCTAACCAGTTAAACAGGGTTTCACGCACGCGATCAGTGGTCGGGCGCAGACCCGCGCTATCCGGCACCGGTAATTTGCGACCGCGCCACTGTCCGCCAATGATACGAATCTGGCCAGCAGCGCCGCTGCTGCGGGGGGATTTACTCATTTTGCTCACAACTCGTCATAATTTGTTGCGTAGTTTAACGGGCGTGGCAGGCAGAAGAAACGTAAAAAAGGGTGCTGTGGTGCGCTGGCTGGAAAGTGTTAGACTACTGAGTTGATATGGCGCGCGTAATTGCCTGATTTTTACGCCGCTCGCGAACAAAAAATTGAATTTTTTATCCCCTGGGAACAGCGTGCTACCGGGAATAAGCCATCGAGGAGTGTGGTTACACAATGGCAAAAGAGAAAAAACGTGGCTTTTTTTCCTGGCTAGGCTTTGGCAAAGAAGAAGAGAAGCAGCAGCCTGCGGAAGAGCAGCAACCGGCCGAAGCGGCGCAACAGCCGATCGCTGAAGAGAGCG
Organism: Pantoea sp. BL1; assembly: GCF_000963985.1. Lineage (NCBI taxonomy): Bacteria > Pseudomonadati > Pseudomonadota > Gammaproteobacteria > Enterobacterales > Erwiniaceae > Pantoea > Pantoea sp. BL1. The sequence goes on along the minus strand of NZ_JZRH01000011.1, from coordinate 117,915 downwards.
CGTTAGTAAGCGCCGAAGCGCAGGCGGAAGAGACGGTTGCCGTCACTGAGCACGTAGCCGAAGAACAACGGGCACAGCCGGAAGCGGTGGTGTCCGAGCCGATCACGGCAATTGAAGAGGAAGTGCTGCCGGAAGAGGAAGTCCATTCGGATGTGGCGCCTATCGAAGAGGAGCCTCAGGCAGAAGAACTGATTGTTGAAGCGCCTGCTGCGCAGCATGAGCCAGAGATCGAAGAAGCGGTCGTTGAGCCAGTGATTGCGCAGCATGAGCCAGAGATCGAAGACGCGGTCGTTGAGCCAGTGATTGCGCAGCACGAGCCAGAGGTCGAAGCAGCGCCTGCTGAACCCGTGATTGTACATCATGAGCCAGAGATCGAAGAAGCGGTCGTTGAGCCAGTGATTGCGCAGCATGAGCTAGAGATCGAAGAAGCACCTGTTGAACCCGTGATTGCGCAGCACGAGCCAGAGGTCGAAGACGCAGCCGTTGAATCTGAAGACGACGCGTTGAGCGACGAAGAGCTTGAAGCATTGGCGTTGGCCGAAACCTATGCAGAAGACGCTGAAGCCGAAGCGCAGGATACCGTCAGCGATTTACCGCTGGCCGCTGCGCCGCTGGTCACGCAGGAGCAGGATCGTCCGACCAAAGAGGGCTTCTTTGCTCGCCTCAAGCGCAGCCTGGTCAAAACCCGAGAAAACCTCGGTTCTGGTTTTGTTAGCCTGTTCCGCGGCAAAAAAATCGATGATGACCTGTTTGAAGAGCTGGAAGAGCAGCTGCTGATTGCTGATGTGGGTGTGGAGACCACGCGCCGCATCATCACCAATCTGACGCAGCAGGCTAACCGCAAGCAGTTGCGTGATGCTGAAGCACTTTACGGCCTGCTGAAAAGTGAAATGGCCGGCATTCTGGAAAAGGTTGATCAGCCACTGGATGTGGGCGGCAAGGCGCCATTTGTTATCCTGATGGTGGGCGTCAACGGCGTGGGTAAAACCACCACTATCGGTAAGCTGGCGCGTCAATATCAGGCGCAGGGCAAATCAGTGATGTTGGCGGCGGGTGATACCTTCCGTGCAGCAGCCGTGGAACAGCTTCAGGTCTGGGGTCAGCGTAACAACATTCCGGTGGTGGCTCAGCATACGGGTGCTGACTCGGCTTCCGTTATCTTCGACGCCATCCAGGCCGCGAAGTCGCGCAACGTCGATGTATTAATTGCAGATACCGCTGGTCGCCTGCAGAACAAAGCCCATCTGATGGAAGAGCTGAAAAAAATCACCCGCGTGATGAAAAAGTTGGATGAGGATGCACCGCATGAGGTGATGTTGACCCTCGATGCCAGCACCGGGCAAAACGCCGTTAGCCAGGCCAAACTGTTCCATGAAGCGGTGGGACTGACAGGCATCACGCTGACCAAGCTCGACGGCACCGCCAAAGGTGGTGTGATCTTCTCGGTTGCCGATCAGTTTGGCATTCCGATTCGCTATATCGGTGTCGGGGAAGGCATCGAGGATTTACGGCCGTTTAAGGCCGCAGACTTTATTGAGGCACTGTTTGCCCGAGAGGAATGATTGGGATGATTCGCTTTGAAGAGGTCAGTAAAGCATACCTGGGAGGACGTCAGGCGCTGCAGGGAGTGGATTTCCATCTGCGCCCCGGCGAAATGGCATTCCTGACCGGCCACTCCGGCGCAGGGAAAAGTACCTTGCTGAAGCTGATTTGTGGCATTGAGCGCCCGAGCGCCGGGCAAATCTGGTTTAGCGGCCACGATATTTCACGTCTGCGTCGCAGCGAAGTGCCTTTCCTGCGACGTCAGATCGGGATGATTTTCCAGGATCACCACTTGCTGATGGATCGTTCGGTCTATGACAACGTGGCGATTCCGCTGATCATTTCCGGCGCCAGCGGTGAAGATATTCGTCGCCGTGTATCGGCAGCGTTGGACAAAGTCGGCTTGCTCGACAAAGCGAAGAGTTATCCGATCCAGCTTTCTGGTGGTGAACAGCAACGTGTGGGCATTGCCCGCGCGGTGGTGAACAAACCTGCGGTGCTGCTGGCGGACGAACCCACCGGTAACCTGGATGATGCCCTGTCAGAAGACATTCTGCGTCTGTTTGAAGAGTTCAACCGCGTCGGTGTGACCGTCTTGATGGCGACGCACGACACCGGTTTGATTGCCCGCCGCAATTACCGCTTGATGACGCTGAATCAGGGACGCCTGCACGGAGGCCATGATGGTCAATAAACGCAATAAGCGCCCAGCGGCGCCGAAGGCGGCCAAGGCGCCTTCAAAAAGTAAGGCGCTGAAAGGCGGCTGGCAGGAGCAGTGGCGCTATGCGCTGCGCGGCACGCTGTCGGATATGTGGCGTCAGCCGCTGGCCACGCTGCTGACCGTGATGGTGATTGCCATCTCGCTGACGCTGCCCAGCGTCTGCTATATGGTGTGGAAAAACGTCAGTCAGGCGGCGACGCAGTGGTATCCGGCACCGCAGTTGACGGTGTATCTGGATAAAGCGCTGGATGATACGGCTGCTGAGAATGTCGCTGCTGAGCTGAAAAAGTTAGATGGCGTGGATAACGTTAACTATCTGACCCGTGAAGAAGCGCTGAATGAGTTCCGCAACTGGTCTGGTTTCGGCGGTTCAATGGACATGCTGGAGCAAAACCCGTTGCCCGCTGTGGCTATCATCACGCCGAAACTCAATTTCCAGAATTCGGACACCATGGCTAACCTGCGTGATCGCGTGTCGAAAGTGCAGGGCGTGGATGAAGTGCGCATGGATGACAGCTGGTTTGCCCGTTTAGCCGCGTTGACCGGTCTGGTGGGGCAAATCGCTTCGATGATTGGTCTGCTGATGGTGGTGGCGGTGTTCCTGGTCATCGGTAACAGTGTGCGCCTGAGCATCTTTGCCCGTCGTGATACCATCAACGTGCAAAAGCTGATTGGTGCCACCGATGGTTTCATCCTGCGTCCGTTCCTGTATGGCGGCGCGCTGTTAGGTTTCAGTGGTGCAGTACTTTCATTGCTGCTGTCCGAAGTGCTGGTATTGCGTCTGCAATCGGTGGTGGCGCAGGTTGCGACGGTGTTTGGTACCACCTTTGTTCTGGAAGGTTTTTCCTGGGATGAAGGGCTACTGCTGCTGCTGATTGCCGCGATTATTGGCTGGATTGCCGCATGGTTAGCGACTGTACAACATTTACGCCGATTTACGCCGCAGTAACCAACAGCAACGTTTTTTGATATACTCTTCCTCTGCTGCCGACGACCTGGGAGCAGAGGAATCTTCCTATTTTCCCCGCCGTCATCTGTGTGTAAAATATTCACTGCTAATATTGAACTTGTGGATAACTTTGTCGTCCAAGTAGCACAGATTGCTTTTGGTTTTTTGGCGACGTTGACATAATGTAACGTCTGCGCCAGGAAACTGTGCAGCAAGTCCATTGAATTTGTGAGGGTTTGAATGACCAAAGAAATGCAAACTTTAGCGATTGCGCCTCTGGGTAACCTGGAATCTTACGTCCGGGCTGCCAACAACTGGCCGGTATTGACGGCAGAAGAGGAGAAGGCATTAGCGGAGAAACTGCATTACCAGGGCGATCTGGATGCAGCTAAGACGCTGATCCTGTCTCACCTGCGCTTTGTTGTTCATATTGCTCGTAACTACTCCGGTTACGGCCTGCCACAGGCGGACCTGATTCAGGAAGGTAACATCGGCCTGATGAAGGCAGTGCGTCGCTTCAACCCTGAAGTTGGCGTGCGTCTGGTGTCATTTGCCGTGCACTGGATTAAAGCAGAAATTCACGAATACGTGCTGCGTAACTGGCGTATCGTGAAAGTCGCGACCACGAAAGCCCAGCGCAAGCTGTTCTTTAATCTGCGTAAAAGCAAACAGCGTCTTGGTTGGTTTAATCAGGATGAAGTGGAGATGGTTGCGCGCGAGTTAGGCGTGAGCAGCAAAGATGTCCTCGAGATGGAATCTCGTATGGCCGCGCAGGATATGACTTTCGACATGTCTTCGGATGACGAAGCTGGCGAAGGTAAGCCGATGGCACCGGTACTCTATCTGCAGGATAAAACCTCAGACTTTGCCGACGGCATTGAAGAGGATAACTGGGATGCGCACGCTGCTGATAAGCTGAGCGATGCCATGCTGAGCCTTGATGAGCGTAGCCAGCACATCATCCGCGCCCGTTGGCTGGATGATGAGAACAAAACCACGTTGCAGGAACTGGCCGACAAATATGGCGTCTCTGCAGAGCGTGTGCGTCAGCTGGAAAAGAACGCCATGAAGAAACTGCGTATGGCGATTGAAGCCTGATAAAGCATCAGGTCAAAACGGGGCGACTTTTATAGTCGCCCTTTTTATTTGCTCAAAATCCGAAGCCGCGCAATTTATGGCGCATCGGTCACCAACCCAGGCGCTTCAGGCCAGCGCGATAAATCGCGCCGCTATGTGTTCGAAATCATTAGCGCACCCAGCCATCGGCCTGCGCGCGAAAACCACAGGCCTGCATAAAGGCGGCGCGCACACTCTGATCGTCGTCGCCGTCATCGGCTACCCACCAATCCGCCAGCGCGCGATTCTGCGCCATGGTCTCTTCCAGCAGATATTGCCCGACGCCGCGCCGCCGCGTCACTTCGCGCACGGTGAGGTGCGAAATCTTCCCCTGCGTGCCACGAATTTCCAGCTGTAACCCACCCAACAGACGATTGTTAAACCTTGCCGCATACAAGCGCTGCGTCTCGCTTAATACAGCTTCAAGTTGCGAAATATCGATCTGCGGCCAGACTTTAGCTAAATCCAAACGATCCTGCGGCGTGAGTGCGGTGATTCGCTGAATAGTGAGCTTCATTACCCTTACCTGTACTGCCAGAAAGGCCATAGTGTAGCGAATTTAGACAGTCAGCGTGCTGTCACTTTTTTGCGATGAAAATAGGTCAAATGCCAGCCAGTTTGCCAGGATTGTGGAGGAAGTCATCAATGTTAGCTGAAATAGCCAGCATAACACGCTGGCATTTTGGCTAAAAACCGGCCATAAAAACCAGATGATTCTGCTGTGCAACGCGACTAATACTGAATATGTCAGTTGATTTACAGAAGAAAGTTCCTGTTTAATAACCTGAAAAATAAAGCCTTATTACCAATAAATGCCAGAAAAGAGCGCTAACTCATTATTCTTGAATCAGTTTTCCTCATTGACTGGCAGAAAATAAACCAAACACAACGACACACGACACAACAGATGGGGAAGTTCGCATGAAAATGAGTAAAGGACGCGCATTACTGGCGGGTTGCGTTGCGCTGGCGCTGAGCCACGCGGCACTGGCGAAAGATATCAAGATTGCCATCGTTGGCGCAGCAACCGGTCCGGTTGCGCAATACGGTGATATGCAGTTTACCGGTGCAGCGCAAGCCATTAAGGACATCAACGCCAAAGGTGGCGTGAACGGTGACAAACTGGTTGGCGTGGAATATGACGACGCCTGTGACCCGAAACAAGCGGTTGCAGTGGCCAACAAAGTAGTTAACGACGGCATCAAGTATGTAATCGGCCACCTGTGCTCCTCTTCTACTCAGCCTGCTTCCGACATTTATAACGATGAAGGTATTCTGATGATCACCCCAGCGGCAACCGCACCAGAGTTGACCGCTCGTGGCTATGCGGATGTGCTGCGTACTACCGGTCTGGATTCCGATCAGGGCCCAACCGCTGCAATTTACATTCTCAATGAGATCAAACCAAAACGTATCGCTGTGGTGCATGACAAGCAGCAGTACGGTCAGGGACTGGCCGAATCGGTGCAGAAAACCCTGAAAGCCAAAGGCGGCAACGTGGTGCTGTTCGAAGGTATCACCGCGGGCGATAAAGATTTCTCTACGCTGATTGCGCGTTTGAAGAAAGAAAACGTCGATTTCGTTTACTACGGTGGCTACTACCCAGAGCTGGGCCAGATTCTGCGTCAGGCAAAAGCAGCCGGTCTGACTGCTGGCTTCATGGGACCAGAAGGTGTGGGCAACGCCTCACTGTCTAACATCGCCGGTGATGCATCTGAAGGCCTGTATGTCACCTTGCCGAAACGTTATGACCAGTTGCCAGAGAACAAGGCGATTGTTGAAGCCATCAAAGCCAATACCGCGTCTAACCGTAAAGACCCAACCGGTCCGTTCGTCTGGACCACCTATGCGGCCATTCAGTCGCTGGTGGCCGGTATCGAACGTAGCAAGAGCGCTGAGCCAGATGCCATTGCTAAAAACCTGAAAGAGGGCGCAGCGGTTCCAACGGTGATGGGCAACCTGAACTGGGATCAGAAAGGCGACCTGAAGGGCTTCGAATTTGGTGTCTTCAAATGGCACAAAGACGGTTCCTCTACCGCTGTTAAGTAATTCCCAACCTTAAATAGATTGGCCCTCTCTTTTGCCGGAGAGGGCTGGGGGAGGGACAGCGCGTACCATCTTGATGAGATCCCGCGCGCCTGTTCCCTCACCCTAACCCTCTGCCAAAAGGGAGAGGGGATTTTTAGTCCACATGCAGGTCCTCACTATGTCCGAGCAGTTTCTCTATTTCATTCAGCAGATGTTCAACGGGGTTACCCTCGGGAGCACTTACGCGCTGATCGCCATTGGTTACACCATGGTTTACGGCATCATCGGCATGATCAACTTCGCCCATGGCGAGGTGTATATGATCGGCAGTTATGTCTCCTTTATTGTGATTGCCGCCCTGATGATGATGGGTATCGATACCACGTGGCTGATGATTGCCGCCGGGTTCGTGATGGCGGTGATCATCTCCAGCGCCTACGGCTGGAGCATTGAGCGCGTGGCGTATAAACCCGTGCGCTCCTCTAAGCGCTTAATCGCGCTGATTTCGGCTATTGGGATGTCGATCTTCCTGCAGAACTACGTCAGTCTGACGCAAGGTTCGCGCGATCTGGCGTTGCCAAGCCTGATCACCGGCCAGTGGACGCTGGGCGAGAGCAACGGCTTTGCTGCCACGCTCTCCACCATGCAGCTGGTGATTTGGGTGGTGACCTTCCTCTCGATGCTCGCCCTGACGCTGTTTATTCGTTATTCACGTATGGGCCGCGCCTGCCGCGCCTGTGCGGAAGACCTGAAAATGGCCAGTCTGCTGGGGATTAACACTGACCGCGTGATTTCACTGACCTTTATCATTGGTGCCGCGATGGCAGCGGTGGCGGGCGTGTTGCTGGGCCAGTTCTACGGCTCGATCAACCCGTTCATCGGCTTTATGGCTGGGATGAAGGCGTTTACCGCTGCGGTATTAGGCGGCATCGGCAGTATTCCGGGCGCGATGATTGGTGGTCTGGTGCTCGGTATCGCTGAAGCGCTGACCTCGGCGTATCTGTCGACCGAATACAAAGATGTGGTGTCTTTCGCGCTGCTGATTGTGGTGCTGCTGGTGATGCCTACCGGCATTCTGGGCCGTCCGGAGGTAGAGAAAGTATGAAACGCCTCGGTCTGGTCAACGCCGTGATTTCAACGGTGATGTTACTGATTCTCGCCACTTTCTTTATGGGCGTCCGTCTCGATCTTGATGGCACCAAACTGGTGGTGGCTAACGCTGGCGCGGCGCGCTGGAACTGGATTTTCATCGGCTGTGCGGTGGTTTTTGTCTTTCAGCTGCTGCGTCCGCTGTTCCATGGCAAGTTCAAACGCAGCGGTAAAGGCTTTGTGCTGCCTGGCTTCGATGGTTCGACGCCAAAGCAAAAGCTGGTGATGGCGCTGTTGATTGTTGCTGCGGTGCTGTGGCCGTTTCTGGTGTCGCGCGGCAGTATCGATATCGCCACATTAACGCTGATCTACGTGATGCTCGGTCTCGGCCTCAACGTGGTGGTCGGCCTGTCTGGTTTGCTGGTGCTGGGTTACGGTGGTTTCTATGCCATCGGCGCTTACACCTTTGCGTTGCTCAATCACTATTACGGTTTTGGTTTCTGGGAAAGCCTGCCGCTGGCGGGGATTGTCGCGGGTGCGTTTGGCCTGATGCTCGGCTTCCCGGTACTGCGCCTGCGCGGTGACTATCTGGCGATTGTGACGCTCGGCTTCGGTGAGATCGTGCGTATTCTGCTGCTGAACAGCACCTCTATTACCGGCGGTCCAAACGGTATCGCGCAGATTCCTAAACCGAGCCTGTTTGGCATTGAGTTTGGACGTCGTGTCAGTGAAGGCGGCTGGACCACTTTCCATGAGCTGACGGGGCTACAATACGATCCGAATCATCGTGTGATTTTCCTCTATCTGGTGGCGCTGCTGCTGGTGGTGCTGACGCTGTTCGTTATCAACCGCTTGCTGCGCATGCCATTGGGCCGTGCGTGGGAAGCGCTGCGTGAAGACGAGATCGCCTGCCGCTCGCTGGGTCTGAGCCCAACGCGTATTAAGCTGACCGCCTTCACGATTAGTGCCGTGTTCGCGGGTTTTGCCGGCACGTTGTTCGCTGCACGTCAGGGCTTTGTCAGCCCGGAATCCTTCACCTTTGTCGAGTCTGCCTTTGTGCTGGCGATTGTGGTGCTGGGCGGCATGGGATCGCAGTTCGCGGTGATCCTCGCGGCGATACTATTGGTGGTGTCGCGCGAATTGATGCGTGATTTGAACGAGTACAGCATGCTGGTGCTCGGTGGTTTGATGGTGCTGATGATGATCTGGCGTCCGCAAGGGCTGCTGCCGATGAAGCGTCCACACCTGAAGTTGAAAAGCAGTAAACAAGGAGAGCAGGCATGAGTCAGCCTTTGTTAGCCGTTGAAGGCTTGATGATGCGCTTTGGCGGGCTGTTGGCCGTCAACAATGTGGCGCTGGAACTGCATCCCCAGGAAATCGTGTCACTGATCGGGCCAAACGGTGCCGGTAAAACCACGGTGTTCAACTGCCTGACCGGTTTTTACAAGCCGACCGGCGGTACCATCAAACTGCGCGATCAAGAGTTGCAGGGGCAGCCTGGCCAGAAAATTGCGCGCATGGGTATCGTGCGTACTTTCCAGCACGTGCGTCTGTTCCGTGAGATGACAGTGATTGAGAACCTGCTGGTGGCGCAGCATCAGCACCTGAAAAGCGGCGTGTTCTCCGGCCTGTTTAAGACCCCGGCATTCCGTCGCGGTGAGAGTGAAGCGCTGGATCGTGCTGCCACCTGGCTGGATCGCATCGGCTTGCTGGAGCTGGCCAACCGCCAGGCGGGTAACCTGGCTTATGGTCAACAGCGCCGTCTGGAGATTGCACGCTGCATGGTGACGCGTCCGGAAATCCTGATGCTGGATGAGCCTGCCGCAGGACTTAACCCGCGCGAAACCCACGAACTGGACGAGCTGATTGCCGAACTGCGCGGTGAGCATAAGGTCTCGGTACTGTTGATCGAACACGATATGAAGTTGGTGATGGGCATTTCTGACCGCATTTATGTGGTGAACCAGGGGACACCGCTGGCTAACGGTACGCCGGAAGAAGTGCGTAACAATCCGGATGTGATCCGTGCTTATTTAGGTGAGGCGTAAGATGGCAAACCCAATTTTAACGTTGCAAGGGGTGAGTGCCCATTACGGCCCGATTCAGGCACTGCACAACATTAATCTGCACATCAGCCAGGGTGAAATCGTCACGTTGATTGGTGCTAACGGCGCAGGTAAAACCACGCTGCTCGGCACTTTGTGCGGAGAACCGCGTGCCACCAGTGGCACAATCGTGTTCGATGGCAAAGAGATAACCGACTGGCAAACCGCCAAAATCATGCGTGAAGCGATTGCGATTGTGCCGGAAGGCCGCCGTGTGTTTTCCCGCATGACGGTGGAAGAGAACCTGGCGATGGGCGGTTTCTTTGCCACGCGTCAGCAGTATCAGGAGCGCATTGAGCGGGTTTATCAGCTGTTCCCGCGTCTGGCTGAACGTAAAGTGCAGCGCGCGGGCACCATGTCCGGTGGTGAACAGCAGATGCTGGCGATCGGTCGTGCGTTAATGAGTCAGCCGCGTTTGCTGTTGCTCGACGAGCCTTCTTTAGGTTTAGCGCCGATTATTATTCAGCAGATTTTCGATACGATTGAACAGCTGCGTAAAGAGGGCATGACCATCTTCCTGGTGGAGCAAAACGCCAACCAGGCGCTGAAGCTGGCCGATCGCGGCTACGTGTTGGAGAACGGTCACGTGGTACTTGAAGACAGTGGTGAAGCGCTGTTATCCAACGAAGCAGTCCGCAGCGCTTACCTCGGTGCCTGATCTGGCTAACTTGCCAGATTGCGGTTGGGCAGTGCTCGCCATCCTCACGTACTAAGAGTACGCTCCGGTGGCTACGCGCTGCCTCGGCGTCTGACCTGTCTAACTTGCCAGCTTGCGGTTGGGCAGTGTCGCCATCCTCACGTACTACGTGTACGTTCCGGTGGCTGTGCGCTGTCCGCCCGCAATCTGACTGCGCCGCCGACGGTCTGATAAAAGGTCATCTTTAACTAATCCGCACCACTTTAAACTTTCTAATACGCGCAATCTCCGTCACATTCCCGTCATAAACCTGTTATTAATCCGTCATTTCCCCGTGTCATGTTACTTCGCGAACAAAAAAATGCGTGATATCGCGCGTACCTAACAGCACAGGAAAAAACTTATGTCCGCTTTTACGCTTCGTCCCCGCCTGATGAGTGTTTTGCTTGGTCTGGCGCTCAGCGGTAATGCGCTGGCTGCCACTGACATTCCTTTCTGGCACTCAATGGAAGGCGAGTTAGGCAAAGAAGTCGATTCTCTGGCACAACGTTTTAACCAGGCTCACCCAGAATACAAAATCGTACCGACTTACAAAGGTAACTATGAGCAGAGCCTGGCAGCGGGTATTGCTGCTGTACGTACCGGTAAAGCACCGGCGATTCTGCAGGTTTACGAAGTGGGTACGGCGACCATGATGGCCTCGAAAGCTATCGTGCCTGTGCATGACGTGTTCAAAGACGCCGGCGTGCAGATGGACCCGAAACAGTTCGTGCCAGCGGTTGCAGGTTACTACAGCGACAGCAAGGGCCAGCTGATTTCTCAGCCGTTCAACAGCTCTACACCTGTGCTGTACTACAACAAAGATGCATTCAAGAAAGCCGGTCTGAACCCAGATCAGCCACCTAAAACCTGGCAGGAGCTGGCGAAAGACGCCGACGCACTGCGTAAAGCGGGCATGACCTGTGGTTACGCCAGCGGCTGGCAGGGTTGGATTCAAATCGAAAACTTCAGCGCCTGGCATGCACTGCCGGTTGCCACCAAAAACAACGGCTTTGACGGTACCGACGCGGTATTGGAATTCAACAAGCCCGTTCAGGTGCGCCACATCCAGATGCTGGAAGACATGAACAAAAAGGGCGATTTCACCTACTTCGGTCGTAAAGATGAATCAACCGCGAAGTTCTACAACGGCGATTGTGGCATCACCACGGCTTCTTCCGGTTCTCTGGCGGATATCAAGCATTACGCTAAATTCAACTTCGGCGTCGGCATGATGCCATACGACTCAACGGTGCCAAACGCACCGCAGAACGCCATCATTGGCGGCGCAAGCCTGTGGGTGATGAAAGGCAAAGATGCTGACACCTACAAAGGCGTAGCGGAGTTCATGAAGTTCCTGGCACAACCAGAAATCGCAGCGGAATGGCACCAGAAGACCGGTTACCTGCCCATCACCACCGCGGCATATGAGCTGACCAAGCAGCAGGGCTTCTATGACAAGAACCCAGGCGCAGACATTGCCACGCGTCAGATGCTGAACAAAGATCCTCTGCCATTCACCAAAGGCATGCGTCTGGGCAATATGCCACAGATTCGTACCATCGTGGACGAAGAGCTGGAAGGCGTGTGGACGGGCAAACAGGCTCCACAGGCTGCACTGGATAACGCTGTGAAGCGCGGAAACGAACTGCTGCGTCGTTTTGAACAGCAAGTGAAGTAATTCCGTTGTCTCGGGGCTGGCGCATGGCGTCAGCCCCGATTTCTCTTTTGGCGAGTCTGCTATGTCCTCATCACGCCCCGTATTTCGCTCCCGATTTTTGCCCTATTTGCTGGTGGCACCGCAACTGGTGATCACCGCCATTTTCTTCTTATGGCCTGCCGGTGAAGCGCTGTGGTATTCGCTGCAAAGCATCGATCCTTTTGGTATTTCCAGCACCTTTGTCGGGTTGGAGAACTTTAAACGTCTGTTCAGCGATGAGTATTACCTCGCTTCGTTCTGGACCACCATTGAGTTCAGCGCACTGGTCACCGTGTGTGGCATGACCTTCTCGCTACTGCTGGCGGCGCTGGTCGATTACGTCATACGGCTAAAAAAACTGTATCAAACCTTGCTGCTGCTGCCTTATGCCGTTGCGCCCGTGATTGCCGCGGTACTGTGGATGTTCCTGTTCAATCCCGGCCTCGGCCTGTTTAGCCATCTGCTGAACCAGATCGGTTACAACTGGAACTACGCACAAAACAGCGGTCAGGCGATGTTCCTGATTGTGCTGGCGTCCATCTGGCAGCAGATGAGTTACAACTTCCTGTTCTTCTTCGCCGCGCTGCAATCGATCCCCAAATCGCTGGTGGAAGCGGCGGCGATTGACGGGGCTGGACCGGTGCGCCGCTTCTTCAATCTGTCACTGCCGCTGATCACCCCGGTGAGTTTCTTCCTGCTGGTGGTCAATCTGGTGTATGCCTTCTTCGATACTTTCCCGGTGATCGATGCCGCGACCGGCGGTGGCCCCGTGCAGGCCACTACCACGCTGATCTACAAAATTTATCGCGAAGGCTTTACCGGTTTGGATCTCTCATCCTCTGCCGCGCAGTCGGTGGTGCTGATGCTGCTGGTGATTGGACTGACGATCCTGCAATTCCGCTTTGTCGAGCGTAAGGTGCAATACCAATGATTGAGAATCGACGCGGGCTGGATATCTTCAGCCATACCCTGCTGGTGCTCGGTGTACTGACCATTCTGTTCCCGCTGTACGTGGCGATAGTCGCCGCGACGCTGGATAACGAAGCGGTGTATCAGGTGCCGATGACCTTAGTGCCCGGCACGCATCTGTGGGACAACATTTCACGCATCTGGACCCAGGGCGTCAACGGCAGTGGCCCGGCATTCGGCATGATGATGATGAACAGCCTGATCATGGCGCTGGGCATCACGGTGGGCAAAATCGCGGTATCGATGCTCTCCGCGTTTGCACTGGTGTGGTTCCGCTTCCCGTTGCGCTCACTGTTCTTCTGGCTGATCTTCATCACCCTGATGCTGCCGGTGGAAGTGCGTATCTTCCCGACGGTGGAAGTGATTTCAAACCTGAACATGCTCGACAGCTACAGTGGCTTAACCCTGCCGCTAATGGCTTCGGCAACCGCAACTTTCCTGTTCCGACAGTTCTTTATGTCGCTGCCGGATGAGCTGATTGAAGCGGCGCGTATTGATGGTGCCAGCCCGATGCGTTTCTTCTGGGATATCGTCTTACCTTTGTCAAAAACCAACCTTGCCGCACTGTTCGTGATCACCTTTATCTACGGCTGGAACCAGTATTTATGGCCGCTGTTGATCATTAACGATCCGATTCTGAGCACGGCGGTTGCCGGGGTGAAAAGTATGATCAACACCAGCGGCGGCCCGACGCAGTGGAACGAAGTGATGGCGGCAATGTTATTAACCCTGATCCCACCGGTGGTGGTGGTACTCGTGATGCAACGTGCCTTTGTGCGTGGCCTGGTGGAGAGTGATAAATAAATGGCAGGCGTAACCCTTCAGACCGTCACCAAATCGTATGACGGCAAAAATCAGATCATTCAGCCGCTGAATATCACCATCAACGATGGCGAGTTTATGGTGATGGTCGGCCCTTCGGGCTGTGGTAAATCGACACTGCTGCGCATGGTTGCAGGCCTGGAACGTGTGACCTCGGGCGATATCTACATCGACGATAAGCGTGTCACTAACATGGAACCGAAAGATCGTGGCATCGCCATGGTGTTCCAGAACTATGCGCTTTACCCGCACATGACCGTGGGCGAAAACATGGCTTATGGCCTGAAAATTCGCGGTATGGGCAAAGAGCAGATCGATCAACGCGTAATGGAAGCCGCGCGCAGCCTGGAACTGGATCACCTGCTGGCTCGTCGTCCACGTGAGCTGTCGGGCGGTCAACGTCAGCGTGTGGCGATGGGCCGTGCGATTGTACGTGAACCGGCGGTATTCCTGTTTGATGAGCCATTATCGAACCTCGATGCGCGTCTGCGTGTGCAGATGCGTCTTGAACTGCAACAACTGCACCGCCGCCTGAAAACCACCAGTCTGTATGTGACACACGATCAGGTGGAAGCGATGACGTTGGCCCAGCGTGTGATGGTGATGAACAAAGGGGTGGTCGAGCAAGTGGGCACCCCGGTGGAAGTTTATGAGCGTCCGGCAAGCCAGTTTGTGGCATCGTTTATCGGTGCGCCCGCAATGAACCTGCTGCCAGGCCAAATCAACAGCGACGGCACGCGCTTTACCCTCGATGCGCTTAATAGCCTGCCATTGGGTGAAAGCAAAGCGAAGTGGGCGAATCGTCCCCTTACGTTGGGTATTCGCCCTGAGCATCTGGTGCTCAGCTCGCAAGCCGGGGGCGGCATTCCATTAGTGGTGGATACGCTGGAGATGCTGGGTGCGGATAATCTCGCGCACGGCCGCATCGGCAACACTCGCCTGGTCGTACGTTTGCCGCACAGTGAGCGTCCGCAATCGGGCAGCACCTTGTGGCTGCATCTGCCGCCAGATGCGTTACACTTCTTCGATTCAACCCATGGAAAGCGTCTGGAATGAGTGTAGAAAATTGGCCATACCCACCGATCGTCGCCCATCGCGGCGGCGGTAAGCTGGCACCGGAAAATACCCTGGCGGCGATTGATGTTGGCGCGCAGTACGGTCATACCATGATCGAGTTTGATGCCAAGCTGTCGGATGATAAACAGGTGTTCCTGTTGCATGACGATACGCTGGATCGCACCAGCAACGGCTGGGGTGTGGCGGGCGATCTCTCATGGAGTAAGCTATCGCAGCTGGATGCGGGCGGTTGGTACAGCCGTGAGTATGAAGGCGAGCCGCTGGCGCTGCTGCGTGACGTGGCCGATCGCTGTCGCCAGCATCAGATGATGGCGAACATTGAGATCAAACCGACCACCGGCAAAGAGGTGGAGACCGGACGCGATGTGGCGTTGGCCGCGCGCGAACTGTGGCAAGGCCAAACGGCGCCACTGTTGTCTTCCTTCTCTTATGCAGCATTGGAAGCAGCGATGCAGGCAGCGCCTGAGTTGCCACGCGGATTATTGCTGGATGAGTGGCACGATGACTGGCAGGCGCTGACCCAAGCACTGGGTTGCGTTTCCATCCATCTGAACCATAAATTATTGGATGCTGAACGCACCGCGCAGCTGAAAGCCGCCGGATTGCACATTCTGGTGTACACAGTAAACCAGCCCGCGCGGGCGCGCGAGCTGCTGAATTGGGGCGTCGATGCCATCTGTACTGACCGCATCGACATTATCGGTCCCGACTTCCGTTAATTCTGGTTTTGCTGCTGGCCCGGCTGTTGCTGAATCACGCGCTGCTGGGCGCTATCCCTTCGCTCCTGCATTTTCCGCTGTAATTCCTGATTCTGCTGCTGCTGATCCTGACGCAGTTTTTGCTGCTGCTGTTGCTGCTGGACCTGCATTTGCGTTTGCATGCGCTGCTGGCTCGGGTTATAGCCGGGTTTATTCGGGTCATTTGTGCTGTTCAGCATATTTGCCATGCTGCTTAAGGGTAGCAACGCAGCGATAACGATAAGCCATTTTTTCATGGTCTTCCTCCATTAATGCAGCCTGCTGTGTGCTGTTGTCATCAGTATGGCAACAAGGGCTGCTGTCATAAGTTTATGCGATGTCACAAAGTCCTGAACCAGGAGTGCGCCGAATTTGGCTTACTGCTACGCTTTTTATCGTGTTTGCAAACACTTGCATCAAAAAATAACAAATGTAAATAACCGCAAAGGAAGATCGCAAATGAGACTAAAGGGCAGCGTGCGTCAGGTTGGCTGGGCATTATTGATGAGTTTTACCGTAGTACAGGGGGCGTTTGCCGCGCCTGCCAGCGCGCCACCGGTGTCATACGGCGTGGACAGTGACACCTTCCATCCGGTGAAGGCGCAGCACGGTATGGTGGCGTCGGTGGATGCGATGGCCACCCAGGTTGGCGTCGATATTCTGAAGCAGGGCGGTAATGCCGTGGATGCGGCCGTTGCAGTGGGCTTCGCATTAGCCGTCACTCATCCACAAGCCGGTAATCTCGGCGGTGGTGGCTTTATGATGCTGCGAACCGCATCGGGACGCACCACGGCAATCGATTTTCGTGAAATGGCGCCGGCGCGTGCCTCACGCGATATGTTCCTCGATAAGCAGGGCAATGCTGACCCTAAACTGTCGCTCACATCCCATTTAGCCTCGGGCACGCCGGGTACAGTTGCTGGTTTTGCGCTGGCGGCACAAAAATACGGTACGCTGCCGCTGAGTAAACTGCTGGCTCCAGCGATTAAACTGGCGCGTGAGGGCATCATCGTTAACGATGCGCTGGCGGACGATTTGGCCACCTACGGCAAAGAGACGTTGATCAATCACGACAACAGCCGGGCGATTTTCTACAAGGCAGACGGCAAGCCGTATCAAAAAGGTGAGCGTCTGGTGCAGAAAAACCTCGCGCACAGCCTGCAACTGATTGCTCAACAAGGGCCGGATGCCTTCTACAAAGGCAAGATTGCCGATGAGATCGCCGGAGAAATGGCACAGCATGGCGGATTGATTGGCAAACCGGATTTGGCCGCCTATCGTGCGGTAGAGCGCAAACCGGTCAGCGGCACCTATCGCGGCTATGAAGTATTCTCAATGCCGCCACCGTCTTCAGGTGGGATTCACATCGTGCAGATCCTCAACATCCTGGAGAACTTCGATCTGGCGAAGTGGGGCTTTGGCAGCGCCGATGCGATGCAGGTGATGGCGGAAGCGGAAAAATACGCTTATGCCGATCGTTCGGAATACCTTGGCGATCCGGATTTCGTCAAAGTGCCGCAGCAAGCATTGACCAGCAAAGCCTACGCCAAAACCCTGGCGCAGCAGATTGACGTCAACAAAGCGCGTCCTTCCAGCGAAATCAAACCGGGTAAGCTTGAGCCGTACGAAAGCAACCAGACTACGCACTTCTCGGTGGTGGATAAAGACGGTAATGCGGTCGCCGTGACCTACACGCTGAACACCTATTTCGGTAGCGGTATTGTGGCTGGACAGAGCGGTATCCTGATGAACAACGAAATGGATGATTTCTCCGCTAAGCCGGGCACACCAAACGTGTATGGTTTAGTGGGCGGTGAGGCGAATGCAGTGCAACCGGCTAAACGTCCATTGTCATCGATGTCACCGACTATCATCGCCAAAGACGGCAAAACCTGGCTGGTGACAGGCAGCCCAGGTGGCAGCCGTATTATCACCACTGTGCTGCAAATGGTGGTGAACAGCATCGATTTTGGTATGAATGTAGCGGAAGCGGCCAATGCGCCGCGTTTCCACCATCAATGGTTACCGGATCAGCTGCGTGTGGAGAAAGGCTTTAGCCCGGATACGCTGCGTTTGCTGGAAGCCAAAGGTCAGCATGTGAAAGTGATGCCCGCAATGGGCAGCACGCAGAGCATTATGATTGGGCCGGATGGCATGCGTTATGGCGCTTCGGATCCGCGTTCGGTGGATGATTTGAGTGCTGGGTATTAAGTTCGAATAAAAAGGCGCCGCGACGAGTCTTATTGTCCGTCGTGGCGCTTTAATATGCTTGAGGGCGCTTCTACTGATTAGCGGTTATTTCAGTCGCGCCATGTAGTGCGTATCAATCATCTCGCCGTCGCGCATCGCAAAACGCTTCGCGGTGCCTTCAATCTCAAAGCCAAACTTCTGATACAGCCCAATCGCTTTATGGTTATCGGCAAACACAGTCAGCTCAATACGCGTCACCTGTAGCCAGTTGTCGCACAGATCAATCATCGCGGCCATGAGCGCCGAGCCTACGCCGCGACGGTGAAAGGCGGGATCGACGCCCATGCCAAAGGTAGCGGCGTGGCGACGTCGTGCGACAGATTGCACTTCTAGCGTGATTTGCCCAGCCAGTTGATCGTCAATCATTGCCACTAGCATATGCACACCCGGACGCGTATTACTAAGGCGCTCCTGCCATAGCTTTGGCGATTGATGTGGTAGCTGTAACGTGTTCGCCTGCGTCTCTGGTTGGCTATAGAGACGTGTTAGTGCCGCAGCATCTTCAGGGATTACGTGGCGAATGATGATCTGACTCATAAAGCGACTCCTTGTGCAAAGTGAATAAAATCCCCTTTAACATCAAGGAATTCTCACGAATCGTCAATGGAAAATAATTCTCAAAAGGGGTTTACAGACGCGAATGATAATGATTATTATTGTCATGCGGACCGGGAACGTCTCCTGACATACCGGGTAAGCACGACATTGCTCACATTGCTTCCAGTGTTTCTTAGCCAGCTCGGGTGCTGGCTTTTTTTTTTGTCTACGATTTACCTCCTTCATCTCTCCTGTGCAATCCTCCTTAAAACATTCAGTTTTTTTGAAAAGAGGCGTGAAGTTTTTCAGCTATCAATAGATCTACCTCAGGTCCACACTGTAAAAAACATTGAGGAGAATTGAACATGATCTACGTACGCAAAGCTGAAGAACGCGGTCACGCCAATCACGGTTGGCTCGATAGCTGGCACACCTTTTCCTTCGCGGATTATTACGATGCCAACTTTATGGGCTTCTCCGCGTTGCGCGTTATCAATGAAGATGTGATTGATGGCGGCCAGGGTTTTGGTACCCATCCGCATAAAGACATGGAAATCCTGACCTATGTGCTGTCTGGCACCGTGGAACATCAGGACAGCATGGGCAACAAAGAGCAGATCCCAGCAGGCGAGTTCCAGATTATGAGCGCCGGTACCGGTGTGCGCCATTCGGAATACAACGCCAGTGACAAAGATCCGCTGCATCTGTATCAGATCTGGATCATTCCAGAGCGCAAAGGCATTGAGCCACGCTATGCGCAGCGCCGCTTCGAAGATGTGAAAGGTCGCCAGTTTGTTCTGTCACCGGATGAGCGTGAAGGATCGCTGAAAGTGTTCCAGGACATGACTTTGTCGCGCTGGGTGTTTGCCGAAGGTGAATCCGACGCGGTGACTGTCGAAGCGGGCCGTCGTGTGTGGATTCAGGTGGTGAAAGGCCTGGTGAGCGTCAATGGCGAACAGGTTGGGACCAGCGATGCGCTGGCGATCTGGGATGAGAGTGCGCTGACCATCAACGCTGACAGCGATGCAGAGATTCTGCTGTTTGATCTGCCGCCGGTGTAACAGCTTGTCAATAAAACGTGCAAGGTTGCCCTCTATGGCGACCTTGCATTTTTTTGCCCACTTTTTCGTCAGGTGCGTATCGATGTGCACAAAGTCAGAGCGAGAATCCATGGTTTTCCGCAAAGCCTGAAATTGACAAAAAAATGATAGACTCATCGTATCTCTGACCTCAGGCGCATACGATGAAGAAGAAAAGGCCGGTACTACAGGACGTTGCCGATCGCGTCGGCATTACAAAAATGACCGTCAGTCGCTACCTGCGAAACCCCGATCAGGTCTCTGCGGCGCTGCGCGATAAGATCGCCGTAGCACTGGATGAACTCGGTTATATCCCCAATCGTGCCCCCGATATGCTCTCTAATGCGACCAGTCGCGCTATCGGCGTACTGTTGCCCTCGCTCACCAACCAGGTGTTCGCCGATGTGTTACGCGGCATTGAAACCGTGACGGATGAGGCCGGTTATCAAACGTTGGTGGCGCACTTTGGCTATAACGCGGACAAAGAAGAGCTACAGCTGCGATCGCTGCTCGGCTGGAACATCGATGGCGTCATTCTCACCGAACGCACCCACACGCCCGGCACGCTGCGCATGCTGGAAGTGGCCGGTATTCCGGTGATTGAGATGATGGATTCGGTGACGCCGTGCCTCGATATGGCGGTGGGCTTCGATAACGTCGAAGCGGCGCGCCAGATGACGCATGCTATTCTGAAAAAAGGCCACCGCCACACCGTTTACCTTGGCGCGCGTCTTGATGAGCGTACCCTGCAAAAACAGCAGGGCTACGAAAAGGCGATGCGTGAAGCCGGGCTCACCCCGCACAGTGTGATGATGGAAGATGCTTCCTCCTTCAGTGCCGGCGCGCAGCTGCTGCGTGAGGCGCAGAAACGCTATCCCGAAACCGACAGCCTGTTTTGTACCAACGATGACCTGGCGGTCGGCGCGATGTTTGAGTGTCAGCGTCAGGGCTTACATGTCCCTGCACAGATGGCGATTGCCGGATTTCACGGCCACGACATTACGCAAGTGGTCACGCCGCGTCTGGCCACAGTGCTTACGCCGCGTGAGCGCATGGGACGTGAATCAGCCGCGATGCTGCTGGCGCGTATCGGTGGTGATCGCAGCGTGATTAAGCCGCTGGATGTCGGGTTTGAAATTGCTGAAGGTGGCAGCATCTGATTTTGGCGATTATTTGAGTCAGTTCACACTTTCGTGCTTTTCCACCTAACAAGGGTTGCCAGTCCCGCAGTGGGCTCCGACAATGATAATCAAATTTGTTATCGGTAACATTGGCAGGCAAACTGCCGGAGCGCAAAACCATGACCACGCCATCTCCATCGCACCACGTCTTTATCCTGATGGGCGTTTCCGGCAGCGGAAAGTCTGCCGTCGCTAATCAGGTTTCTCATCAGTTGAGCACGGCATTTCTGGATGGCGATTTCCTCCATCCGCGCAGCAACATCATGAAAATGGCCGACGGTCATCCGCTGGATGATAACGATCGCCAGCCGTGGCTGCAGGCGCTGAATGATGCCGCGTTCGCCATGCAGCGCACCCAGGCTATTTCGATTATCGTCTGCTCGGCGCTGAAAAAGTCCTACCGCGACATCCTGCGTCAGGGCAACCAAAACCTGAAATTCATCTATCTGAAGGGCGATTTCGAAACCATCGAATCGCGTCTGAAAGCACGTAAAGGTCACTTCTTTAAGCCGCAGATGCTGGTGACGCAGTTTGAGACCTTGCAAGAGCCTGGGGCTGACGAGCCCGATGTACTGGTGGTTGATATTAATCATTCACTGGATGAAGTCGTTGCGGCCACGGTTGCGACCATCGAGGAAGCAATCAACAAGGGTTAGTGATGAGTACCGCAACGCTGGTGTTAACTGCAGCAGGCTCCGTCCTGCTGCTGCTGTTTTTGGTGATGAAGGCGCGTATGCACGCCTTTGTCGCCCTGATGTTAGTCTCAATTGGTGCCGGTCTGTTCTCTGGCATGCCGCTGGATAAAATTGCTGACACCATGCAAAAAGGCATGGGCGGAACGCTCGGATTTCTCGCCATCGTGGTGGCATTGGGCGCGATGTTCGGCAAAATCCTGCATGAAACCGGCGCAGTCGATCAAATCGCTATCCGCATGCTGAAAGCCTTTGGTGAAAACCGGGCGCACTACGCGATGGGGATTGCCGGATTGATCTGCGCGCTGCCGCTGTTCTTTGAAGTGGCGGTGGTCTTGCTGATTAGCATCGCTTTTGCCGTGGCGCGTCGCACCCATGGCAACTTAGTGAAGTTGGTCATTCCACTGTTTGCCGGTGTGGCGGCCTCAGCGGCGTTTCTGCTGCCGGGACCGGCCCCGATGCTGCTGGCTTCCCAGATGCACGCTGATTTTGGCTGGATGATCCTGCTTGGCCTGTGTGCGGCGATTCCCGGTATGCTGATTGCGGGACCGCTGTTTGGTAACTTTATTGCCCGTCACGTCAGCTTCAGTGCGCCGCCAGAAGACCATCAGCCTGAAATTGAAGAGGGTAAACTGCCATCGTTTGGCTTCAGCCTGGCGTTGATCCTGTTCCCGCTGCTGCTGGTGGGTCTGAAAACCATCGGTGCGCGCTTCACCACACCGGATTCACGCCTCTACGAGTGGCTGGAGTTTATCGGCCATCCGTTTACGGCGATCCTGCTGGCGTGTCTGGTGGCGATTTACGGTCTGGCCTATCGCCAGGGGATGGACAAAGAGAAGGTGATGCAAGTGTGCGGCAGCGCACTGCAACCGGCCGGCATTATTTTGCTGGTGATCGGTGCGGGCGGTGTGTTCAAGCAGGTGCTGGTGGATTCTGGCGTCGGTCCGGTATTGGGCCATGCGCTCACTGGCGCCGGGATGCCGATTGCGCTGGCGTGCTTTATCCTCTCTGGTGCGATCCGTGTGATTCAGGGCTCGGCGACCGTGGCCTGTCTGACGACTGTGGGCCTGGTCATGCCGGTGATTGAACCGCTGCACTACAGCGGCGCGCAGCTGGCGGCGCTGTCGATCTGCATCGGGGGTGGCTCCATCATTATTAGTCACGTCAACGATGCCGGTTTCTGGCTGTTTGGCCGTTTCACGGGCGCCACTGAAGGTGAAACGCTGAAAACCTGGACGCTGATGGAAACCATTCTTGGTACCACCGGTGCCATTGTCGGGATGATCGCGTTCACTTTGCTGTCGTAAGATTTTTCAGGTGCGCCGCAATGCGCACCCTATTAAATCCCCCTATCCGCACGGAAGGTTGCCATTGATGGCGACCTGACCGAATAGCACAGCCGGTTGGTCGCGCCTGTATGACGATGTGGCTGAATCCCGCAGCCGTTGATCATCGCAGTCATGCCAGGCTGTTGGTTAATCCTCATCCCGCTCATCATCCGGCTGATCCAGCACCGTATACGCCACCGCACAGAATAGCGAGTTCAGACGCTTCATATCCCCCAGCAGCCCTAAATGCAGGGAACTGGTTTCGATGCTCTGCACGTTCTGTTGATGTAAGCGCTCAACGTGTGCATGAGAGAAGCGGCGAATCAGGATGCGGAAGCGGTGTTTGGAACGGCGCAGGCGTTTGGCGCTGGTGAGGTCTTTAGACAAAAATACCGACAGACTCAGGCGTAAATTATTCAGCACCTGCTCCTGCAAAGTATTTAACTCTCCTAATCCTTCGGCGGAGAATGCGCGCCGGGCCTGCAATGACTTATCGGCCACATCGGCGCACATGCGCTCGATGATATCGCCCGCTTGCTCCAGGTTGAGCGCCATCTCAATAATCTCTGCCCAGCGACGTGAATCCTCTTCTGGCAAATCTTCTTTCGGCATGCGTGCCAGATAGAGTTTGATAGCGGTATACAGCACGTCAACATCATCATCCAACCGCCGCACCACACGCTCTTCTCGTAGCTCACCGTGAACCACTTTGTTGAAAGACTCCATCATCTGTTCAACCACATCGCCTATACGGAGCGTTTCCCGCGATGCGTTCGCCAGTGCCAATGCCGGTGTATCCAGTGCGCTGCTATCAAGATGCCTGGGCTTTAAGTGAACCTGGTTTTCTGGGTCATCGGCAATCATGCGTCGGCACAAGCTCGCCATGGGACCGGTAAATGGCACCATCACCAGACAACGAAGCAGGTTGTAAAACACGTGGAAGAAGATCACCAACTCCTCGTCATTCACCGGCAACTTATCGAGCACATCAGCGATGAAATCGACGAAAGGCAAAATAACCAGGCTACCGATCAATTTGAACAGCAAGCTGCCGAGTGCCACGCGTTTACCTGCAGCATTGGAACCGCTGGCATTGATCATCGCCAGTAAACCACTGCCGAGATTGGCGCCAATCACCAGGCACAGCGCGACTTTGAACGAGATGACCCCGGTGGCCGTGAGCGTGGCGGTGATCAGTACAGCAGCAAGACTGGAGTAGCTGATGATCGCGAATACGGCACCCAGCAGTGCATCTAACATGACATCGCCAGTCAGCGTGGAGAATAAAACCTGCACACCTGCCGCTTGAGTGATGGGTTTGGCGGCGGCGACAATCAGTTGCAAGGCCAGCAGAATCAATCCAAGGCCAATCGCGGCGCGCCCCATTTGTCCGGCCCGCGTCTGCTTACGGCTGAGGAAGAACACCACACCAAAGAAGATGAAGAGCGGCGATAGCCAGGAGAGGTCGAAGGTCAGGATACGCGCCATGATGGCGGTACCGACATCGGCACCGAGCACCACCACCAGCGCAGGCGTCAGGCTCACCAGATTCTGTGCGACAAACGAGGTGACGAGCAGGGTGGTGGCATTGCTGCTCTGCACCAGCGCGGTGACGCCAATCCCGGCGAGAAACGCCATCGGCTTCTTTTCCACGCTGCGGCTGAGCACCCGCCGCAAATCGGCGCCGTACACGCGCATGATGCCGGTGCGCACAATGTGCGTGCCCCACACCAGCAGGGCCACGGCAGATAATAGATTGAGCAGGGTCAACACGTCGGGCGGTTCCTTATCCTCAGACTTTCATTGCACCAACTGCAAGCCTGTGGGTGAGCACCGAAGTGGCGGGCGCACCGTAGCGCGACCACGGGCAGCCTACAGGCCGCCTCGACAACGATTAACAGGCTGCGTTAATGCTGAATACTGCCGCGTTGCCTTGCCAATTTTTCGTTAAATTTAAGCAACCTGGCGCAACGTCGACATCTCTAACTGTAGACCA
This sequence comes from Pantoea sp. BL1, assembly GCF_000963985.1. Classification (NCBI taxonomy): domain Bacteria; kingdom Pseudomonadati; phylum Pseudomonadota; class Gammaproteobacteria; order Enterobacterales; family Erwiniaceae; genus Pantoea; species Pantoea sp. BL1. Next base: position 93,322 of record NZ_JZRH01000011.1, on the reverse strand, counting down.
ATTTGCATGCCAGATGGGTGCAAATCTGCCACGCTGCGGTTCAGCACATCGACGGATAACTCCACGCTATTCGCCACTACGCGATAGCGAATGACATTACCCAGCAGGCTGTAACTGAGAATAGTGGCTGGAATGCCATCCTGCGGTGCACTCAAGCGGATTGACTCAGGTCGAATCGCTACCTGACCCGTGAATGTCTGGCCGGTGAGCTGCGTTGCCTGCTCCGCACTCAGCAGGTTGTAGTTGCCGATAAACCCGGCGGCAAACAGGTCGGCTGGTTGCGTGTAGAGTGCTTCAGCGTTGCCGTTTTGCACGATCTTGCCACGGTTCATCAGCACGATGCGATCCGACAGCGTCAGCGCCTCTTCCTGATCGTGGGTAACGAAAATCGTGGTGAGCTTTAACTCCTGCTGAATGTTGCGGATCTGTTCGCGCAGATGGCGGCGGATACGCGCATCCAGTGCGGAGAGCGGCTCATCCAGCAACAGCAAACGAGGGCGCGTGACCAGGGAGCGCGCTAAGGCAACACGCTGGCATTGTCCGCCAGAAAGCTGGTGCGGATAACGGCGGGCAAAATCGGTCAGTTCGACCAGTGCCAGCGCTTCCATAACGCGTTTCTGAATATCGCCGCCTGGCAGTTTCTGCATTTTCAGGCCAAACGCCACGTTCTTCTCCACCGTCATGTTGGGGAACAGTGCGTAGCTCTGAAACACCATGCCGATAGTACGTTTTTGCGGTGGCAGCGGCACGATATCCTGACCCTGCAGCAGAATTTTGCCGCTATCGACATCGGTCAAACCGGCGATGCAGCGCAGCAGCGTCGATTTGCCGCAACCGCTCGGGCCGAGCAGGGTGACAAACTCGCCTTCATCGGCGCTGAAATCGATATTTTCAAAGATGCTGGTGGGGCCGTAGCTTTTGTTCAGCTGGGTGACATTCAGATAACTCATGGTCAGCCTCGTTCAGGATTGAGGGCATTCGCCAGCCAGGTGACCAGCAGGACGACAGCAAAATAGGAGATCACCAGCGCACTGGTAAAGTGGCCGCTGCCGTTACGCATATTGTAGAGATACACCTGTAAGGTTTCATAGCGGGTGCCGACTAACAGGTTAGCGAACACAAACTCACCTATCAGGAAAGAGAAAGAGAGCAACACCGCGATAAACACGCCTTTGCGCAGGTTGGGCAATACCACAAACAGTGCTGCCTGCCAGGTGCTGGCACCCAGCAGATGAGACGCATCGATCAGCTCTTTCAGGTTGATCGCCTGCATATTGTTGGCAATGGCGCGGTAGATAAACGGCAGCGCGATGGTGAAATAACAGCCGACCAGAATCCACGGCGTGCCGGTGATCATCAGCGGCGATGACGAGTAAAGCTGCAGCAGGCCAACGGATGACACCACCGGCGGTACGGCAAACGGCATCAGAATCAGCACGTTCATCACCGCGTCCAGCTTCGGATAGTAGTAAGCGATTACAAACATCGCAGGCAGCACCAGCACCAGCGAGAACAACAGCGCACCAAAGCAAATCAGCAGCGAATGGCCGAGCGCGGTCAGAAAACGCGGATCGCTCCACAGTTCAATAAGCCACTTCAGTGTGAAGCCCTGCGGCAGAATAGTGTCACTCCAGTCGGTGGATATGCCGTACAGCAGTGTCGCCAGCAACGGGGCGGCGAGGATGATCAGCAGCAGCCAGATAATCAGGCGATGATAAATTTTTTCCGCGCGAGACACGTTCTACTCCTGTGATTTCGCGTTGAGATAACTGCGGCGCACCAGATACTGCTGCACCACGGTAATCAGCGCCATAATGAACACCAGCAACATTGCCAGCGCACCGCCGGTATTCGGATCGAGCGAGATATCACCCGACACCAGCGCAGCAATTCGCACTGGCACCACGTTAAAGTTACCGGTGGTCAGCGCATAAATGGTGGCGTAAGCGCCCAGGGCATTGGCCAGCAGGATGACGAAAGTCCCTAACAGCGCCGGGAACAGGATGGGCAAACCAATATGCCACCAGTAACGCCAGCGGCTGGCACCGAGCAGCGCGGCTGACTCTTCCCAATCTTTGCGTAAGCCATCAAACGCCGGATAGAGCAGCAGAATGCCAAGTGGGATCTGGAACCAGGTGTAAACCAGCACCATGCCGTCACGCGAGAACAGTTTGAATCCTTCCAGCATGCCGAAGTGGCGCAGCAGCAGCGTCAGACAGCCATTCATGCCCAGCAGAATCACGAAGGCAAACGCCAGCGGCACGCCGGCGAAGTTACTGGTCATGTTGGTGAAGGACATCAGGAAGCGCTGAAAACGACCGCTGCCCAACTGATGCAGGGAATAGCCGGCAAACAGCGAAATCAGCAGGCCGTAAATGCTCGACCAGATGGAGATATCCAGCGACAGGCGAAATGCCTGCAGATAAAACGGCGAAGTGAGGATATCGGTGTAATTGTCGATACCCCAGCGCTCGTTCATGTCGCTCCAGAAGCTGTTAATGGCAATCCACAACAGCGGCGCGAGCTGGAAGGCGACCCAGAAAAAGGCGAACGGCAGCAGTAACAGTGTGGCGAGGGTTTTGCCCTTCATTAACGCGGCCCCGCCAGCAAACCGTGACACACGGGTTTGTCGTGTTCAATGCCGAGCAGCGTGCAGACAATACCGCACAGTTCGATCTGCTGCGGTTCGAGATCGGGCTGACGTGAGAAGCCTGCACCAAACACAAACAGCGGCACCTGCGTCTCTTCCGGTAAAATACCGCCGTGTGAACGGTCATCGTTCATGCCGTGGTCGGCGGTGACGATCACCTGATAGCCCGCGGCGAGCCAGCCGGGCATCCACTGTGACAAATAGCCATCAGCCATTCGTGCGCGGTTGCGGTATTGCGGCGATGACAGGCTATGTTTATGCCCGGCATCGTCAATATTCATCGGGTGGATCAGTAAAAAGTCCGGATCGTGGTTCAGACGCAGGCTCTCAGCATCTTCAAACAAGTGGGAATCCGGATAACTGTCGTCCCAGTAAAAGTGGCCATATTGGATCGGCAAATCGGGGGCGACGGTGTGGCGATCACGCGCATTGTTGAACGGGGATTGGTTATACAGCTCACTGACCCAGTGATAGGCGGCAGCGGCCGTGGTTAAACCGGCGGCGCGGGCGTAATGGAAGATGCTGCGCTGATTGCTCAGGCGATTGACGCCGTTATGTATAATGCCGCTCTCTACCGGCGGAATACCGGTCAAAATGCACTCGTATAGCGGGCGCGATAGCGAAGGCAGCTCGCAGGTGAGCGTGTAGTATTGGCCATTACCCTGTTTGCATTCGGCAAACAGATAGCCCATAGCATGCTGTGCCACCTGATTGCTCAGGCCATCCAGTACCACCAGGATTGTCTTCATTCCCGTTCCTTACATCATTCAAATTGCGAGCACTGTGCATAGCGGCGCAACGTATTGCGTGTCGATGCGCAGCGTTGTCGCTACAGATCGATGCGCGACATCGCGCCGCCAGGGGAGTGCAAATTACTGCTTCATATTGATAATCACGTTCTCTTGCCACAGGCGCGGCAGCATTTTTGACGTCTTATCCCATGCGGCCTGGTCTTTGATTGGGCGGGCATTTTTGTACTCAGACTGCGGCAGCAGTTTGGCCTGTACGTCAGCTGGCAGGGTCAAATGTTCAGCACGAATTGGACGCGCATAACCTTTCGCCAGGTTGATCTGACCTTCATCAGACAGGATGTATTCGCGCGTCAGTTTGGCGGCGTTCGGGTGCTTAGCGTATTTGTTGATAATGGTGGTATAGCCTGAAATCACGGAGCCATCAGACGGGATCACCACTTCATAGCGGTTTTTGTCGATCTGATCGCGGTAATTCAGACCGTTGAAGTCCCATACCACGGCAACCTGAATTTCGCCTTTCTCGATGTTGGCAATCACCGGATCGGTCACGCCCAGACGGCCCTCTTTGGCCAGTTCGCCAAAGAAGTTCAACGCTGGCTTCAGGTTCTTCTCATCACCACCCAGTGCGTAGTTCGCGGCCAGAACGCCGTTAGCAGCCTGAGCAGCCACGCCGACATCACCGATAGTGACCACATACTTACCTTTCTTCAGATCGGCCCAGCTGTGTGGCGCATCTTTCACCTGCTGTTTGTCGATTAGGAAGGCGATGGTGCCGGTGTAAGCCAGCATCCAGTTGCCTTCGCTATCTTTTGCCCAGCTCGGAATCTGATCCCAATGCGTCGGTTTGTACGGTTGTGCCAGACCTTTGGTCACAGCGACCGGACCGAACGCGGCGCCCACATCACCGATATCGGCGCTGGCGTTTTCTTTCTCTGCATCAAATTTAGCCAGCTCCTGCGCCGATGACATATCGGTATCGCTGTGCTTCAGGCCATATTTGCTGTTGATGTCATTCCATGTGTCTTTCCAGTTCGCCCAGCTGTCTGGCATACCGACGCTGTTGACCTGGCCCTCAGCACGCGCGGCTTTTTCCAGCGCGGCAAGGTCGTTATCGGCAGCGTGCGCGGCGGGCAGCGCAAGCAGTACGGCACTGGCTACTACAGAGGAGATAAACGCTTTCATCTCGATTGCTCCGGGTGTAAGTTGTGGGACGTCTTGGTCTAGTCCAGCAAGAACCGAGCCAATGTAGCCCGATCAGATGAAGGTTTTATGACCATGGTGGTGAAATGTGGTGTGACGCGCAGCTCCACATGCGGATACAGCGCGCGAAAGCGTGGGATATGCCTGTCATATTGTAGTCATCGAACTGTCATAGTGCAGAATTGCCCCAAAATGAGGCTAAAAAATGTCGTCAAAAACGGTGGATGTGATTGCTACGGCGCTGAGTGAACGCATTGAAAACGGTGAATTTGCCAGCGGGCGTTTACCGGCAGAACGCAGTTTGAGTGAATTCTATTCCACCACGCGCATTACCTTGCGTGAGGCGCTGGGCTTGCTGGAAGCGCAGGGCATTATTTACCGTGAACTGCGTCGAGGCTGGTTTCTCGCACCGCCAAGGCTGGTGTATAACCCGGCCCATCACAGCCACTTTCATGCCATGGCGGCCGAACAAGGGCGTATCGCCCTCACTGAAGTGATTGAGGCGCGGGAAGTCCCGGCACAGTTGGTGATTGCGCGGCACTTACAGCTATTAGAAAGCGATAGCGTTTTTCGCATTCGCCGCCTGCGACGTATCGATGGCCGCGCGGTGTTGTATGTCGAGCATTACCTCAATCCGGCTTTTTTTCCTGGCCTGCTGGAAGAAGACCTGACCCGCTCGCTCACCGACCTCTACGATCAGCGTTATGGCATTCGTTACGGCGGCGCACGCTTTACCATTCTTCCTGGCCCATTACCGGCGCGCGCTGCACCGGCACTTAATGTCGCCAGCGGCACTCCCGGATTACTGATTACCCGTATCAACCGCGATCAACATAAACGGGTGATCGACTGTGACTGTGAATACTGGCGTTATGACACGCTCTGTGTGGATGTTGATGTGTAGCATATTGTGATTTCGATCACACTACAGCATGATAGCCTCAGAGAGTTTCCGTACTTTGAGGCGCATAAAAATGACAACAAAATCAGCGATGGGGCAGCTTATTGCTTCAGTTTTACAATGGGTTCTGAATATTGGTTTGGTGACGCTGGCTGTCATCCTGGTGGTCTTCCTTGGCAAAGAGACAATCCATTTAGCCAATGTGCTGTTCAGCACCGGTGAGCAGGCGTCGTCCTACCTGCTGATCGAAGGCATTGTGATCTATTTTCTTTATTTTGAATTTATTGCGCTGATCGTGAAGTACTTCCAGTCCGGCTATCACTTTCCGCTGCGTTATTTCATCTATATCGGCATCACCGCAATCATTCGTCTGATAATCGTTGACCACAAAAACCCGTTCGACACGCTCTATTATTCAGCGGCGATTTTAATTCTGGTGGTCACGCTGTGGTTAGCCAATAGCAATCGCTTAAAGCGCGAATAATTCCCCTTCTGTCGGGTGTGGCACAACCAGCAGTGCCACGCCCGATTCTCTGCGTTAAACTAGGGCAACTTTTTCTCCGGAGATGTCCTGATGTCGCATCACGCGCTGCGCCAGTTACTCGCACTGCATTGGCTGCCAGCCACTTCCCCCTTGCTTTCACCCCCTCTGCTTGACTGGTTGCTGGAGGAAGACTCCATGACGCGTCGCTTCGAGCAGCATTGCCAGCAGGTGACGGTGGAACTGATCCGCGAAAGCTTTATTACCGCTGACGAGATGGCGCCAGAAGCGGAATTCCTGCCCGCCGATGAGCGCTTTTGGTTACGTGAAATCGTGCTGTGCGGCGATGGCGAACCCTGGTTGATTGGGCGAACCGTGGTGCCAGAAAGCACGTTGAACGGCCCGGAGCAGATGTTGCAAAATCTTGGCACCCGTCCGCTGGGGCGCTATCTTTTCGCCTCCTCGACACTGAGCCGCGATTTTATCGATCCCGGTCAGGTGGATGATCTGTGGGGACGTCGCTCGCGCCTGCGTTTATCAGGCAAACCGCTGCTGCTAACTGAACTGTTTTTACCAGCGTCGCCGTTGTACCGCGTGCTGAATCAAGGATAAAGGATTGTGGAAAAAACCTTAACCATGACCAAATGGCAGGCTTATCGGCGCCTGATGCGCATTGATAAACCGATTGGCACGCTGTTGCTGCTGTGGCCCACAATGTGGGCACTGTGGTTATCAGGCATGGCGGTGCCGCCTTTGTCTGTGCTGGTGGTATTTGTGCTCGGCGTCATTGTGATGCGTGCCGCGGGTTGCGTGATCAATGATTATGCGGACCGTAAGGTGGATGGTCATGTCAAACGGACCGCATCGCGTCCGCTGGCGAGCGGCGTGGTGACGGAGAAAGAGGCCAAAATCCTGTTTGTCGTGCTCGGGTTACTGGCATTTGCGCTCGTGCTGACCATGAACCGTATGACGATTTTGCTGTCATTTGGTGGCCTGGCACTGGCATGGGTCTATCCGTTTATGAAGCGCTACACCCATTTACCCCAGGTGGTATTGGGAGCGGCATTCGGCTGGGCGATTCCAATGGGTTGGGCGGCAGTTAGTGAGTCCTTACCTCTTGTTTGCTGGCTGGTGTTCTTCGCGAATATCTGCTGGACGGTGGCTTATGACACGCAATACGCGATGGTTGATCGTGATGACGACCTGAAGATTGGCGTGAAATCCACGGCGATTCTGTTCGGTCGTTTCGATAAGTTGATCATCGGCTTATTGCAGTTGGCCACGCTGGGGCTGATGGCGCTAGTTGGATTGATGTTGCATCTGAACGGTGCGTTTTACTGGTCACTGCTGGTGGCGGGCGGCTTCTTTGTGTATCAACAAAAGCTGATTGCTCAACGTGAACGCGATCCTTGCTTCCAGGCCTTTCTGAATAATAACTATGTTGGTCTGGTGCTGTTTATCGGCGTACTTCTCAATACTCAGCCATTTATTGACCTGTTTTAAGTGGTTGATGCCATAAAAAAGGCGACCCGTTGAGGGTCGCCTTTCTGTTTTTTATGCCCGATGTTATTCGTGAGCTACCGCACTTTCAATGGTCAGACGGACATCACTGGTCACCAGCTCTGCCAGCATCTGCCACATAATGTGGGTGCGTTCCGCATCGGCATCGCCTGAATCACTGATGTAGCCTTCATCACGCAGTGACAGCACCAGCGCGGTAAACACCGCTTTGTCGAAGAACTCTGGCGCGTTAATGCCATGCAACACAGACAAACGCTGCGCCAGCGTGCGGCTCTCTTTCTCCAGCGTGCCGCGGTTGATCGTCGGCTTGGCACTCAGAATGGCGAAGGTGATGGCAAAACGCTGCAGCGTTTCACGGATACCGGCAGCCAGCAGTTGTAATGAACGATGGCGGGCCGGATTCATGCGTAACTGCCCATCATGCTCGGTAATCAGGCCTTGTCGTGCCATCTCAGCACAGAGGGCATTCAGCACGCCTGGCAGCTCTGCGTTATCCCAGCGCAGGAACAGCTCACTCTTCAGCATCGGGTAAACCAGACTCACCTGACGCAGCAACTCCGCCTCACTGATCTCACGATGCTGCTGCACAATAGCGGCAATCAGCGATGGCATGACCAGCATGTGGTGAATGTTATTGCGATAATAGGTCATCAGGACGGCCTGCTCGCGCGGCAGAATGATGATGTCACCAATGCTGTCTTTTTCCGTCTCGAACTTATTCATGCCCATGGCGTGATCAAGCAGCGCTTCGGCAGTCATATCCGGCACGGTGGCTTCCGGCGAATAAGGCACGTTACGCAGCAGCTGGGTATAGCATTCCAGTTGCTCAATCAACTGTTCACGCGTCAAAGAGCGCTGACGTGAAGCCAGCAACGCGGTGACGCACAGGTTCATGGCATTGGCGGCACCGGCTTCGTTGATACGCACCATCAGACGTGCCGCGATGTCATTCACAGTCGGCGTCATCCATGCCGGACGCAGTGGCTCAATCGGATCGATCGCATCGCGCCATTCCGGCACGTTTTTGTTCAGGTAGTTCATCAGCGGCAAGGGTTCGCCGAAGTTGACGTAGCCCTGACCAAGATTGCGCAGTTTACGTAAGCCACGCACCATCTGCAGGAAGCTTTCTTTCTCTTTGGCCGCACCACGTAACTCTTTGGCGTAAGTACCCACTTCCATGACGTGTTCATAGCCGATGTAGATTGGAACGAACGTAATCGGGCGGCTACCGCCACGCAGCATGGCTTGCAACGTCATCGACAGCGTGCCGGTTTTAGGATCCAGCAGTCGGCCCGTGCGTGAGCGCCCGCCCTCAACGAAATACTCGACTGAATATCCGCGGCTGAACAACTCGCCCAGGTATTCACGGAACACCGTGGAATAGAGTTTGTTGCCCTTAAAGGTACGGCGGATAAAGAAAGCACCCAAACGACGGAAAATCGGACCTGCTGGCCAGAAGTTCAGGTTGATGCCGGCCGCGATGTGTGGCGGCACCAGGCCCTGATGGTAGAGCACGTAAGAGAGCAATAAATAGTCCATGTGACTGCGATGGCAGGGCACATACACAATTTCGTGACCATCTTGCGCCAGCTGACGCACACGCTCGCCACCGTTGACGTTGATGCCCTGATAAAGACGGCTCCACAGCCAGCCCATCACGCGGTCTGTGACGCGAATGGCCTCATACGAGAAGTTCGCTGCGACCTCTTCCATCATCTCAACGGCATTCTGCTGGGCTTTCTCGTGCGAGATTTTTTTGCTGCGCGCTTCATCTTCAACCGCTTTTTCAATCGCTTTGGATTGCAACAGCTTGTTGAACAGATCCTGACGTGCGGGCAGACGTGGCCCGACTGCAGCCAGACGCTGACGCGCGAAGTGAATGCGTGCCACACGTGCCAGCTTCTGGGCAATCGACTTATCAGTGCCGTGCTCGGTCGCCATCTGGCGCAGGGAAACGGTCGGTGAGAAGCGCACAAAGCTGTCACGTCCATGCCACAAAATGGCGAAGAATTTCTCTACACCATTAAGGATGCGCAGATGCGGCGTATCTTCACCCTGGATTTCACGTCCTGGCGCGCGGCCAAACATGACCGCAACCGGTAACATCTGGACGTCGAGATCCGGATTACTGCGGTGCAAATCGAGGTAGTCGTGGAATAGCTTCACCGACTCAGGATTGGCAACGAAATAGGGGAATACGCGTGGGCCATCGTGAATAAACACGTGACGCGGCAATAGCGTGCCGTCGATCTCCAGCGGAGCCAGCGGATCGGGCAGATCATGTTTCAGGCACTGCGCCCGGAGAGTGAGCAGGTCAGCCTTTGAATCATAAGGCAAAACATACATCACTGGACGCGTCGGATCGATCCCGTGTTCTGAGACAGGATCGGTCGGAATGACCTTACTCTTTACCAAAAAAGAGAGTGGTAAATTCAATAGTTTGTAATAAAGTTTACGCCAACCTGACATAGACAACTTAAAGCCTCTTGTTAGCAAAGCGCGGCAAGCATACCAGAAAGTGCAACGAAGATCTGTGGCTTACACGACCTCAGACAGCCCACATATTGACGCCAAATCACATCAAGGGTTCCAAAGCATGGCAAATAACGTCACCGGTATTCAAAGAATAGTGAATGCAGCCGGTTATTCCTGGCAGGGCTTGCGCGCCGCCTGGCAACATGAAGCCGCATTTCGTCAGGAAGCCATTGCCGCACTGGTGGCGATTGTGGTGGCCTGCTGGCTGGATGTTGATGCGATTTCCCGTGTGCTGATGATTGGCTCCGTGGTGCTGGTGATCATCGTTGAAATCCTGAATAGCGCCATCGAAGCGGTGGTGGATCGCATTGGGCAAGAGCGCCATCCTTTAGCCGGACGAGCAAAAGATATGGGCTCAGCGGCGGTATTGCTGGCTATCTTACTGGCTCTGTTTGTCTGGATCGCGCTGCTCTGGTCGCATTTGCGATAGGTATTCCAGAATCTTCAAACCGCTGATTTTTCCCTCTGTTTTGGTTTTCATTTCGCCAATACCTGTATATACTCACAGCGACTGTATAAACAACCAGGGGGCGGGATGAAAGCGTTAACCACCAGGCAGCAACAGGTCTATGATCTGATTCGCGACCACATTAACCAGACCGGCATGCCGCCAACGCGTGCGGAAATTGCTGCGCAACTGGGTTTTCGCTCGCCCAATGCTGCGGAAGAACACCTAAAAGCACTGGCGCGTAAAGGCGTCATCGAGATTGTATCCGGCGCATCTCGCGGCATCCGCCTGCTAATGGAAGAAGAAGTCTCCGAAGGGTTACCGCTGATCGGTCGCGTGGCCGCCGGTGAGCCGCTGCTGGCGCAAGAGCACATCGAAGCGCACTATCAGGTTGATGCCAATCTGTTTAAACCTACCGCCGATTTTCTGCTGCGCGTGAGTGGTATGTCGATGAAAGATATCGGGATTATGGATGGCGACTTGCTTGCAGTGCATAAAACCCAGGAAGTCCGTAATGGTCAGGTTGTGGTGGCGCGTATTGATGATGAAGTGACCGTCAAGCGCTGGAAAAAGCAGGGTGCCATTGTGCATTTGCTGCCAGAAAACACCGAATTTCAGCCGATTGTGGTCGATACCCGTGAGCAGGCTCTGACCGTTGAAGGTCTGGCTGTGGGCATCGTACGTAACGGCGAATGGCTTTAATCTCTCGTTGAATTCCCCCGCTGCGGTTGGTCACTGTACTGACCGCAGTCTGATACACTGATTTTCCTCCTCAGGCTGATTGCCGGTTAATGGTCCGATTGGCCAGCGCAACAATGGAACGGGCGAATGCGGCTGTTTTCCTCTTCAGATAAAGCATTGTGGCGGCTGGCGCTGCCGATGATTCTCTCCAATATTACCGTTCCGCTGCTCGGTGTCGTCGATACGGCAGTGATTGGCCATCTCGATAGTCCTATTTACCTCGGTGGCGTGGCGGTAGGTGCAACGGCGACCAGTTTCATCTTTATGTTGTTGCTGTTCCTGCGCATGAGCACCACGGGTTTGACTGCGCAGGCGTATGGCGCGAACGATAAAACCGCCCTGGCGCGGGCGTTGACGCAACCTCTGTTGATCGCCCTGGTGGCGGGCGTGCTGTTTTTATTACTGCGCGCGCCCTTCAGTTTGGTCGCAGCCTCATTAATGGGCGGCAGCCCGGAAGTGCAGCACCAGGCACAAATTTTTATCAACATTCGCTGGCTTAGCGCACCGGCGACCTTAGCCAATCTGGTGATTTTAGGCTGGTTGCTCGGCGTGCAATATGCGCGAGCGCCGATGGTGCTGCTCATTGTCGGTAACCTGGTGAATATCCTGCTCGATCTCCTGTTTGTGCTGAAGCTTCACTGGGGCGTTGCGGGTGCGGCGGCGGCAACGGCGGTGGCAGAGTACGTCACGCTGGGAGTGGGGTTATGGATGGTGGTACGTGTGCTTAAGTTGCGTGGCATTTCTTTCAATCTGCTAAAACAGAGTTGGCGTGGTGATGCGGCACGCCTGTTCCGGCTCAACCGCGACATCATGCTGCGTTCGCTTATGGTGCAAATCTGTTTCGCGTCACTCACCTTGCTGGGCGCGCGTTTAGGGCCAGATGTTGTTGCGGTGAATGCCGTACTGCTGATGTTCCTGACGTTTACGGCCTATGCGCTGGATGGTTTTGCCTATGCCGTGGAGGCCTGCTCCGGTGAAGCGGTGGGAGCGCGAGATCGAAGTCGCTTATTACTGATTTGGCATGCTGCCTGCCGTCAGGCCGGTATCGTTGCCCTGGCGTTCGCCGCCATCTATGCGGTAACCGGCCCTCAAATTGTGGCGTTGCTCACCTCGCTTGAGCCACTGCGAGAGATGGCCGATCGTTATCTTGGCTGGCAGGTGATTCTGCCGCTGATCGGTGTCTGGTGTTATCTGCTGGACGGTATGTTTATCGGCGCCACGCGTGGGCGTGAAATGCGCAACAGCATGGTGATGGCGGCAGTGGGTTATGGGCTTGCCTTACTGACACTCCCGTGGCTCGGCAATCACGGCTTATGGCTGGCGGTGACGGTGTTTCTTGCCTTGCGTGGCTTGACGCTCTGGTGGATGTGGCGACGTCACTGGCGACACGACAGCTGGTTCACTGTTTGAATAAGCGAAGCGTAAACTACAGATTATTCTGTATTTTTTTGCGCAATCCTATCTGGCTACTATAATTATCTCAAACGGCGCAATTGAGTAGCGCGTTGTGTGGGTGATTTCCTGATTTATTAGGTAATCATCGCATCTCACTCAGGATGATGTGGAGGATTATGATGAACAAAGACGAAGCGAGCGGTAACTGGAAGCAGTTTAAAGGGAAAATGAAAGAGAAGTGGGGCAAGCTGACAGATGACGATATGACGGTCATCGAAGGTAAACGCGATCAGCTTGTGGGTAAAATTCAGGAACGCTACGGCTATGCGAAAGACCAGGCCGAAAGTGAAGTGAAAGACTGGGAAAGTCACAATAAAGATTACCGCTGGTAACCGAAATTAAGGAAGATGCTCCTACCCCGCCGATCACCCGTCGGCAAGGCACAAGGAAGTGCCACTCACCCTTTTCTCACTCTCTTTTTCGTATCAACCTCATGATCGTGATCGCAGCTATCGTGATGATTGCACGCTGCGACCTCTGCGCAGTTCTCGCACAAACCATGGGCTTCAATAACCGTGTGGCGCAGTGAGAATCCGGCCTGATCGGCCAATCCCGAAATAATCTTTTCTACGCCGTGTGCGTGTTTTTCACTGACTGCCGCACAACCATCACACACCAGCATCACCGAAGTATGCGCAGGCTCATCGAAATGATGGCAAACCACATAGCTGTTATTCGATTCAACACGATGAATAAAACCCTGCTCCAACAGAAAATCCAACGCGCGGTAAATGGTCGGAGGTTTAGCCTGTGGCTCGCTGATGCGGAGTTGATCCAGCAGATCGTAAGCACTGATCGAACCATTCTGCTCAGCCATTAAACGCAGCACTTCAGCGCGTTGAGTGGTCAGGCGCACGCCGCGTTCAAGGCAAAGGGATTCTGCCTGAGTAAGCAGTTGGGCGGGCGTGAGGTTTGACATAAGTGTTCTCCAGATTGCAGGCGATGTTATTTTATCACACAAACTTTTACCCTGCTGTGATTGCTTTTTACCCGGTTAAAGTCCAGGAAAAATCTCGTTAATCAATAAATTAACTTAACCTTCCTGTTGTGCTGATAAAACTGCTCATTTCAGACCCTCCAACAGATCAGTCATATAGCGTAATTATCACGCTATTTTTGCTTTGCAACTCACCGGGTTAGCGTCTAAGGTTCAAAAGGCCTTAAGTAATATCTGGCATCAATTTAGGCTTTGTTCATTTTTCTGCATAATTAAACAGCAGAATGGTGTGGTTGTATCCAATTCTGCGAACAGCAGTGCTATTTCCTTTTAATTCACAGCAATGATGCGTTAGCCAGGGTTCAGAATAGCGGCTAACTAAACTGTTTCGTTTCTGAGTTATTCAGCGACATTTCAAAGGTGATGGCAGGCTCATGGTGAAGACATTATTCAGGCACAAAAAAGTAGCTTATCTTGTTGGTTTGAATGCAGTATTTCTTTCTTCTTCAGCTCTGGCAGCAGGTACATGGTATGACGCGCGTAACGATGCCATGGGTGGCACCGGCGTCGCTTCGTCAACCTGGAGTTCAGCGGTGCTGGCTAACCCGGCATTGATGACCAAAGCCAAACCTGAAGATAACGTCAGCGTCATATTCCCTTCAGCCGGTGTACAGGTTACCGACAAAGACAAATTAATTAACAAAGTTGATGACATCACGGACAGTGTTGATCGTTATAAACAACTGATTGATGATTTCGATTTTGCTGATTATCTCAGAGGTTACCCGGAGCTGAAGGCTGCGGCAGGCGATATGGCCAATCAGCTTCAAGATTTGAAAGGTAATAAAGCTAACGGCACTGCGGGAGTCGCTTTTGCCGTCACTGTTCCAAACGATACGCTGCCCTTTGCCTTTATTACTAAAGCCTACGGCACGGCACATGTGCGCGCCAATGTGGTTGATAGCGACATCACCTATCTGCGTGGTGTCGCGGATGGGAGCATCACGCCAAGGCCGGGCGATCAGGATAACCTGCGTTCGAGCGGCAATGGCCTTGCGGCGTTAGTCACCGATTATGGCGTCTCCGTTGCACATGAATTTGATGTCGCTGGCCATCCGGTCTCTGTGGGCGTGACACCAAAGCTGCAAAAAACCTGGCTGTATAACTACACCGCCAGTATTTATAACTTTGATAAAAGTAATATCAACAACAGCCAATACCGCAGTTCCGATACCGGCTTCAACATTGATGCAGGCATCGCGACCGACTTTGGTGAGCATTGGACGTTGGGTGTGACAGGGCAGAACCTGATCTCACGCGACATCGACACCAAAACAGTGGAAGGCTACCGCGATACCTATCAAATCCGTCCGCTGGTCACGTCAGGTCTGGCCTGGAACTACGGCGCGTTCACCCTGGCAGGCGATGTTGATTTGACGCAAACCAAGCGTTTCAAATCGGAAGAAAGCAGCCAATATGCGGGAGTGGGTGCCGAGTATCGCGTGCTGGATTGGTTAGCATTGCGCGCGGGTTATCGTGCGGATATGAAATCAAATGATGCCAATGTGTTTACCGCAGGTCTGGGCGTTTCACCGTTTAACAACACGGTGCATCTGGATCTTGCTGGTTCAGTGGGTGACGATAATACCTGGGGCGGCATGCTGCAGCTCGGATTTAACTTCTAATTGCGTCATTTCACATCACGCTAACATTCACCCTGAAATGGCGTGAACATGCTCACAAAAACAGGTCGCCATTGGCGGCCTGTTTCATTATTGGGCGCGGAATTTGTGATCGTTATCAATCAGCGAAGCTGTGCCAGATTCAACTGGGAAAGTAGCCAATCTTTAAAGCTATCTAACGCGAAGTGGCGATGCTGATGCCGTGGGAACACCAGGTAATGGCCGATATAGTGAATCTCCTGGGTGGTCTCAATCAGCGGACAAACTAAGCGCCCACTGGCAAGCTCTCGTTCTGCTAATAATTTGGATTCCAGCACCACCCCCAGACCATCAACGGCAGCGGCAATCGCCATAAAACTGCGGTCAAAGCGCAAACCATAATGGCGCGGGGGCGTCAGGTGATTGGCTTCAAACCAGCCCTTCCATTGGTAGAGCTGCACATCGCACTGAATCAACGATTGGTGATAGAGGTCCTCCGGGCAGCGAATGCGTGCGGCAATCTCTGGTGAGCAAAGCGGTGTTAACTCCTCCACGGCCAGCGGGATTTTCTCGTAAGGCGAAGGACGTGGCTCGCCATAAACAATATCTAAATCATAGTCATCCTGCTCAAAGCGCGCATATTCGGTGCTGGCTGAAAGACGCAGATCAATATGTGGATGCGCGGCAATAAAGCTTCCGAGACGGGGTAATAGCCACTGATGGGCAAAGCTTGGCGCGGTGTGCAGACGCAGTGGTCGCGATTCATCAGCGGTGACCAGCGAAAGCCCACGCTGCATCTCATCAAATCCCCGCTGGATGTGTTCCAGCAAGATTGCCCCTTCTTTGGTTAGCATGATTTCGCGCGTACTGCGCTGAAACAGGCGCGTGTCGAGCGTCTCCTCCAGCTTACGAATCGCATGACTAATGGCGCTAGGCGACAAATCTAACTCTTGCGCTGCGGTGGTAAATGCTCCTGTACGGCCTGCGGCTTCAAACGCGCGCAACAGCGAAAGTGGGGCTTTTTTTAATAATGTCATTTGTGAATCCCATTCAACAGTTGATGCATTTTTTGCTTTTGTCGGCAGAGGTCAAGGCTGAGTAATCTGCTGCTAAACGGCAAGCAGGTGAAAATGGCACGTGAATCCGCTGCAGCTTTCACCATTACAGATCGCTCTTCTGCTTGCCAACTCTGCTGATTTTCTCTTCTTTCAGGAACAGATATGACGACTCTTGCAGAACCGGAATTGAGCCTTACACAGCGGCTGTCACAGCACGCTTATCGTATTCGTCGCTACGCGTTGCAAATGGGCGAAGTACAGGGGCAAGGCTATATCGGCCAGGCTCTGGGACTGGCTGATATGCTGGCTGTGGCATGGTGCCATGCGATGAATTACCGCGCGGATGAACCCGAATGGGAAGGCCGCGATCGTTTCCTGCTGTCCCACGGTCACTATGCGATTGCACTTTATGCGGCGCTGATTGAAGCGGGCGTGATTCCTGTGGAGGAGCTGGAAACGTATGGATCTGATGATAGTCGCTTACCGATGTCGGGCATGGCTACCTACACGCCAGGCATGGAAATTTCAGGTGGATCGCTCGGACAGGGGCTGACGATTGGTGTCGGTATGGCATTGGCATTGCGTCATAAAGGAAATCCGGCTTTTGTTTACAACTCGATGTCTGATGGCGAACTGGATGAAGGGGCAACCTGGGAAGCCGCGATGGGAGCGGCACATCATCAACTGAGTAATTTGATCGTCTTGGTGGATATCAACCAGCAACAGGCAGATGGCCCCTCTGGCAAGGTCATGGGGTTTGAACCGCTGGCAGATAAGTGGCAGGCGTTTGGCTGGCATGTACAGCGTGTGGATGGCAATGACATTGCTGCTGTGAAGCAGGCATTTGATCGGGCACGCGCGTTAAACGAACCCAAGCCGCGCGTCATTCTGCTGGACACGCTAATGGGTAAAGGGGTGCCATTCCTGGAAGCGCGTGAAAAGAATCATTTTATTCGTGTGGATGCTGACGAGTGGCAACAGGCCATCGCCATCCTCGATCAGGCTCAGGAGGCCACGCAATGAGCAGCATCACCACAGAGAAAAAGCCACGCCTGACAACGTCGGCGATGATTGCCTCCATTGCCGCAGAAGGACAAGCCACGGTTGCTGCGCCCTTTGGTCATGCGCTGGTCAAAGCCGCTGCGACCCGGCCGTCAATCGTTGGGTTGACTGCCGACCTGTCAAAATACACCGATTTGCATATCTTCGCCCAGGCCTATCCAGAACGTCATTTCCAGATGGGCATGGCGGAGCAGCTGTTGATGGGCGCAGCCGGTGGCATGGCGAAGGAGGGCATGACGCCATTTGCTACCACCTATGCGGTGTTTGCCACGCGTCGTGCCTACGACTTTATCCATCAGGTGATCGCGGAAGAGCAGCTAAATGTGAAAATCTGCGCTGCGCTGCCGGGGTTAACCACCGGCTACGGCCCAAGCCATCAGGCCACTGAAGATATCGCGCTGATGCGGGGTATTCCGGGCATGACCATTGTTGATCCTTGTGATGCGCTGGACACGGAACAAGCCGTTGCCGCAATAGCCGATCATCAGGGGCCGGTTTATATGCGTCTGTTGCGCGGTAAGGTGCCGCTGGTGCTGAACGAATACGATTATCAATTCGAACTGGGCAAAGCCAAATTGCTGCGTGATGGCCGTGATGTGCTGCTGATTTCCAGTGGGATTATGACAATGCGCGCACTGGAGACAGCAAAAGCGCTGGCAGCCGATAACGTCGATGTTGCGGTATTGCACGTGCCGACCATTAAGCCTCTGGACACTGAAACCATTATCACCCAGTGCCGGCGTGCCGGGCGTTTAGTGGTAGTGGTTGAGAACCATAGCGTGGTCGGCGGTTTAGGTGAGGCGGTGGCGACCACGTTAATGCATGCGCAGGTCATGCCCGTGTTTCGTCAAATCGGCTTGCCAGATCAGTTCCTGGATGCGGGCGCGCTGCCCACTTTGCACGACCGCTACGGCATTTCCACAGAAGCGATGGTCAGCGCGATTCGCGTCTGGCTGGCATAACGACGCGAAAGGAGAACAGCATGAAGGTGATATTTGTCGGCACCGGGGCAATTGGCGTTCCTATGGCTTGCCAGATTCAGCGTGCGGGGCATGCGGTAATTGGGGTGGATGTGTTTGAAGCGTCGCGTCAGCGTGCTCAGGCGCAGGGGATTGAGGCGGTTAGTCGCATTGCAGAAGCACCTGAAGCGGATGTGGTCGTGGTGATGGTCGCCACGCCACAGCAGTTGCAGGCGCTCGTGGCGGAAGCGCTGCCGCAGGTGGCTGGTCAGCACTGGGTCATCATGTCCACTGTCGGGCCGCAGGCGGTACGTGAGGCGGCCTCTTCATTGATTGCTGCCGGTGCGCAGGTCGTGGATGCACCGGTCACGGGCGGAACCGCCCGCGCCAGCACCGGTGAGTTAGTGATTTTTGCTTCCGGCGCACCTGCCGCCATAGCCTTTGTTGAGCCGGTACTCACAGCCATGGGATCGGTGTCGATCGTGGGTGACGAGGTTGGCGAGGGGCAGGGGATCAAAGTGATCAATCAGCACCTTTGCTCGGTGCATATTGTGGCAGCCGCGGAGGCGCTGAGTCTGGCACAGTCGCTGGGGTTATTACCCGCTCAGGTATTGAAACTGGTCGAGCGCGGCGCGGCGGGATCGTGGATGCTGTCAGATCGTGGTCCGCGCATGCTGGAGGGGACTGATGTGTCGGTCTCCAGCGCCATCAACATCTTTGTCAAAGATAGCGGGTTAGTGGCAGAGGCGGCGACCGCCTGCCACGCTGAGGTTCCGCTGTTACAGGTCGCTCATGCTCGTTATCTGGCGGCAGCAGAAGCCGGATTGGGGCAACGTGATGACAGCAGAGTGATTGAGACCTGGAGCAAACCTGCAAATTAACCGCTCCATCACTGCTGCCCGAAAAATATGATAATACCGGGGTAACACATGAACACGACTTCTGTACCTGCAAACACCCGCGACAATGCGGCGAAAGTCTCTTTCGCCTCAATGATTGGCTCAGCGGTGGAGAGCTATGATTTCTTTATCTATGGCACCGCCGCTGCAGCCTGGTTCGGTAAGATTTTTTTCCACACGCAAGAGCCCATCGTCGGCATTCTGGCGGCATTCGCCACCTTGGCGGTCGGCTTCCTGATGCGCCCGTTTGGCGGTTACCTCGCCGGCCATTTCGGCGATCGCTATGGCCGAAAAACCGTGCTGTTCTGGTCATTACTGGCAATGGGCGGTGCCACCGTACTGATCGGTGCGTTGCCAACCTATGAGCAGGCTGGCGTGCTGGCACCGATCTTGTTGATCTTATTACGCATGATCCAGGGGATCGGATTCGGCGCCGAGTGGGGCGGCGCGGTGTTAATGGCATTTGAGCATGCGCCCGTGAAAAAGCGCGGTTTCTATGGCGCGGTGCCGCAGCTCGGGATCCCGCTCGGCCTGCTGCTGGCGAATGGCTCTTTCCTGCTCTCTGCGGCACTGTTTGAAGGTGATTGGGTGTGGCGCATGCCGTTCCTGATCTCTTTTGTGATGGTGGCCATCGGCATCTTTATTCGAATGCAGGTCGCGGAATCGCCGGAATTCGAGAAAGCCAAAGCAGATAAGCAGATTGTGCAACAACCCGCGCTGGAGGTCATTCGTCGCGACTGGCGTACCATCGTCAAAATTATGGGGCTACGCCTGGCAGAGACGGGTGGCTACTACATCACCACCAGTTTTATGTTGTCCTATGTGGTGCTGGCGGAAATCACAGATACGCGCCATGTGTTATGGGGCACGCTGATTGGTTCAGCGCTGGGGCTCGGCAGCCATCTGCTGTATGGCGCGCTAAGTGATAAGGTGGGACGTCGCCCAATATTCCTCATTGGCGCCATCTTCACCATTCTGTTTGGCATCCCCATGTTTATGCTGATCAATACCGGTGCAGTGATGATGGTGATTGTCGCTGTCGCCCTGTCCCTGCTCTTCAGCCATGACCCGATATTTGCCGTAGAGTCGAGTTGGTTCTCCGAACAGTTTCCGGCTAACGTCCGTTCCTCGGGGATTTCATTGGGCTACAACGGCGCTTCCGTGGTGGCGGGGCTGTTACCGTTCATCGCAACAGGCGTGTATGGCATGGTCGGCTGGATCGGACCGGCGGTGATGTTCTCGTTACTGGGCGTCATTTCAACCTGGGTCGCCTTCAACACACGGGAAACCGCGCCGGTGAAAGTGGGCGAGCCCTCTCTGCCGGCCTCATCAACCTCAACAGCCCCGACGGTGTGAGTGAAATAACGGGCGGCTGTGTCGCCCGTTATTGCTGTGGTATCATTGCGCAGTTTCTCGTCACTCACCTAACTCCGGATTTACTGCGTTTCATGACCGATACTTTCTCTTCGCAACGTTTTTCTATCGCTCCGATGCTGGACTGGACCGATCGCCACTGCCGTTATTTTCACCGTAAGCTGAGCGGCGATACGCTGCTGTATACCGAAATGGTGACCACGGGCGCCATCATTCACGGCAAAGGCGATTATCTGGCTTACAGCGAAGAGGAGCATCCGCTGGCGCTGCAGTTGGGCGGCAGCGATCCGGCAGCCCTGGCGCAATGTGCGAAGCTGGCGGAAGCGCGCGGTTACGACGAGATTAACCTTAACGTCGGTTGCCCATCCGATCGCGTGCAGAATGGGCGCTTTGGTGCCTGTCTGATGGCTGACGCCGGGCTGGTCGCAGATTGCATTAAAGCGATGCGCGATGTGGTCAGTATTCCGGTGACGGTGAAAACCCGTATCGGAATTGATGAGCAGGACAGCTACGCATTTCTGTGTGATTTCATTGGTACGGTGGCCAATAAGGGCAACTGCGATACCTTTATTATCCATGCGCGTAAGGCATGGCTTTCTGGTTTAAGCCCGAAAGAGAACCGTGAGATTCCGCCGCTGGATTATCCGCGTGTCTATCAGCTGAAGCGTGATTTTCCGGCGCTGACCATGGCGATTAACGGCGGCATCAAGACGCTGGAAGAGGCGAAAGTGCATTTGCAGCATATGGATGGCGTGATGATGGGGCGCGAAGCGTATCAAAATCCCGGCATTCTGGCACAGGTCGATCGTGAACTGTTTGGTCGTGATACGCCGTCTGTCGATCCGGTCGCAGTGGTTCGTGCGATGTACCCGTACATCGAAGCGGAGCTGAGTAAAGGCACTTATCTGGGACACGTTACACGCCATATGCTGGGCCTGTTCCAGGGCATTCCTGGCGCGCGCCAGTGGCGTCGTCATTTAAGTGAGAATGCCCATAAGCCGGGTGCCGATGTACGAGTGCTGGAAGCGGCACTGTCGCTGGTCGCGGATAAGATTCCACAGGAAGCCTGATTGTAGGTGAGTCGCGGTGGGCCGGTGTGCCCGGCCATAAAAGGGCAGTCCGATCGCAAAGGAAAATGCCGATCTGCCGCGCAAACATTCGCCCCATTTTTGTGAAACGGCCCGATGCTGCGTATGGCTGAAAAACGCGCGCAGCGTATTTATCTCTGGCGCGGAAGCTTTGCTTTTCTGGCGGGCCTTTTCTGTCCTTCATAGGAGCATCGCTGCCGTTAATACGGTTTAAAATGCGCCAATAATTAGTGAATTTCATCACTGCTGAAATACCCCTCTGAATAGAAAATATTATTTTTCAACGCATTAACTGTTTATCTATATTGGCACGTATCTTGTAAAGCACTCTGTGTTACTTACACAGGAGAGCCTTCGTGGAAATTTTATTTGTTATCGGCTTTTTTCTGATGCTGTTGCTGACTGGCGTTTCACTGCTGGGCGTTATCGCTGCATTGGTTGTTGCCACCGTTGTGATGTTCCTCGGCGGGTTATTCGCGCTTGTTATCAAATTGTTACCGTGGCTGGTGTTGGCGGTGGTAGCCGTGTGGCTTTATCGCGCCTTTACGACACCGAGCGGTGAAGTGAAATTGAACAGACTGAAAAGAAAAATCAGTAAGTTAGAGCGGCGTGGTTGGCGCTAAATGCGGGAGCGATCACAGAGTCGGTAATTGCTTAGTACGAATCTGCAATTAAACATATTTTTTACTTATGTTTTCTGTCAGGATGCGTAAAGTAATTCAAAACGAATTCATCGCCGCTGACCCTACACCAGCGCGAACTATAAAAAGAAAGAAAAAAGGGCTTCCTTCGGGAAGCCCTTAACTTTTTAGGGAATCAGCAAGCTGGAACCTTGCGTGGCGCGGCTTTCAAGAACCTGATGCGCGCGCACCGCATCGCTCAAGGCAAACTTCTGCTCTTCTGGCACCTTCAACTGAATCGCACGACTGGCGATTAACGAGAACAACTCGTTGCTGGCGTTATCCAGTTCCTGACGATTGGTAATGTAACCAAACAGCGAAGGGCGTGTGACAAACAGCGAACCTTTCTTGTTCAGAATTCCAAGATCGACGCCGGTGACGGGGCCCGAGGCATTACCAAAACTCACCATTAAGCCATGACGACGCAGGCTATCGAGAGATGATTCCCAGGTATCTTTCCCCACCGAGTCATACACCACCGCGACCTTTTCACCGTCAGTCAATTCACTGACGCGCTGTGCAATATTCTCTTCGCGATAGTTAATGGTTGCCCAGGCACCGGCATTTTTTGCAATCTGCGCTTTTTCGGCCGAGCCCACGGTACCAATCAGATGTGCACCCAGCGCTTTAGCCCACTGACAGGCAATCAGTCCCACGCCGCCCGCTGCGGCATGGAACAGGAAGATTTCATCGGCTTTCACTTTGTAGGTCTGACGCAGCAAATACTGCACGGTTAAGCCTTTCAAAAACGAGGCTGCACCTTGTTCAAAGCTGATGCTCTCCGGCAGGATCACCAGACGCTCTTCCGCCACGTTATGCATTTCGCTATAGGCACCCAGCGCGGCCTGACAATAGACCACGCGATCGCCGGGCTTAAAGCGCGTCACGCCTGAGCCAACGCGTTTCACCACGCCAGCGGCTTCTGTGCCCAGCCCGGACGGGAAAGCCGCCACCGGATAGAGCCCGCTGCGCACATAGGTGTCGATATAGTTGATGCCAATCGCCTTGTTTTCGACCTGAACCTCATGTTCAGCGGGATCGGCCAGCTCAAAATCGACCCATTGCAGTACCTCCGGGCCACCGTGTTGGTTGAACTGAATACGCTTTGCCATTCTGACTCCTGTGATTGTTCATCCTGGGACGGTATACTTGCGCGTCCCTTTCACGATCGGTAATGCATTCACTATGGCAGGAAATAAACCCACCAACAAATCCAACGAACCCCGCGATCGTCAGCTGGAAGGCGTGAAAATGCCGCCGCACTCTATTGAAGCGGAGCAGTCGGTGCTCGGTGGGTTGATGCTGGATAACGAACGCTGGGATAACGTCTCCGAGCGCGTGGTGGCGGATGATTTCTTCAACCGTTCGCACCGCATGATCTTCTCTGAGATGCAGCGTCTGCTGGAAATGGGCCAGCCGATTGACCTCATTACGCTGTCTGAATCGCTGGAAACACTGGGCGAGCTGGAGATGGCCGGTGGCTTTGCTTATCTGGCAGAGCTGGCGAAAAACACGCCAAGCGCGGCAAACATCGGCGCTTATGCGGATATCGTGCGTGAACGTGCCGTTGTGCGCCAAATGATCTCGGTAGCGAATCAAATTGCTGATGCCGGTTACGATCCGCAGGGGCGCAGCAGTGAAGATTTGCTCGATTTCGCAGAATCCAACGTCTTCAAGATTGCTGAACAGCGCGCCAATAAGGCGGAAGGCCCGCAGAACATCGAGCAAATTCTGGAAGCCACGGTCTCGCGTATTGAAGCGCTGGTGTCGACCCCGCACGATGGTGTCACCGGAGTGGATACGGGCTATCAGGATCTGAACAAAAAGACCGCCGGTTTGCAGGGTTCAGATTTGATCATCGTGGCGGCGCGTCCGTCGATGGGTAAAACCACCTTCGCCATGAACCTGTGTGAAAACGCCGCGATGCTGCAAGACAAACCGGTGCTGATATTCAGTCTGGAGATGCCCAGCGAGCAGCTAATGATGCGTATGCTGGCGTCATTATCACGCGTTGACCAAACGCGCATTCGTACCGGCCAGCTGGAAGATGAAGATTGGGCGCGCATCTCTGCCACCATGGGCATCTTGCTGGAGAAGAAGAACATGTTCATCGATGATTCTTCTGGCCTGACGCCAACGGAAGTGCGTTCGCGCGCGCGCCGCGTGTTTCGTGAGAATGGCGGCTTAAGCCTGATCATGATCGACTATCTCCAGTTGATGCGCGTGCCGGCGCTGTCGGATAACCGTACGCTGGAGATCGCGGAGATCTCGCGCTCGCTCAAAGCGCTGGCGAAAGAGCTCAATGTGCCGGTGGTGGCGCTGTCGCAGCTTAACCGCTCACTGGAGCAGCGCGCCGATAAACGTCCGGTGAACTCGGATCTGCGTGAATCGGGATCGATCGAGCAGGATGCTGACTTGATCATGTTCATCTATCGCGATGAGGTGTATCACGAAAACAGCGATCTTAAAGGCATCGCCGAGATCATCCTCGGTAAGCAGCGTAACGGCCCAATCGGTACAGTACGATTGACCTTCAATGGCCAGTGGTCGCGCTTTGATAACTACGCAGGTCCGTCCTACGACGACGAATAATCCTTTCCCGCTGGATGCATGCACGATTTGTGCATGCATTTCACGTCATCAGAAAATAGTGTTGGACAACCCCGGCTTTAATCAGGTTATCTGTACCAAAGCGCACCCTATAACGCTGTGGAAGCAGAATGACTCAGGTAGATGATTACGACCTTAAGATATTGACACTATTACAATCTAACGGCCGCCTTACCAATCAGGAACTCAGTGATTTAGTCGGTCTTTCGGCGTCTCAATGTTCACGCCGCCGCATCAATCTTGAACAGGCAAACCTCATCCTCGGCTATCACGCACGGCTCTCGCCGGACGCGGTGGGTCTCGGCATGGTGGGCTTGATTGAAGTGCGTTTAAAGAATCACACGCCAGATTATGAAGAGAGTTTCCATCGCATGGTGGCAGAGGAGGACGCGATTGTTGATGCCTTTAAAACCACCGGTGATGCTGATTATCTGCTGAAAGTGGCCGTGGCTGATTTAGCCTCGCTGAGTGCGTTGATCAGTCAGCTGGTGGCTGGCCATCAGAGTGTGGCCCATGTGAAAACCTCCGTGGTGTTGAGCCGTTTAAAAGAGAACGGCTTGATGATTATCCCCGAGCACAAAACGCGCCAAAAAAGTGCATGATGTGCTAATCTGGTGCAATTAACGCACAGTAAATGCAAATAACGCGCGCCAGAAAACAGATTTGTGCATGAATCAACGGTTAAAGTTTGGGTTGATGCACAAAAACCTGCAATAAAAGCGCCTTAGATATCAATTGGATAATCGCTGGCACCCCATAGGTGGCGACTTAACGCCGCCTATGTGGTGCGTTTTTTGCATTTGAACCGCATCAATTGCACTGAGATGACTCCATGGATAACGTTGTTCAACCCACTAAAATTCCTCATTCACGTATTGAAGATGCGCTGGCGATAGTGCTCGGCACCTTAATGGTTTCCTTTGGCGTGATGATGCTGAAACAGGCGGGCGCGCTGACTGGCAGCACAGCAGGTATCGCGTTTTTAATCAGCTATCTGACACACCTCTCTTTTGGTACCGCATTTTTCCTGATTAACCTGCCGTTTTACTGGCTGGCAGTGCGCCGCATGGGCTGGGAATTCACGGTTAAAACGTTCTGCGCAGTGGGGCTGGTTTCACTGTTCACGCACTTGCATCCGATGTTCATCCATTTTTCTGCGCTAAATCCGTTTTATGCGACATTGTTCGGTAACGTGGTGATGGGGATTGGGTTTATAGTGTTGTTTCGTCACAAAGCCAGCCTCGGCGGTATCAACATTTTGGCGCTCTGGCTGCAGGACCGTATCGGTCTGCGTGCCGGCAAACTGCAAATGGCGGTGGATACCTGCGTGGTACTCGCATCCCTGTTCGTGGTGTCGCTGCCGATACTTTTGGCCTCTATCGCGGGCGCGGTGATCCTTAATCTCATCATCGCTATGAATCATCGTCCCGGCCGCTACATGGTTTGATGACGCCTCTTTACCGACTATTTATGACCAATCATGGAGATCTGCACCGTGTTTCAAAACGTTGATGCTTATGCTGGCGATCCAATTCTGTCGCTGATGGAAACCTTCAAACAGGACCCACGTGACAATAAAGTGAATCTGAGCATTGGCCTCTATTACAACGAGGCGGGTATCATTCCTCAGTTGCAAGCCGTGGCTGCGGCAGAAGAACGCCTGCAGGCGCAGCCGCATCAGGCGTCGCTTTACCTGCCGATGGAAGGCCTGGGCCCATACCGTAATGCGATTGCACCGCTGCTGTTTGGCAAAGAACACCCGATGCTGAAGGCCGGTCGCATTGCTTCCATCCAGACGCTGGGTGGCTCCGGTGCACTGAAAGTCGGGGCGGATTTCCTCAAGCGTTACTTCCCGCACTCAAATGTCTGGGTGAGCGATCCGACGTGGGAAAACCACATCGCAATTTTCAACGGTGCGGGTTTCGACGCACAGACTTATCCGTGGTACGACGAAGAGACCAACGGCGTGAAGTTTGATGCGTTTATTGCCAAGCTGAAAACGCTGCCGAAGCAATCTATCGTGTTGTTGCACCCATGCTGCCACAACCCAACTGGCGCGGATCTGACGAACGCGCAGTGGGATGAAACCACCGAAGTATTGAAAGCGCAGGAACTGATTCCGTTCCTCGATATCGCTTATCAGGGCTTTGGTGCGGGCATGGAGCAGGATGCTTATGCGATTCGCGCGATTGCTGCTGCGGGCTTGCCGGCTCTGGTCAGCAACTCATTCTCGAAAATCTTCTCGTTGTATGGCGAGCGTGTTGGTGGCCTCTCCATCGTGTGTGAGAGCGCAGAAGAGTCTGCTCGCGTGTTGGGTCAGCTGAAAGCGACCGTCCGTCGCAACTACTCCAGCCCACCAAACTTTGGCGCGCAGGTGGTTTCTTGCGTACTGAACGATGAGGCGCTGCTGAACAACTGGCTGGCCGAGGTGGAAGCCATGCGCCTGCGCATCATCGAAATGCGCCAGACGCTGGTCAACGTATTGAGCACCAAGCTGCCGGGCAAAAACTTCGATTACCTGCTGAAGCAGCGCGGCATGTTCAGTTACACCGGTTTAAGCGCGCAGCAGGTTGATCGCCTGCGTGATGAGTTCGGCGTATATCTGATCGCCAGCGGCCGTATGTGTGTGGCTGGCCTCAACAGCCGCAACGTTAATCAGGTGGCCGAGGCCTTTGCTGCCGTGATGTAACGCACTTCGCAGCACGAGAAAACCGCCATGCCTCCGGGCTGGCGGTTTTTTTATGTGCGTTATCTGGTGCCACCGCCTTTACCTTTGGCTGACTTGCTGCACACTTAAACGGTGTCATGACGTCTGTAATGAAGCCGATGGCAGGCGTCATCGGGCCTCAAATCGGCCTCTACCAAGGAGAATACCGCATGAACATTTCGGATCTCCTCACCTACTGCATGAGCAAATCGGGTGCGGAGCAGAGCTATAAAAATGAATGGGATGCCACACAGGTAAAAAGCGAAGGCGTACTGTTTGCCATGGTGCATGAGGTGAAAGGGCGTCCGGCGCTATCGTTGAAAACCTCGCCTGCGCTGGCTGATTTATTGCGCGAAGAGCACAGTGACGTATTCCCGAGCGAGCATCTCAATAAGTCGCACTGGAGCACGCTGTGGCTGGATGGATCCCTAAAGGATTCGCAGATTTATTATCTGGTGGAGGCTTCCTGGCAACAGGCTGACGCCACGCGCGCGGCGGGCGTCAGCCATGATGAAGACTCGCGCTAATTAAGCCGCTGACTCTTCTCGCAGGGTGTTGATATCAATCACGAAGCGGTATTTCACGTCGCTTTTCAGCATACGTTCATAGGCTTCGTTAATCTGGTTCATGGCGATCAGTTCGATATCGGAAGTGATACCGTGCTTGCCACAGAAATCCAGCATCTCCTGGGTCTCAGCAATACCACCGATCAGTGAACCGGCGATGCTGCGACGTTTGAAGATCAGGTTAAACACTTGCGGGGCCGGGTGATCGTGCTCTGGCGCGCCCACCAACGTCATATTGCCATCCAGCTTCAACAGGGTGATGAACGGGTTGAGATCGTGTTGAGCCGCAACGGTATTCAAGATGAAATCAAAGCTGTTGGCATGCTGCGCCATTTGATCGGCATCTTTCGAAATGACGACTTCATCAGCACCAAGGCGCTTACCGTCTTCAATTTTCGAAGGTGAAGTGGTGAACAACACCACATGCGCGCCCATCGCATGCGCGATTTTCACACCCATATGACCGAGGCCACCCAAACCAACGATGCCCACTTTCTTACCTGGGCCAACGTTCCAGTGACGCAGCGGGGAATAGGTGGTGATACCCGCACACAGCAGCGGCGCCACGCCGGCCAGATCGAGATTTTCCGGCACGCGCAGCACATAGTTCTCATCCACGACCATCGCTGTGGAGTACCCGCCGTAAGTGATGGCGCCAGTTTCACGGTCTTCACCGTTATAGGTGCCCACAAAGCCGTTTTCGCAATATTGCTCCAATCCTCTCTGGCAGCTTGGACAGCTGCGGCAGGAATCAACTAAACAGCCGACACCGACCAGGTCGCCCACTTTGTATTTGTGGGTGTGTGCGCCTACGGCAGTGACGCGACCAACGATTTCGTGGCCTGGCACCACCGGGAAAAGGGTGTTTTTCCATTCGTTGCGCGCCTGGTGTAGGTCAGAGTGGCAAACGCCACAGTACAACACTTCAATCTGCACATCATGAGCGCGAAGCTCGCGCGGCTTATAGTCGAACGGGGCGAGCTTGGATTTCGCGTCCTGTGCGGCATAGGCATGCGTAATATTCATGGTGTCTCCAATCGGGTGTGTCGTGAGTGTATTGCGGGATCCCGTTCAGCGATCTGAAGGGACAAAGGCGTAACGAGCTACGCCAAAAAGGAACTGTGTAAGGATAGTCAGCGAGATGAGATGCGTATATGCCTGAAGTTGTCTGATTCTTGCCTGTTTCTGCATTTTGCTGCGGAATCTGACAGCCAGATAACAGGCTCGAATAGCTGCAATATTAAGCTGTTAAACTCGCGTGAGTCGCGCCTGCGCATTGAAAGAAATGAGAAGGCCCGCAGTGCGGGCCTTCAATTTTACTTCTTCTTCAGCATCGGCTTGAGGAAGCGGGCAGTGTGGGATTTTTCACACTCTGCCACGGTTTCTGGCGTGCCTGAAATCAGGATTTCGCCGCCGCCGCTGCCGCCTTCCGGACCCAAGTCGACAATCCAGTCAGCCGTTTTGATCACGTCGAGGTTATGCTCAATCACCACGATGGTATTGCCCTGATCGCGCAACTGATGCAGCACTTCCAGCAACTGCTGAATATCAGCAAAGTGCAGACCCGTGGTTGGCTCATCAAGGATATAGAGTGTTTGCCCGGTGCCACGTTTCGACAGCTCGCGCGCCAGTTTTACACGTTGCGCTTCACCGCCTGACAGCGTGGTTGCAGACTGACCGAGGCGAATATAAGACAGACCCACGTCGATCAGCGTTTGCAGTTTACGCGCCAGCGCGGGTACGGCATC
Organism: Pantoea sp. BL1; assembly: GCF_000963985.1. Taxonomy (NCBI): domain Bacteria; kingdom Pseudomonadati; phylum Pseudomonadota; class Gammaproteobacteria; order Enterobacterales; family Erwiniaceae; genus Pantoea; species Pantoea sp. BL1. The sequence continues at coordinate 63,289 of NZ_JZRH01000011.1, read as the reverse complement.
AAAGAACTCACGCGCTTCTTCGATGGTCATATCCAGCACTTCGTGAATCCCTTTGCCTTTGTATTTAATCTCCAGCGTTTCACGGTTATAGCGTTTGCCTTTGCATTGATCGCAAGGCACATACACATCCGGCAGGAAGTGCATTTCGACTTTAATTACGCCGTCGCCCTGGCAGGCTTCGCAACGTCCACCGCGCACGTTAAAGCTGAAGCGCCCCGGATTGTACCCACGGGAACGTGCTTCAGGTACACCGGCAAACAGCTCACGCACCGGGGTGAAAATACCGGTGTAAGTGGCCGGGTTCGAGCGCGGCGTGCGGCCGATGGGACTCTGGTCGATATCGATGACTTTATCGAAATGCTCCAGACCCGCGATCTCGCGATAGGGAGCAACCTCCGTCGTGGTGGCCCCGTTCAGCTGCCGCTGTGCAATCGGGAACAGCGTGTCGTTGATTAACGTAGACTTACCGGAACCCGAAACGCCGGTGATACAGGTGAACAGGCCAACCGGAATCGTCAGCGTGACATCCTTCAGGTTGTTACCGCGTGCGCCGGTGAGTTTCAGCACTTTCGCCGGGTCGCCTTTCACGCGCTGTTGCGGAATGGCAATTTCGCGTTTGCCGCTCAGGTATTGTCCGGTCAGCGATGCTTCGTTAGCCATAATGGCATTCACATCACCCTCAGCCACGACCTGGCCACCGTGCACGCCTGCGCCAGGACCAATATCAATTACGTGGTCAGCGGCGCGAATCGCATCTTCATCGTGCTCGACCACAATCACGGTGTTGCCGAGGTCGCGCAGGTGAATCAAGGTGCCCAGCAGACGTTCGTTATCGCGCTGATGCAGACCAATTGAGGGCTCATCAAGCACATACATCACGCCCACCAGACCCGCACCGATCTGGCTTGCCAGACGAATACGCTGCGCTTCGCCGCCAGAGAGCGTTTCTGCGGAACGTGACATCGACAGATAATTCAACCCGACGTTAACCAGGAAGCTCAGACGATCGCCGATCTCTTTCAGGATTTTTTCGGCGATCTGCGCGCGCTGTCCGCTCAGTTTCAGATTGCGGAAAAAGTCGGTGGCATGGCCGATGCTCATCTCAGAGATGGTCGGCAGGTTGGTATTCTCAACAAATACATGGCGTGCTTCACGGCGCAGGCGTGTGCCTTCGCAGCTGGTGCAGGAGCGATTGCTGATGAATTTCGCCAGCTCTTCACGCACCGCATTGGACTCCGTCTCTTTATAACGGCGTTCCATGTTGTGCAGCACACCTTCAAACGGATGGCGACGCACCGAAGTGTCACCGCGATCGTTGATGTATTTGAATTCGATATTCTCTTTGCCGGAACCGTACAGAATCACTTCGCGCGCTTTGTCGCTCAGGCTGTTAAACGGCGCTTCGACATCGAAATCCAGATGCTCTGCCAGCGAACGCAACATCTGGAAGTAATAGAAGTTGCGGCGATCCCAACCACGAATCGCACCGCCCGCCAGTGATAGCTCAGGGTTTTGCACCACGCGATCGGGATCGAAATACTGCTGCACGCCCAGACCATCGCAGGTTGGGCAGGCACCGGCCGGGTTGTTGAACGAGAACAGGCGCGGTTCCAGCTCACTCATGCTGTAGCCACAAATCGGGCAGGCAAAGTTGGCGGAGAACAGCAGCTCCTCGGCCTCGCTGTCATCCATATCGGCGACGATGGCGGTACCACCACTCAGCGCCAACGTGGTTTCAAAGGATTCTGCTAAGCGCGTCGCCAGGTCATCGCGCACGCGGAAGCGGTCCACGACGACTTCAATGGTGTGCTTTTTCTGCAGTTCCAGCTTGGGGGGATCTGACAGATCACAGACTTCGCCATCAACACGGGCGCGGATGTAGCCTTGAGCCGCAAGGTTTTCCAGTGTTTTGGTGTGCTCGCCTTTGCGATCTTTCACCACGGGTGCCAGCAGCATCAGACGACGGCCTTCCTCCTGCGCCATCACCTGATCCACCATCTGGCTCACGGTCTGTGCCGCCAGCGGAACATCGTGATCCGGGCAGCGTGGTTCACCCACACGGGCAAACAGCAGACGCAGATAGTCATGGATTTCAGTAATCGTGCCGACCGTCGAGCGCGGGTTATGCGATGTGGATTTCTGCTCAATAGAAATGGCGGGCGAGAGACCTTCAATATGGTCCACGTCCGGTTTCTCCATTAATGAAAGAAACTGGCGCGCATAGGCCGAGAGCGATTCAACATAGCGACGCTGCCCTTCGGCATACAACGTATCAAACGCCAGCGAAGACTTACCGGAACCCGACAGACCGGTGACCACAATCAGCTTATCTCGAGGGATGATCAGGTTGATATTCTTCAAATTATGGGTGCGAGCACCGCGGACTTCGATCTTATCCATTCACCTTTCCCGGATTGAACAACACTCGCCATGCCTTGCCAGCACGACCAGCAGAAACGCGTTAGTATGGCACAAAAAATAAACTGAATAAATATCCAGTGCTTTTGCTATTCTGTGTGCCAAATAAAAATTGCGAGCCTGCTCTGAAGTGGGCACCGTCATTGTGACGTGATACAATTTTTGGCTTAGACTTTTAGCATCAACTCATCGGGAGACAGCAACATGGCCAGTCGTGGCGTAAACAAAGTGATTCTTGTCGGGAATCTGGGTCAGGATCCGGAAGTGCGCTACATGCCAAATGGTGGCGCGGTAGCCAACATTACGCTGGCCACGTCGGAAAGCTGGCGCGACAAGCAAACCGGTGAAAACAAAGAGATTACTGAATGGCACCGTGTTGTGCTGTTCGGCAAACTGGCTGAAGTGGCGGGTGAATACCTGCGTAAAGGCTCTCAGGTTTACATCGAAGGCCAGCTGCGTACCCGTAAATGGCAGGATCAAAGCGGCCAGGAAAAATACACCACCGAAGTGGTTGTTAACGTTGGCGGCACCATGCAGATGCTCGGTGGACGTCAGCAGGGCGCGAACGCAGGTGGCGCACCGATGGGCGGCCAGGGCGGCGGCAATAACAACGGCTGGGGCCAGCCACAGCAACCTCAGCAGCAGCCTCAGGGCGGCAACCAGTTCAGCGGCGGCGCACAACAGCGTCCGCAGCAGCAGAGCGCACCGGCGAACAACGAACCGCCAATGGACTTTGACGACGACATCCCGTTCTAAGACCACGCGCACGCATAATTACACGCTAAGGCCTCGTTTTACGGGGCTTTTTTGTATCTGACTCTCAGGTTTCTCAATCAAAAGAAGGGACGCATTTCCCATCAAGGAGTGATAATGAAACAGCAACAGGCAGAAGCATTATTAAAAGTCGCACTGGCAAATGATCATGCCCAGTTTCGTCGTGGGCAGTGGGAAGCGATAGATGCACTAGTGAATAAACAGCAAAAATTATTGGTGGTGCAGCGGACTGGCTGGGGTAAAAGCTCCGTCTATTTCATCAGCGCCAAAATTTTTCGCGATCGCGGTATGGGCCCAACCATTATCGTTTCACCGCTACTGGCGCTGATGCGTAACCAAATTGAGTCTGCCCGTCGATTAGGCATTGTGGCTGAAACCCTCAATTCTTCGAACAGCAGTGACTGGCAGTCGGTGACACAGCGCGTGCTGGATAATCAGGTTGATTGTTTACTCATCTCTCCAGAACGTCTCGCGAATGATCAATTTATCGAAACCGTACTGCAGCCGATTGCCAACCGCATCGCGCTCATGGTGATTGACGAAGCGCACTGTATCTCCGATTGGGGGCACGATTTCCGTCCCGATTATCGCCGTATCGTCAGCATTCTAAGGCAATTACCCGCAAACACGCCGGTGCTTGGCACCACCGCTACTGCCAATAATCGTGTTGTTGCAGATATACAGCAACAGATGGGCGACATAGTGATTCAACGCGGTGAGCTGATCCGTAAGAGTCTGGCGCTTCAAACACTCATTCTACCGAATCAGGCGTCACGTCTTGCCTGGCTGGCGCAAGTCATTCCGACTCTTGAGGGAACCGGGATCGTCTACACGCTTACCGTTCGTGATGCCGAACAGGTAGCGGCCTGGTTACGCACGCAGCACATTGATGCGCGCGCCTATCATGGCAGCGTTGAGAACGCGGGTTTCGACAGCAGCAATGACTATCGCCAACATCTTGAGAACTTGCTGCTGACTAACCAATTGAAAGTCCTGGTGGCGACCACCGCACTGGGAATGGGATATGACAAACCTGATTTAAGTTTTGTGCTGCACTATCAGGCGCCTGCTTCGATTGTCGCTTACTACCAACAGGTAGGACGCGCGGGTCGTGGCATCGATCATGCGGTTGGCGTGCTGATGTCTGGGGGGGAAGATCGTGATATTCATCAGTTCTTCCGGCAGTCAGCTTTTCCGGCAGAAGCACAGGTGCATGATATTTTGCAGGTGCTGGAGGAGAGCGATGGTTTGTCGATTCGCGATATCGAGCAGCAAACCAATCTGCGTCAGGGGCAAATTGAAAAAGTACTGAAATTACTGAGCGTTGAAAATCCTGCCCCGGTGATTAAAGTAAAAAGGCAGTGGCGGAGAACGCCGGTTTTCTATCAGTTGGATCGCAAACGTATCGTGCATCTTACGCAGCAGCGCGAACAAGAGTGGCAGGAAGTACAGGCTTATATCTCACAGCGCGGCTGCCTGATGACGTTTCTGCGATTATCGCTGGATGATGCCGACCCGATATCCTGTGGCAAATGTGCATATTGTCTCGGCCGGCCCTTGATTGACCCGAAGGTGGATGCAATGTTGGCTCATCAGGCTGCGACTTTTCTACAGCGCGCCGAAACGGTGCTTTCGCCCAAAATTCAGGTGGCTGCTCAGGCATTTGAAGAATACGGTTTTCGCGGCAATTTACCTGCTACCCTGCGTGCGCAGGAAGGTCGGGTGCTTTCGCGCTGGGGAGATGCCGGGTGGGGATCTCGGGTAGTGGCCGAGAAAGCCGCAGGCCATTTCAGCGATGAACTTGTTTCTGCTCTGGCTGAATTGATTGAACAGCGCTGGCAGCCGGTGCCTGCGCCAAAGTGGGTTTGTTGCGTACCGTCGTTGCGCCAACCTCAACTGGTGGCGGATTTTGCCCGCCGGTTGGCACTGCGACTCGACTTACCCTTTATAGATGCACTTCAGAAAGTGAAAGATAACCCTCGACAACGTCTGCAAAATAATCGCTTCCATCAATGTCGTAATCTGGATGGCGCGTTTTCCACTTGCGCTAATCTGCCTGCCACGGCTGTGTTACTGGTAGACGATATTGTCGATTCAGGTTGGACAATGGCAGTGGCTGCCGCTCTGCTTCAGCAGGCGGGTAGCGGCATTGTCTACCCACTGGCGCTGGCAACCTCAACGGTGAAAGAGTCATGAATTTATCTCCTGTTGCACAAGCAACACTTTTGTTAACCAGTGACTTCTCGCGCCAGAGCGAGGATGAGGTGAAGCCGCTAAGTAATGCGGAATGGGGACGATTTGCCCTGTGGTTAAAACAGCAATCCGCTTCACCCGCCGATCTGCTCAGCTCTGGTGCTGATGTCATGTTAGCCACCTGGGTAGAACCCCATATCACACGCGAGCGAATTGAAACGCTACTCAGTCGTGGGCACAGCCTGGCGTTAGCGATTGAACGTTGGCAGCGCGCGGGGCTTTGGGTGCTAACGCGTTCTGATGCTGATTACCCAAGGCTGCTTAAGCAACAATTGCGCACCAACGCGCCAGCGGTCCTGTTCGGCTGTGGTGATATCGCTCTGTTAAATCAACCCGGTCTTGCGGTAGTAGGATCGAGAAATGCCAGCGAGCTGGATTTAGCGTTCAGTCGTCAGGTTGCGGGAAAAGTGGCCTCTGCGGGGGTAAATCTGATTTCAGGTGGCGCACGAGGCATCGATGAAGCCGCTATGCTGGGCGCATTGCAACACAACGGAACCGTCGTGGGTGTCCTCAGTGATAGTCTGCTGACCGCTGCGACCAGCGCCAAATGGCGAAAGGGGTTAATGGCGGGTAAATTACTGCTGCTTTCACCGTTCTATCCTGAAGCGGGCTTTACTGTGGGTAATGCAATGGCGCGCAATCGATACGTTTATTGCCTGGCGAGGAGTGCGCTGGTGGTGCACGCGGGTCACAAGGGCGGGACGCTGGTCGGTGCAGAAGAGAATCTGCGCAATAAGTGGGTGCCGTTGTGGGTTAAGCCTACCGACGATGTACAGGCCAGCAACGCTGAACTGGTTAAACAGGGGGGGCAATGGTGCGCTGCTTACCCCGATGACATTGATGTTGCGCAATGGATGTCGCCTCCCTGTCATCAGCCCCATCAGCAGGAGGATTTATTGAGCCGCGCAGGGTACAAGCTGCCCGACATGACCGCTGTGGTTAATGTGGCTCAGGAACCAGAAGGAATCTGGCATCCATCCGATTTTTATCAAATTTTTCAGGCGCAATTGCCGGCACTGGCCGCCCATCCCGTTACGATCGAGGATCTGGGCTCGCGGACGGGCCTGCATCAGATTCAGCTGACTGAATGGTTGCAGCGCGCGGTGCATGAGGGACTGATTGAACAGCCGACAGGAACAAACTGTTATCAATGGAAGCGGAAAATGTAGCTGCTGTGCGTCTTCCATCATGAAGCCGGACAAATCCGTCCGGCTTCATCGCTTCTAATGCGGCCGCCACTCCCGCAAAAGCACCTCAGTATCACGCACTAACACCGGGTTGCCCGGCATAATCAAATCCGCCCAGACTTCATTATGCTGATTGATCTGCTGCTGTGCGGAAACGTAAGTCCGATCGGCCGTGGTATGCGCATCGGCGGCAACGGTGATGCGATAGCCCAGGCTGGCACCCACCTTGATGGTGGTATCGACACAGTAATCGGTCGCACAACCGCAAATTACAAAGCTCTCAATGCCATGTTGATCAAGCTGAGCCGCCAGGTCGGTTTGCCAGAAACTGTCGCAAGCGGTCTTGTTAACGTAGATCGCGTTGGCTGGCTGATCCAATTCCGGCACGATCTGCCAGCCTTCGCTGTTCACTTCGAGGCCTGGCTCAACGTGCTGGATAAAAATCACCTGATCGGCCGCTGCCGTCAGTTGATTGATGCGCTGACAACGTCCGTCACGATCAAAACGTGGCGAAGCCAGCACGCCGTTTTGCATATCCACTACCACTACCACCCGATTAGCCATCATCGCCTCCTTTATATAGTGGATGACAGTATCGCGATTGTTACGTATGCAGGTAAAGCAAATCTGTTTTGCATTTCAGCTCGCCGCCGCGCATGCTAATTAGCCTGTTTTTAGGAGGTGTGATGTGAAGGTGGTTCCGGAAATCTTTCCTGATAAGTGCGATCAAGCGCAGTTCCAGCATTTTGCTGAACTGCCGGGTATCGAGCTGTATCAGGCGCACATCTCGCGTTACGCCTTTGAGCCGCATACCCATGAAGCTTTCGGTATCGGCACCATTGAATCGGGTGCACAGCGTTTTCGCTACCGCGGCACGCACTATACGGCACCGCAGCATTCACTGGTGATGATGAACCCTGATGAATTGCACACCGGGGAATCGGCCTGTGATGAGGGCTGGCGTTATCGCATGATCTATATTGATCCGCAGGAGATGGAGCGGCTTACCGGCGATCGTCACTGGTGGTTTAGTGAAGCGCTGCGTACAGACGCCCGTCTGGCACAGCCGTTTTCCCAGCGACTGGCGCAGATGTGGCAGGCCACCAGCGCGCTGGAACGCGAGAGTCTATTGCTGGAACTGCTGGAGCTATTACGCCCGCTGGCTCATCAGGGAAAATCCCGACCCGAAGAGGGCGCCCATCGCTTTGATGCGGTAAAAACCTATCTGCGTGAAAACCTGGCGGAGCCGATTCGTCTTGATGAGCTGGCCGCACTGGCGTCGTTGTCGCCGTGGCATTTTCTCCGCAGTTTTAAACACCACTTCCATGTCACGCCACATCAGATGCTGATGGCCTTTCGTCTGTTCGATGCCAAGCAACGTTTGGGGATGGGGGAAAGCGCGGCTTCGGTGGCGGCCGCCGTTGGATTGACCGATCAGGCGCACCTCACGCGCGCTTTTGCCCATCGCTATGGCATCACCCCTGGACGTTATCAGAAGCAAGTTTTCCCCTCACGTTAACCGCAATCTGCTACAAGCCTTTATTATCCGGTTACACCACACTGCGACGGAAAAGTGATAAAGGAAAAGAGAATGTTTGCAGGAATCGTGTTTGCACTGGCCGCAGGATTGATGTGGGGGCTCATTTTTGTGGGGCCGCTGCTGATACCTGACTATCCGGGTACCTTACAATCGGCCGGACGTTACGTGGCTTTTGGGCTGGTGGTATTACCGCTGGCATGGCTGGATCGCCGCCGTCTGAAACAGCTGGCACGTAAAGATTGGCTGGAAGCGCTGAAATTGTCGCTGGTCGGTAATCTGCTCTATTACGCCTGCCTTGCCAGTGCTATCCAGCGCACCGGTGCGCCGATCTCGACCATGATCATTGGCACCTTGCCGGTGGTTATCACCGTAACGGCCAACCTCTGCTACGGCCATCTTGAAGGGCGACTTTCCTGGCGTAAACTCTTTCCGGCGCTACTGATTATTGCAGCTGGGCTGGGCTGCGTGAATGCTGCGGAGATGCAGATGCAGATGCAGGGGCCGGATTTTGACTGGTCGCGCTACCTGACAGGGCTATTACTGGCGATTTTAGCGGTCGCCTGCTGGACCTGGTATCCGCTGCGTAATGGCATTTGGCTGCGCGCGCATCCACAGCATAAAGCCGGTAGCTGGGCGACGGCACAAGGGTTGGTGACCTTACCGCTGGCGTTGGTGTTCTATTTATTAGTCTGCGGTCAGCTTTACTGGCAGCAGCCTGAGTTCGCTCTGCCATTTGGCCCGCAGCCCACGCGTTTTCTCCTCATCATGCTGGCGATTGGGCTGATATGTTCATGGTTAGGCACGCTATGCTGGAATGCGGCTAGCCAGCGTGTGCCAACGGTCATCATGGGGCCGCTGATTGTGTTCGAAACGCTGGCTGGTCTGCTGTGGACCTTCCTCTGGCGACAGAGCTGGCCGCCACTGCTCACTGGCATCGGGATTGGCTGTCTCATCGTCGGCGTGATCTACGCCATGCGTATTAAACCGCAGCCGCAAGTCAGCGCGCTTTAACATGAATTTCTGGCTGCTGAGGAGAAGGGCTCAGCAGCCCTTTCTTCAGTGTTTTTAGGAATTTGCCGCCTCTCTCTTGCGCTCCTCTTCGCCTTTTTTATCTTCAGACACCACCGCGATATAACTTTCCCTCGCTTATCCTTGCCTGTTTTTACCCCACTTTGTCATAACCCATGTTGCATTCAGGGGGGACTCCGGTCACTCAAGCGGATGGTTGAGGGGTGAAAATCCGCGGGGAAGGGTAAAAAAACCGGCGCCGGGAGGGTTAAAAAGGTGTTCTATCTGCATTTTTATTGCGATTTGGCACTGAAAATCACCGCTTCAAGCCACGATTTTCTCAAGATGCTGCTCCGGTGTTGAGAAACATCCGCTGAATTTGCATGAAAAAATGATTAAACACAGCGATGAATTACCGGGCGATATTTCCCATAAGTCGCCATTTTTTACTGTTATTGTTTAGGCGTGATAACGTTTCTAATCCGGAACAATCCTGGTGCGATTATCAGCGCATCACTCTGGCAAAATAGTGAGCTGTGATCATCACCTGAAGTGACAGGTCCAAAAAAAATAAGAGTTTCTGTGAGGGTGATTACATGTCGTTGTTCATGATTGCTTAACAGATTTATCTGTATTCAGTTCTGATCATTAATATCAATTAAGTAATAAAACGAAGCGCCAATCTCACCGTAATGAGATTGGGCTGCGTATGAAAGGCTTGAATAGCGAGACTTTTGCTGATGTGAATCAATTTTACCGCAAAAAAGGAAGCAAATCCGCGATGATATTCATCAGGAAAAAATGGTGCGAATTGTTATGTTACGAACGCCGAATTAAATGATCTTCATCTCTTCTGGTAAGAACAAATCTCAGCATTAAGTCAAATAACAACGGTCTTAATGGTGTCAGCGATTATCGGAGCCTGAAGGATAGTGGTAAACACTACGGCTAATATCCAGCAAGCGGCAGCTACGACGCGTTCCAATGTCGAAGGTGGTTTGCAGGAAGTTAACAGCTTGCCGCTTCTCATTTGTAGTGAAGAAGTTTTTCAGCACGCTTTGCAGCATCTCTTTGTCGGAACTCAGTGACTGCAGTTCACGGGTAAGGTTTTGTAGTTTATCCTCCAAATCTTTGATTTTTCTACCTTCTTCTGAAGAAAGCCCAGAAAATTTTTTCTTCCAGCTATAGAAGGTGGCCTCGGAAATGCCAAGCTCTTCACAAATCTCCCTGACTTTCACTCCCGTTTCAGAAGCTTTAATGGCATTTGTGATTTGCTCTTCGCTATATCGTGACTTTCTCATAAATGCTCTTACCTTTCTTATCAATTAATGGATGAGAATTACTGTATTAATATCTGGTACTGCAAAAAGAGTATTAATGCAGTATTAAAGTGCGCGATTAGAATTGCGAGGTCTAAATTAAGTTATTTGGAATAAATATCATCATGGGATAAATCTTATTTTATTCTGAATGCCATTGAACACCTTCCTGGCTTTGGGTTTTTGATATAGATTCATTTCATCCCAAATGCAGAAAAATACTACAATCATTGGAAATACGGCATAACCTGTTTATGAAAATCACAGGGTGTGCCAGTAAACCTTTGCTTCGAATTTAGGCTGAAATCGTTTACATCCGCAGAGTTTCGCACCAGATTTAATCGGAATTTTCCTGAATTCATTCAAAGAATCCTGATGGAAGTCTCATTTTTCGGACCAGTTTGGTTTGAAGTTATTAATTTCAGTCAGGCCCACTGAGCGCTTGTTAATTCATTTCAAGGACGTTTTAGCGAAAGGCAGTTGCTGTAAGTAATACTAAGGATCAGTCGATGAAATTGAGCGTAATGTCTAATGCCGCCTGGATGATGTCTGAGAAGATCGTCTCGGTGTTCGGCGTCATATTTGTGACCTCCTACGTGGCTAAGTCATTTGGCCCGACCATCTTCGGTCAGATGGCGTTTTCAACCTCGTTGTTTTCGATGGTGCAGACCGTAGCGATTTTCGGTACCGAAACCATCCTGTTCAAACGCATCAGCAAGAGTGCGCCGAAAGGCCTGCGGCTGATGGCGGTGGCGCGCACCTTGCGGTTGGTCTTATTGCTGCTGACCTCCATCCCGGTGTTGATTTGGGTGTGGTACAACATGCAGGAAAATTTCCTCGCATTTGCCCTGGCCTCATTTATCTCCTCCGTATTTGTGACGCAGGATACGTTTAGCGTCTATAACAACGCGCGTCTGGCTTCCCGGCTTAACACGGTGGCTAACTCAGTGGGTCTGCTATTGGGCTTTACCCTGAGTTTCACCATTGCCTGGCTGCACCTCAATCCCTTGTGGCTGACGCTGTCGATTGTGCTGGTCACGCTGGTGCCATACGTCATTAAACGGTCTAACTTTTACCGCGAAAATCAGGACATGTCGCCACCGCAGGAGAAGCGCAATACCTACCTGCGTTATCTGCTGTACGCCGGTCTACCGTTGGCCATTTCCAGCATCTTCATTTCCGTGCAGGTTAAGGCCGCTCAGATGTTTCTGGCGGGTATTGCCTCCGCTCGCGATCTCGGCCTGTTTGCTGCCGCCAATACCATTTCGGCGTCCTGGATATTCATTCCGGTTGCCATCATCACTTCCTGCTTCTCGGAGATCTTCCGGGAGCGCGGAGCAGCCGCCATCAAGCTCACTGCGCGGCTGAACGGCTATGTCATGGGTGTTTCATTGTTGTTGTTAGCGGTGATCGCGCTGTATGGCGAGCAAATCATCATCGCTTTGTATGGTCACGAGTACACACAGTCAGGGAGTCTCATTACGTTACTGTCGTTAGCAACCTGCTTTTCGGCAATGGGGACCGTAGCGTATCGCTACATGGTGAAAGAGGGCGGATTTAACTATCTGCTGAAGAAGATTATCTGCCTGATGGTGATCAGTCTGCCGCTGTCGTGGTGGCTGATCCAGGGCTACGGCATCATGGGTGCCGCCTGGAGCGTCTTCATCTCTGAACTTCTGTCCCTCACCGTAATGAATTACTTCTTCAATAACGGCGTCATTCAGAAGATTCAAGTTTCCTCACTCAACTACAAAACCTACAAATGAGGTCCGATATGCTCAAGTTGAAAGATGAACTCAGAAGAAGTGTCCAGTACTTCATCAAGAAGATGCCCTGGGCTTACCAGGACCGCATCTATTACTTTCATAAATTCCGCAAACTGCCCAATTTGCGTCAACCGAAAGTGTTTAATGAGAAGGTGCTGTACCGGAAATTCGTTTTTGGCGATTACCAAATCTATGGCCGCCTGTCGGATAAATATTCGGTGCGCGAATACATCGCCGAGAAAGTGGGCAGCGAATACCTGATCCCACTGGTGTATGAGACCAGCGACCCGCACTCGCTGCATACGTTGCCGAGCTGGAAGAACACGGTGATTAAGCCCAATCACGGCTCCAATATGGTGGAAATCCTGCTGGAAGAGCCGGATGCGCTGAAGAAGCAGAAAATTATCAGTGACTGCCATCGCTGGTTGAAGACCGACTTTGCCAATGAAGCGCGTGAGATTCACTATCGCTACATCAAGCCGCGTATTCTGGTGGAGCAGTACATTGGTGATGGCAAAACCGCGCCGATTGATTACAAGTTTCACATGTTCAACAAGCGTGACGGCAGCTTTGAATATGTGCTGCAGGTGATTTACAACCGATGTAACCCGTTACTGTCGATGAATTTTTATGTGAACAACCTCAATGAGGCGTACCACAAAATTCGCGATACCGGGCTGGATGTGAATCCACAAATGGCGCAGTTACAGCACGCATTAGCGCTGAGTAAAACCCTGGCGAGCGATTTTGATTATGTGCGTGTGGACTGGTACATCGATGGTGATCGGATTTACTTTGGCGAGCTGACGTTTACGCCAGGTGCCGGGTTGGTGACCGGGTTGGACCGTGGATTAAACCAGATGATGGGTGATATGTGGATTCAAGACCGCCGCGGTACGCAGATACCGGGTGTGACGGTGCCGGAAGTCGTTATTCCAGCCGTATTGAAGAAAATTTGAGTATCACACAGCAAAATAAAAAACCCCGCTTAGCGGGGTTTTTTATTGGCTGCGATTAAGGCATCGGCCAATCAGTAGGCGTCTGGCTCATCACTTCAACGAAGGCGTTTTTGGAGATTTCCATGAAGTTGTGCAGATTTTCCATGCTCAGGGTAATGCCGAGCAGGCCGGTGACAAACCAGCATGACATGCCTACACCAATACCGCCGCACATCAGTGCCATCACGTGGTGACTGTTCTGACGCAGTTTAATTTTCATGGTGCTGGCAAAGAACATCATGATGGCGCTGAGCAGCTCCCAACGCATGACGATTAAACTAGTGGTTAACGTAGCCATCTCCAAAAACCTCTTCAAATCAGTAATATCCCTGACATTAATTGGACATCACTGGCGGCAAGAAGGAGGGTCAGGGAGGCCCTTCTGGCCGTCTTACGCGGGGGTAAATCTGTGACTTGGGTCACATTATATCACTCGATTTGAAAGTTTGAACAAAATTTATACCTGGTATGGTAGAAAGATTTTTATCGAAGCGGGGGAGATGGCAGAGGCAAAGCGGGAAGGTGCGCCCGCGAAGGGCGCGCAGAATGTCACTGAACCGGGCAGCACTCGCCGGTTGTGCGCTGGGCAAAGCTGTTCATGTTTTCACTGCAATCGAAACTCAGCAGACGCGGACGCTGAATCATCGCCTGACGGCGCATGGTGTGACGATAGGCGGTCGGCGTCTGGGAAAACTGACGGCGGAACACGCGCGAAAAAGTTTGCTGTGAATCGTAACCGTATTGCATCGCGATATCGAACACTGGACGCTGGGTCTGGCGTAACGCTTCAGCGGCCAGAGTCAGGCGGCGCTCACGAATATAGCCACCCAGCGTTTGTTTCGTCACGGTACGGAACATACGCTGCAGGTGCCATTTTGAGTAGCCGGATTTTGCTGCCACTTCATCGATCGACAGGGCCTTATCCAGATTTTCATCGATCCAGTGTGTCAGTGAATGAATGATTTCCTGTTGCATCATAGCCTCATCCTTCTGAAAGGTTTATCGGGTGTGAAATTCGAAGTTTTGATGGGGTGCGAGTATAATTCCTCAAGTTAACTTGAGGTAAAGGCCCTAAATGAAAAAAGAACGCAATTACCCAAAACCGGTGTTAACCCCGGGTGAAGTGGCGAAACGTAGCGGCGTGGCCGTTTCCGCGCTGCACTTTTATGAAACCAAAGGTTTAATTTTCAGTTCGCGCAATGGCGGCAATCAACGGCGTTACAGCCGCGATGTGCTGCGCCGGGTGGCGATTATCAAGATTGCGCAGCGCATCGGCATTCCGCTGGCGACTGTCAGCGACAGTTTGATGCACGTGCCGGCCAACAAGCGTATGTCGACGCAGGAGTGGGATGCGCTGACGCAGCACTGGCGTGAGGAGCTGGATAAGCGTATCGAGACCCTGACGCGCCTGCGCAACGATTTGGATGGGTGTATTGGCTGTGGCTGCTTATCGATGCGTGATTGTCCACTGCGCAATCCCGGTGACCGTCTGGCACAGCAAGGTTCGGGGGCGGTGTTACTCGATCCTGAGCAAGACGAGCACAAAGGTTAATCCGCTATACTTGCCGGGAGACTTTGACCGGCAAGGAAAACCGCATGATTACCGTTCACCATCTGGAAAATTCCCGTTCGCATCGCGTGTTGTGGCTGCTGGAAGAGCTGTCGGTGCCGTATCAAATTAAGCGTTATCAGCGCGAGGACACGCTGCTGGCGCCAGAGTCATTAAAGAAAATCCATCCGCTAGGGAAGTCGCCGGTGATTACCGATGGCAATCGCGTGATCGCCGAGTCAGGGGCGATTTTGGAATATCTGCTGCAAAAATATGATAGCGAGCACCTGTTTGCTATCACGGATGAGGATGAGCAGATTCAGGCACGTTACTGGCTGCATTACGCGGAAGGGTCGCTGATGCCGCTGCTGGTGATGAAGCTGGTGTTTGGGCAACTGGGGAAAAAGCCGGTGCCATGGATTTTACGTCCGGCAGGCATGGCGTTGAGCAAAGGGATTCAGAAGGCCTGGCTGAATAAGCAACTGAAGCTGCACGGTGGCGTGATTGAGCAGCATCTTAGTCAGCATCGTTATTTCGCCGGTTCGCGGTTTAGCCTCGCCGATGTTCAGATGAGTTTCCCGCTGCTGGCGATGCAGATGCGGGGATCGTTGCAAGAGATGCCCGCCACCGCGCGCTGGCTGGAAGCGATGCAGCAGCGTGCTGCATGGCAACGTGCGATTGAGCAGGGCGGGGCGATAACGTTCAGCTAATTGGTTAGTTGTTGTGGGCTGTGTGCTGTGGATTGGGTGTTGTTGGTTAGTTGCTGTGGGTTGGGTGCCATGCCCAACAAAGGCCCGCCCGATCGCAAAGGAATAACGCATCCATGCAGATCGGCCGCGCCGTCCATGGCGCGGACGCTTTGCTCTTCGGGCGGGCCTTTGCTGGTCCTCAAGTTGGTCATCGCTTCACAGGGCGGCCACTTCTTACCCCTTGTGCAGCTGGATAGAGACAATTATGCGATAAATGGCACAGGCCACGATTTTCCATCCATTCATCGCGCGGACGCTTTGCTGCGCTTCAACTTGGTCATTGCTTCAAGTCGCAGCAATCTCATACGTTTGGTGCCGTTGGTGAGGAAAAATTTGGCGATAAATAGAAAAAATCGAGATTTTCCAGCCAGTTCCACTCTCTTAAATTTCGCCTAAAGCAGTGTAACCACATTGTTAATCCGCATCAGTCTGCGCTTTATCCTGCCTGATAATCGATTAGTAGTTGAAAACCCCATAACAAACGCCAGATAATCGTTTGCCTTTTCCCGTGTCCCCTTTTACGACCTGGAATACGCGGCTACGTAAACGTTTGCCTCTTTTCTCACTGAGATACCTTCACCAGGATGATGCGCAAACGCGGGCCGTGGGGCTCATTACATCTTAAAAAACGCAGAGGATTTACTATGTCTGGCGATTCACGCCCGGCCAGTGGAAAACTGGACGCCTGGTTCAACATCTCGGCACGCGGCAGCAGCGTGCGTCAGGAAATTTTGGCGGGGCTAACCACCTTTTTAGCCATGGTTTACTCCGTCATTGTCGTACCGGGTATGCTGGGTAAAGCCGGCTTCTCGCCGACTGCCGTGTTTGTAGCGACCTGCCTGGTCGCCAGCTTTGGTTCGATCATCATGGGATTGTGGGCCAACCTGCCCATGGCGATCGGCTGTGCGATTTCCCTGACCGCCTTCACCGCGTTTAGCCTGGTGCTGGGCCAGCACATTAGCGTCCCGGTTGCCCTTGGCGCGGTATTCCTGATGGGCTTGCTGTTCACGTTGATTTCGGTCACCGGGATTCGCGCCTGGATTTTGCGTAACCTGCCGATGGGCGTGGCGCACGGCACGGGAGTCGGTATTGGCCTGTTCCTGCTGCTGATTGCGGCCGATGGCATTGGCCTGGTTGTGAAGAACCCGGCGCCGGGCTTGCCGGTGGCACTCGGCCACTTCACCTCGTTCCCGGTGATTATGGCGCTGATCGGGCTGGCGGCCATCTTTGGTCTGGAAAAACGTCGTGTGCCAGGCGGGATTTTGCTGACCATCGTAGCGATTTCAGTGGTGGGTCTGATCTTTGATCCGGCTGTGACCTATCAGGGGCTGTTTGCCATGCCAAGTTTGAAGGATGCGAACGGTCAGTCGGCTATGTTTAGCCTGGATATCATGGGCGCGTTGCAGCCAGTGGTTTTACCAAGCGTTCTGGCGCTGGTGATGACCGCGGTATTTGATGCCACCGGCACCATCCGTGCCGTGGCGGGGCAGGCGAATCTACTGGATAAAGACGGTCAGATCATTAACGGCGGTCGCGCGTTGACCACCGACTCCGTCAGCAGCCTGTTCGCCGGTTTGGTCGGCGCTTCGCCTGCGGCGGTGTATATCGAATCGGCTGCTGGCACAGCCGCAGGCGGTAAAACCGGACTGACGGCGATTGTCGTCGGTCTGTTGTTCCTGTTAATTCTGTTTATGTCTCCGCTGGCCTATCTGGTACCGGCCTACGCGACGGCACCAGCGTTGATGTACGTTGGCCTGCTGATGCTGAGCAACGTGGCGAAGATTGACTTCAATGACTTTGTCGATGCGATGTCGGGTTTGGTCACTGCCGTGTTCATCGTCCTGACTTGCAACATCGTGACCGGCATCATGCTCGGCTTTGGTTCGTTGGTGATCGGTCGGGTGTTTGCGGGTGAGTGGCGCAAACTGAATGTCGGGACCGTAGTGATTGCGATTGCGCTGGTGACTTTCTACGCCGGTGGCTGGGCTATTTAACTTTTATAACCACTGATTTCCAGATAAGTCTCTTTCTGGTCCACGCCGCACGCAGGGTTGCCCCTTCGTGCGGCGTTTTGTTTTACACTTTCCTTCGCAACAACATCGCTTGAATAAATACGATTCGCCTAAGGAAAGCATGGAAATCTTCTTTACCATTCTCATTATGACGCTGGTGGTGTCACTCTCCGGCGTGGCGGCGCGCATATTGCCGTTCCAAATTCCCCTGCCGTTGGTGCAGATTGCCGCTGGTGCATTGCTGGCTGTGCCGAGCTTTGGCTTGCATGTCGATTTTGACCCCGAGCTGTTCCTCGTGCTGTTCATTCCGCCGCTGCTGTTTGCCGATGGCTGGAAAACGCCGATTAACGAATTCCTGCACCACGGACGCGAGATCATGGGCCTGGCGCTGGTGCTGGTACTGATTACCGTGGTCGGAATTGGTTATCTGATTTACTGGCTGGTGCCGGGTATTCCACTGATCCCTGCCTTCGCGCTCGCTGCGGTGCTGTCACCTACCGATGCCGTGGCGCTCTCCGGTATCGTCGGGGAAGGGCGTATCCCGAAAAAGATCATGTCGATTGTGCAGGGTGAAGCCCTGATGAACGACGCATCTGGCCTGGTTTCATTGAAGTTTGCGGTCGCGGTGGCGATGGGCACCATGGTGTTTACCTGGGGTGGTGCCAGCGTGGAGTTCCTCAAAGTGGCGGTCGGCGGTCTGGTTGCCGGCGTGGCAGTATGCTGGCTGTATGGTCGCTCGTTGCGTCTGCTGAGCCGCTGGAGCGGTGACGATCCGGCGACGCAAACCGTGCTGCTGCTGCTGCTGCCTTTCGCCTCTTATCTGATTGCTGAGCATCTGGGCGTGTCAGGTATCCTCGCGGCAGTTGCGGCGGGTATGACCATCACGCGCTCTGGCATTATCCGTCAGGCGCCGCTGGCGATGCGTTTACGTGCGAATAGCGTGTGGCAGATGCTGGAGTTCGTCTTTAACGGCATGGTGTTCCTGATGCTGGGCCTGCAGCTGCCGGACATTCTGGAAACCTCCGTCGCGCAGGCCAATGCCGATCCTAACGTTGAGCTGTGGATGTTGTTCACCGATGTTGCGCTGGTGTATGTCGCCTTGATGATTGTGCGCTTTGGCTGGCTGTGGATGATGCAACGTGCCAGCCTGCGCTTTCTGAAAAAGAAACCGCTGGAGTTCTCCAACTACTCTTTCCGTGAGTTGCTCATCGCTTCCTTTGCCGGTGTGCGCGGTGCAATTACGCTGGCCGGTGTGCTGTCGATTCCGCTGTTCCTCAGCAATGGCGAACCGTTCCCTGCGCGTTATGAACTGGTATTTATCGCCACCGGCGTGATTCTGTTCTCGCTGTTTGTCGGGGTGATTCTGTTGCCGATACTGCTGCGCGGTATGGAAAGCCATGACAAGTCCGGGCACCGGCGGGAAGTGCAGCATGCGCGTGCGGCGATGGCCAATGTGGCGATCGAGAGCTTGCACAAGATGGAGCAGCGACTGGAGAACGATACCGAAGAGAATATCGATCCTGAGCTGTTAAAAGAGGTGAGCTTACGCGTGATCGGCAATCTGCGCCGTCGCGTGGTGGGTAAAGACGAGGTTGATCAGGCGTTGTTTGCCGAAAACCTTGAGCGTCGCTTCCGCCTGACTGCGCTGCGTGCTGAACGTGCCGAGGTTTACCATCTGCGTGCTACTCAAGAGATTTCGAATGAGACAATGCAGAAACTGCTGCGCGATCTCGATTTGCTGGAAGCGTTGCTGATCGAGAAAGAGGAATAACGCAGGCGGCGTGCGGGCCTGAGCACCGTTGCTGCTGCCGGGCCTTCCTCGCGCCGCTGACGCGTTGCCTTCGGCTTCCACGTCGTGCCGAAGGACTGTTCGGGTAAGGCCGCCTTGGCCAACCCGAACTGCCAGTCGCCTCCCTGCGCCAGGCTCCTGGCCCAACGTAAAAGCCTCAGCGCTGCGGATAGCCCTTGCAGCAGCAGAGGCGCCCTGGCCTCTACTATCCTGCACTTTTTAACAACACGCACTGAAGCTTCAGAGCAGCCAGCCCCTGAACGACACCAGACTGCGTTATCATCCGTCAGCTTTGCTGACAATCATTGCGCCTCTATGGGGAATTTTAATGTGCTCCGGGATTGCTACACCGACAACCGTGGCGGCGCGTCAGGCCAATGTTGGCGGCAGCACTCGATCCACGCCTGCGCACTGCGCGACAGATAGCTGCCTTCACGCCAGATCAAGCCCAGGCTCCACTGCAACTCCGATTCCAGAGGCAGCCACAGCAGCGATTGCTTATCCAGCCGCTGGCAAATCGGCTCGGGTAAAATTGCCAGTCCCATTTCGGCTTGTACCATTGCTGCCAGGAAATCCCACTGCGCGCTGCGCACCGCAATCTCCGGCGTCAGCCCCTGACGCTGAAATGCTTTCATCAACTGACGATTAAGCGAGAACTCTTCATTCAGGATCAGCAGTGGATGAGCCGCCAGTTCCTTGAGACCCAGGCTGCTGCGATTGAGCCACTGCGCGCTGCGCGGCAGCAGCACGCACAAAGGATGACGCATCAGTTCCAGCGTTTTAAGCGGCAAATCGGCATCAACAGGCAGCGCGGTGAGCGCAATATCCAGTCCGCCGTTCAGCACGGCCTGCTGCACGGTTAAGCCGCCGGATTCGACAATCTTCAATTGTACACCCGGATAGCGGCGGCGAAACGCGGAGATCGAACCGGCGATCTGCATCCCGACCATCGGCGGGATGCCCAGCCGCAGTTCACCGGTTTTCAATTCATTGATATCGCCAATCTGCGCTTCCAGTTGATGAAACTCCTGCAGAATCGCCAGCCCGCGCTGATACACCGCCTGACCGCTGTCGGTGAGATGCAGCTTGCGTCCCTCACGCAGCAGCAGCGTGCAGCCGAGTTCTTCCTCTAACTGGCGCAGCATTTTGCTGATGGTAGGCTGCGTGACAAACAGCTTCTCAGCGGCACGGGTGAAACTTTGCTGGCGTACCACCTCGGTGAAATAGCGTAGGGCGCGGACGTCCATAAAGTATTCCTTTTTGGCATAGTTTGAATAATTTTAATTCATTTCTTTCACAGTTTGGCGCGGATTTATACTAAGCCCAACGTTTAATTCTGGGGAGAAAGAAAATGGCGCTTGCATTGAGTCCGCGCAGAACGGACATCCTGCAACGTGTTTTTGTGCCATTGCAGTTGGTGCTGTATATCGGCCTGTTTATGGCCAGCGACAAACTGGTGAGCTGGCTGCATTTGCCGCTGCCCGCCAATGTGGTGGGAATGGTGCTGCTGTTGTTATTGATCATGACGCGCGTGGTGCCGCTGCGTTGGGTGAAAGCCGGGGCCAACTGGCTGCTGGCAGAAATGCTGCTGTTCTTTATTCCTGCGGTGGTGGCGGTGGTCAATTATAGCGATTTGCTGCGCAGTGAAGGCTGGCGTATCTGTGTGGTGATTGCGGTCAGTACTTTGTTAGTGCTGGCGGCGACCTCGCTGGTGGTGGATCGTCTGTACCGCTTCGAACTGGCGCGTGCGGCGCGTAAGCAGGCACATCATGGCTGATTTCATCATTAGTCTGCTGTGTCTGGCTCTCACGCTGCTGGTCTATTACGTCAATAAACGCCTTTATCGTCGCAAACAAACACTGTTGCTGATGCCACTGGTGATGACGCCGGTAGTGCTGGTGGCGCTGCTATTACTGACGCACGTTAGTTGGCAGGATTACATCGCCGAGAGCCACTGGCTGATCTGGCTGCTGGGCCCGGCAACGCTGGCGTTTGCCGTGCCCGTGTATGAGAACCTGGAGATTATTAAGCGTCACTGGCTGTCGTTGAGTGTCGGCGTGTTAACTGCCACGCTGGTGGCGGTGTGCAGTTCGGTATGGCTGGCGCGACTGCTGATGCTGCCGGAAACCATCCAGCGCAGCCTCGCAGTGCGTTCGATTACCACGCCGTTTGCCCTCGCAGCCGCGCTGCCGATTGGCGGTCAGCCGGATTTGGTGGCGCTGTTTGTGGTGATCACCGGGGTGTTTGGCATGGCGGTGGGCGATGTGCTGTTTCTGCGGATTGCCATCAAGCAGGGCGTGGCAAAAGGCGCGGGTTTTGGTGCTGCGTCACACGGTGCGGGCACGGCTCGCGCTTATCAATTAGGTCAGCAAGAGGGCGTGGTATCGAGCCTGGTGATGATGCTGTCAGGCGTGGTCACGGTGATACTGGCTCCATTGCTGAGTCACTTGCTGTGGGCGGCCTGATGGTCGCTTTTTGCGCACTGTCATCGATTTTTACGTAAAGGTTTCCAAATAAAGTTGTCTCCTGCTGCCAGGCTGTTACCCTTTGCGCCGACTTATTTGTCCTTCATGGAGTGGAATCATATGTTTAAGCAACTTGTTACTGGAAGCGTATTGGGTCTGGCACTGCTGAGCAGCGGCGCGCAGGCGATTGAGGGCAGTGTTGACGTGGGTGAGCATAGCACCAACCTGAACCTTGGCCTCGGCACCACCTCTCCTGGCCTGTTCCTGAAAGGCAACTGGCTGCGCAGCGATCACGATGGCAGCACCTACGGTCTGGGCGCGGGCTACAACATCGATTTTGGCGACTTCCGCATTGCCCCTACCGCCAAAGCGCTGTTTACCCACCCAGAAGATGGTCGTGATGGCTTCACTGTGGCCGTTGGTGCTGGTGCGCAATATAACTTCAACAGCATGTGGGGCCTGTACGGCGAATACTACTATGCGCCAGAAGCGTTCTCCGATCGTCTGGACAGCTATAAAGAAGCGTCTGGTGGCCTGAGCTTCACGCCGATCTCACTGCTCAACCTGCGTGTGGGTTATCAGTACATCGAGCTGAACAACAAAGGCGACCGCAAAGACAACGTGCTGGTCGATGGCCCGTATGTGGGTGCGTCACTGCGTTTCTGATGATGACATCCGATGCACCTGATGGCGCAGCGGATTCATTATTACGTATAAGGAATGCCGCCCATTTGGGCGGCATTTTTTGTTTAGTGCGCTTTACCCTGCGAAATCCCTACGCCAGTTTGTGAACGAATAAACTGACCGCGGAATTTAGCCCGCTCTTCAGCACCCTGTCTGGAGTGATCGGTAATCGAGAACAGCCAGGTACCGATAAACGCCGCCGCCATTGAGAACAGCGCCGGATACTCATACGGATAGACCGGCGTGGCATGCCCCAACACCTGCACCCAGATGGTCGGCCCGAGGATCATCAACACTACCGCCGTAATCAATCCCAGCCAGCCGCCAATCATCGCGCCGCGCGTGGTCAGCTTCGACCAGTACATTGAGAGCAAAATAATCGGGAAGTTACAGCTGGCCGCAATCGAGAACGCCAGACCGACCATAAAGGCGATGTTCTGTTTCTCAAACGCGATACCCAGCACAATCGCCACCACACCCAGAATCAGTACGGTAATTTTCGAGACGCGCAGCTCATCACGTTCGGTCGCCTGACCTTTACGGATCACGCTGGCATACAGGTCATGTGATACCGCAGAAGCCCCGGCCAGCGTCAGCCCGGCAACCACCGCCAGAATGGTGGCGAAGGCGACCGCCGAGATAAAACCAAGGAACAGGCTGCCGCCGACCGCATTCGCCAGATGCACCGCCGCCATATTGGTGCCACCAATCAGAGCGCCAGAAGCATCTTTGAAGGCTGGATTTGCGCCGACCAGCAGAATCGCGCCAAAACCAATGATAAAGGTGAGGAAGTAGAAATAACCCATAAAGCCGGTGGCCCAGAACACGCTCTTACGCGCTTCACGTGCATCCGCCACGGTAAAGAAGCGCATCAGAATATGCGGTAAGCCCGCGGTGCCGAACATCAATCCAAGGCCAAGAGACAATGCCGATATCGGATCTTTCACCAGACCGCCTGGTTGCATGATCGCAGCACCTTTCGGATGGACCGCCATCGCTTCGGTAAACAGCGTGTTGAAGCTGAAGCCGGTGGCTTTCATGACCATAATCGCCATAAAGCTGGCCCCAAACAGCAGTAGCACGGCTTTGATGATCTGTACCCATGTGGTGGCCAGCATGCCGCCAAACAGCACATACATCACCATCAAAATCCCCACCAGTACCACGGCGATATGATAATCGAGGCCAAACAGTAGCTGGATGAGTTTGCCCGCACCCACCATTTGCGCAATCAAATACAGCGCCACGACGACAAGCGAGCCACAGGCCGACAGGGTACGAATCGGTTTTTGCTGCAGGCGATATGACGCCACATCGGCAAAGGTATAGCGCCCGAGGTTACGTAAGCGCTCCGCAATGAGGAACAGAATCATCGGCCAGCCCACCAGGAAACCGAGCGAGTAGATCAACCCATCGTAGCCCGAGGTGTAAACCAGCGCTGAGATACCGAGGAACGAGGCCGCAGACATAAAGTCACCCGCCATCGCCAGACCGTTCTGGAAGCCGGTAATATTGCCGCCCGCCGTGTAGTAGTCGCTGCGTGAACGGGTGCGTTTGGAAGCCCAATAGGTGATGCCGAGCGTCGCCGCCACAAACACCACAAACATAATGATGGCTTCGTAGTTGGTGGCCTGTTTTTGCACCGCGCCGGTAATGGCGTCGGCGGCAAAAACGCTGGCGGGCACTACCGCTAACAAGGCTGAGAACAGGCGCTTCATGATTTCACCTCGCTCAGGATCTGTTTGGTCAGGCGATCAAACTCGCCGTTAGCGCGCCAGACATAGACGCCAGTGAGCAGAAACGACACCACAATGAGGCCAACGCCGATGGGTATGCCGCGTGTGACATTGGTGCCTTCATGCAGCGGCGTACCGAGCCAGCCAGGGGCAAAGGCAATCAGCAAAATAAAGCCGACGTACAACACCAGCATGATGATACTGAGCAACAGCGCAAAGGCCTGGCGCTTGTGCACCAGTTCCTGAAAACGCGGGTTACTCTCGATTTGTTGCCAGACTGCTTCCTGTTGATTTAGGGCTTCGTTCATCACAGTTTCTCCAGAGGAAAGGCAGGCAGATATCTCACGATTAAATGATTTAAACTGCTGAATATTCTAGTTATATATACCCTTCATCTTTCGAGCAGCAGGTGCGTTGACTGCGTATGTTCATCCCAGTCACTTACTTCAGTAAGCTCCTGGAATTCTCATTTTTGCCGCCTTCCTGCAGCTCAAATTATTTTGGGTATAGGTTTTGCGATGGTGAAAAGCGTAAGGTGGGGGTGACGGAGAATAGCCTGCCGTGAACAGGCTGACACTCTCCGTCGCGTCGATGCCGATTACGGCATGGTGATGGACTGCTTCTCCTCCAGCAATTTCTCTACCACGCCCGGATCGGCCAGGGTAGAGGTATCGCCGAGATTACTGGTATCGCCCGCCGCGATTTTGCGCAGAATACGACGCATAATCTTGCCGGAGCGGGTTTTTGGCAGCGAGTCGGTCCAGTGCAGCACATCCGGCGTGGCAATCGGGCCGATCTCTTTACGTACCCAGTTGCGCACTTCGGTATACAACTCTGGCGATGGCTCTTCGCCGTGGTTCAGCGTGATATAAGCATAGATTGCCTGGCCTTTAATGCTGTGAGGAATCCCCACAACGGCCGCTTCCGCAATCTTCGGATGCGACACCAGCGCCGATTCAATCTCTGCGGTGCCGAGGCGATGGCCCGAGACGTTCAATACGTCATCGACGCGGCCGGTAATCCAGTAGTAGCCATCTTCATCACGGCGTGCGCCGTCACCGCTGAAATAGCGGTTTTTGAAGGTGGAGAAGTAGGTTTGCTCGAAGCGGTCATGATCGCCGAACAGCGTACGCGCCTGGCCTGGCCACGAATCGTTGATCACCAGGTTGCCTTCGGTCGCCCCTTCCAGCGCATTGCCTTCGTTATCCACCAATGCGGGCTGCACGCCAAAGAACGGCTTGGTCGCCGATCCGGCTTTTAGCTCAATCGCGCCTGGCAGCGGCGTAATCATGAAACCCCCGGTTTCGGTCTGCCACCAGGTATCCACAATCGGGCAGCGGCTGTCGCCAATCTTTTTGTAATACCACTCCCAGGCTTCCGGGTTGATTGGCTCGCCGACCGATCCCATGATGCGCAGGCTGCTGCGACTGGTACCTTCAATGGCCTTGTCGCCTTCGGCCATCAGGGCGCGGATGGCGGTTGGCGCGGTATACAACAGCGTCACCTTATGCTTATCGACCACTTCTGCCATTCGGCTCGGCTTCGGCCAGTTCGGCACGCCTTCGAACATCAGGGTGGTGGCGCCGCAGGCCAGTGGGCCGTAAATCAGATAGCTGTGTCCGGTGATCCAGCCCACATCGGCGGTGCACCAGTAGACATCATCCGGATGGTAATCAAAGACATATTTGAAGGTGCTGGCGGCATACACCAGATAACCGCCGGTGGTGTGCAGCACGCCTTTCGGTTTGCCGGTGGAGCCGGAGGTATAAAGGATAAACAGTGGATGCTCGGCTTCAACCGCGACCGGTTCGTGCTGATCGCTGGCCTTCGCCACCAACTCGTGCCACCAAAGATCGCGGCCTTCGCGCCAGCCGGTGTCTTTACCGGTGCGCTTGAACACCACCACGTTTTTCACGCTGGTGACGCTCGGGTTATTCAGTGCGTCATCGACGTTTTTCTTCAGCGGAATGCTGCGTCCGGCGCGCACCCCTTCATCTGCGGTGATCACCAGTTTAGCGTTGGAATCCACGACGCGACCGGCCACCGCTTCCGGTGAGAAACCGCCGAAAATGACGGAGTGCACTGCGCCAATACGCGCACAGGCCAGCATCGCCACGGCTGCTTCCGGCACCATCGGCATATAGATGGCGACGACATCGCCTTTCTTCACGCCGAGGCTCAGCAGCACGTTGGCAAAGCGGCACACGTCGCTATGCAGTTCACGGAACGTAATGGTTTTACTTTCGCTGGCGTCATCGCCTTCCCAGATAATCGCCGGGTGATCGCCCCGCGTCTGCAAATGACGGTCAAGGCAGTTGGCGGCGAGATTCAGCGCACCGTCTTCATACCAGCGAATCGAAATATTGCCGGGGGCAAAGGAGGTGTTTTTCACCTTGCTGTAAGGCTTGATCCAGTCGAGGATTTTACCTTGCTCACCCCAAAAGGCGTCGGGATCGTCAACCGATTGTTGATACAGCGCCGCATACTGGTCGGCATTAATCAGGGCATTCGCTGCGACGGCAGCGGGTACAGGATGCTTATGTATTTGGCTCATGGCTGACCTCCTTGAAGATGTTAATCATATGTCAATCAAAGGTTAATTGAAGAGCGTGACTGGGCTTTGTTTCTGTTTTGTAGTCTGGATCACGACCTTTTGTATGCCTGAAAAGCGCCCGAATTCATACTGTTCATCACCGAAACCAATGAGACCCAATCTGTGGTTTTTCGCGGAATCAGACGTTGTCGCTGGTTAAATAATCAGCAAACGCGCCAGGCGGTTTTTTGCCCGATATTGAATAGCTATGCGGAAAATTATCGAATTAACACTTTTCATAACAGCGAGTTATGATTAAACGTAAATGTCAGCATTTTATGCTACTAACCTGCGCAGGATTTAAGCTAACCCCCCAGGGCTTGCAATTACCGTAGTGAAAATGGTACTTATCTCGGCCCTGTTCAGCAGGTATCTACTCAGGCTACATCATCGCGCAGGCGCAAAATGCTTACGCAGTCGTGTTTGATGCAGTCCACTATAACCCTCTATTTTATCGGGCTTTTGCTCACTTCCCTGTGTGTCATGTCTCCTGCACCTTCGCAGCGGAGCAAAGGGGTTTTTACTGAGGAAAATAACGCGTTATGAAAGGTTTTAAGCTCACCCTTGCCTGGCAAATTTTGATTGCCCTGATTCTCGGCGTTATCATCGGGACCGTGCTGCATAATCAGCCAGACGATCGTGAATGGTTAATCACTAACATTCTTACCCCTGCAGGCGACATCTTTATTCATCTGATCAAGATGATTGTGGTGCCGATTGTGATTTCATCTTTGATCGTCGGCATTGCTGGCGTCGGCGATGCGAAAAAGCTGGGACGTATTGGTGTCAAAACCATCGTCTATTTTGAAGTGATCACCACCATTGCCATTGTGGTCGGCATCACGCTGGCCAACGTATTCCAGCCCGGTAGTGGCATTGATATGTCGACGCTGGTAACGGTGGACATCTCTAAATACGAAGCCACTACGGAAGCGGTGCAGGGTGCCCCTCACGGTCTGGTGACCACCATTCTGTCGCTGATCCCGCAGAACATTTTCGCTTCGCTGGTGAAGGGCGATATGCTGCCAATCATCTTCTTCTCGGTGCTGTTTGGTATGGGCTTGTCAGCGCTGCCTTCAGAACATCGTGATCCGCTGGTGACCGTGTTCCGTTCCGTGTCTGAAACCATGTTTAAAGTGACGCACATGATCATGCGTTATGCGCCAGTCGGCGTGTTCGCGCTGATTGCGGTCACTATCGCTAACTTTGGTTTTGCCTCGCTTTATCCACTGGCCAAGCTGGTGCTGCTGGTGTACGTGGCGATTCTGTTCTTTGCCTTCGTGGTGCTGGGAACAGTCGCGCGCATGTGTAAACTGCGTATTACCACGCTGATGCGCATCCTGAAAGATGAGCTGATTCTGGCCTATTCCACCTCCAGTTCAGAAACCGTGCTGCCACGCATTATGCAGAAGATGGAAGCTTACGGTGCACCGAAAGCCATCACCAGCTTCGTGGTGCCGACCGGTTACTCATTCAATCTCGATGGTTCAACGCTGTATCAGAGCATCGCGGCAATCTTTATCGCACAGCTCTATGGAATCGATCTGTCGCTGACCGATGAAATCATTCTGGTGTTGACGCTGATGGTGACCTCGAAAGGGATTGCTGGCGTGCCGGGCGTGTCCTTCGTGGTGCTACTGGCAACGCTGGGCAGCGTGGGTATTCCACTGGAAGGTCTGGCGTTTATCGCCGGTGTGGACCGCATCATGGATATGGCGCGTACCGCATTGAACGTGATCGGTAATGCGCTGGCAGTGCTGGTCATTGCTCGCTGGGAAAACCAGTTTGACACCCAACAAGCCGAAGCCTACGAGCTGGAACTACGCACGCAGAAAGCCAGTTAAGGCATAACGGTCGCATTAATGGCGACTTCGGAACCTCAGACATCGTTCTGTTTCTTAAACCCGCCATCCGGCGGGTTTTTTTATATCATTTCAAGACGCGTCCTGGATGTTTCACTGCCATAACTGCGCTTTATTTTATACCCACCATAACCACTATTGATTTTGTCTTTGTGGTTATGGTGGGTATATAATTAGCGCTAAGATGACAGGAGGCTTAATTGAGCAGCAGGGAGCTGATCAGGATGTTGTTGGACCGCGGCTGGGTATTAGACCGCGTGAAAGGCAGCCATCATGTGTTTGTGAGAGCAGATAAGGCTTATCACATTTCACTTCCTCATCCTGAAAAAGACCTGGCAACTGGAACATTACGTAAATTAATGAAGTTAATGGACTGAACGTATACGGGGGCTCAGCCCCCGATTTGGAAAAATTAGCAATGCCAGTTGCAGCAGGCATTGCAATGAATTCCTACCTAAATATTACTTTTAGAGAGGACTGAACATGAGATTCCCCGTTTATCTGCATAGGACAGAGGACAATAGTTGGTCAGGTTTTGTGCCGGATGTAGAGGGATGTTTTTTTGCAGGTAAAAGTGTGGACGATGCGCTGCGCGACGCACTTAACGCGATTGATTCACACGTAGAATCTTTAGCGGATGCAGGTAAAACCATCCCTAAGGCGGCAGCCATTGAGACACATATTCACGATGAAGAGTGTCAGGGAGGATACTGGGCATTCGTAGAGATCGATCTGAGTCGCTATGAAGGTAAAGCGATAAAGCTCAATATCACTCTGCCACAAAATCTACTCAGCAAAATTGACAGCTATGTCGAGTCACATCGCGAATATGGATCGCGCAGCGGTTTTCTGGCGGAGTTAGCGCGCAGAGAATTAGCGAACGCGTAGAGATCACATCTAACAACTACCCGCCATCCGGCGGGTTTTTTTCGTCTGCTTCAGTAAAAAGTACAAAAACTTGACCGCCAGGCAGGAATTAACAATTCAAAATGGGTTATAGTTTTTTGAATAAATTATTCTTTCACAGGAGTGCGTGATGCAGATTGACCTCAGCCAGATGATCACCGAAGGCCGTAACCCGGCGAGCCAAAACATTGACGAGCTATCCACCGAAGCGATGCTGCGCGTCATTAATGATGAAGACAAAAAAGTGGCGCTGGCGGTGGAGGCGATTGTGCCGCAGATCGCACAGGTGGTGGATGCGATTACCGCAG
Source organism: Pantoea sp. BL1 (assembly GCF_000963985.1). Lineage (NCBI taxonomy): Bacteria > Pseudomonadati > Pseudomonadota > Gammaproteobacteria > Enterobacterales > Erwiniaceae > Pantoea > Pantoea sp. BL1. The sequence continues at coordinate 33,373 of NZ_JZRH01000011.1, read as the reverse complement.
CCTTCAGCAAAGGCGGACGCCTCATTTATTGCGGAGCGGGCACTTCGGGCCGTCTCGGTATTCTCGATGCCAGTGAGTGTCCGCCAACTTTCGGCACGCCGCGCTCGCAGGTCGTCGGTTTAATTGCTGGCGGCCACACCGCGATTTTGCAGGCGGTGGAGAACGCGGAAGATAACGTTGAACAGGGTGCACAGGATTTAAAGGACATCGATTTCAACGCTAATGATGTACTGGTGGGGATTGCTGCCAGTGGCCGTACGCCCTATGTATTGGGCGCGTTAGCCTATGCGAAACAGCAGGGTGCTTTCAGCGCGGCATTAACTTGCAATCCCAACAGCCCCATGTCGCAAGCCGCCGATGTGGCGCTCACCCCGGTAGTGGGGCCAGAAGTCGTCACCGGTTCCTCGCGCATGAAAGCGGGTACAGCACAAAAGCTGGTGCTCAATATGCTGACCACTGGCGCCATGATCCGCAGTGGCAAGGTGTATGGCAACCTGATGGTCGATGTTGAAGCCACCAACCAAAAGCTGGTGCAGCGCCAAATCAATATCGTGAAACAGGCCACTGACTGCGACGAAGCCACCGCGCAGCAGGCGCTGAACGCGTGTCATGGGCACTGCAAAACCGCCATTGTGATGGTGCTGGCAGGATTGGATGCCAACGAAGCCAAAGCGCTGCTGAAGCAAAACAGCGGCTTTATCCGTAACGCATTGCGTGACGCAGGAGCGCAATAATGGCCGCCATCACCGAAGGACTGCTGCGCGATATCCTGCAAGCGGTAGGAGGCGCGCATAACATCGTGCAGTGCGGTAACTGCATGACGCGCCTGCGCCTCACGCTCGCGGATGCCGCTCTGGTGGATCACGCAAGGTTGAAAACGCTGCCCGGCGTATTGGGGGTGATCGACAGCGATGCGCAACTGCAAATCGTTCTTGGTCCCGGCAAAGCGCAAACTGCCGCAGAGAAAATGCAGGGATTACTGAATAACGATGAAGCGGAAAAGCCGCAGGATCTCAGCACCCTTGCCGCCGCTCAAAAGCAGCAGATGAAAGCGAAGCAAACCAGCGCACTGCACCGTTTTCTTTCCTGTTTTGCCACCATCTTCACCCCCCTGATCCCCGGTTTTATCGGTGCCGGTTTGCTGCTGGGATTTGCCACGCTGATTGAGCAGATTTTCCACCTCAACCAGCCCGGCGAACATGCGCAGTGGCTGCTGGATACCGTGGCCTACATGAAAGTGTTCGGCAAGGGGCTGTTTACCTTTCTCAGTATCCTGATTGGCTATAACGCGCAAAAATCCTTTGGTGGCACTGGCGTAAATGGTGCCATTATCGCCTCGCTGTTTGTGCTGGGTTATATGCCAAAAGCCACGGTGGGTTATTACAGCGGAATGTCAGATTTCTTTGGCATGGCGATTGACCCGCGCGGTAATATTATCGGCGTATTATTGGCGGCGATATTCGGTGCGTGGATTGAGAAACAACTGCGTAAAATTATCCCCGATAATCTCGACATGATTTTGACATCGTTACTCACGTTATTAATTACCGGTGCCATTACCTTTATGGTGATTATGCCGATTGGCGGTGAGTTATTTAAAGGCATGTCGTGGTTGTTTATTCATCTCAATAACAATCCCTTTGGCTGCGCTATTTTGGCCGGTCTGTTTTTGATTGCGGTGATGTTCGGGATTCATCAGGGCTTTATCCCGGTCTATTTCGCGTTGATGGAAACTCAGGGATTCAACTCGCTATTCCCGATTCTGGCGATGGCGGGCGCAGGCCAGGTGGGCGCGTCATTGGCGCTGTGGTGCAAGGCCGATAAGCATTCTCTGCTGCGTACGCAAATCAAAGGCGCAATCGTGCCGGGCCTGTTGGGCGTGGGCGAACCTCTGATTTATGGCGTTACGCTGCCGCGCCTGAAGCCATTTATTACTGCCTGTTGTGGCGGTGCGTTGGGTGGATTCTTCATTGGCTTGGTGGCCTGGCTCGGTCTGCCGGTGGGGATGAATACGGTGTTTGGGCCTTCCGGATTGGTTACGTTGCCGCTGATGACCTCTTCACAGGGGATCTTTGCCGGTATGGCGGTCTATCTCGCGGGGTTAATTGTCGCGTGGGTCGGTGGATTTGCCTTTACCTGGTGGGGCGGGACCAAAGGCGTCGATTTAAGCTGACATCGTCGCTGTTCACCGTAGTGGCGCAACGTATTGTGTCGCTGCGGTGGACCGGAAAGTGAGTCTGATATCGCCCGCTGCAGCGAGGAAAAGCCGGTGTCCCCCTCGATATCGCGCGCTCGAAAATGTGATTTTTGTCACATTTTTGCATTTCACCGTATCGCTTAGCCTGGTGCTAATGTTGCCAATAATGCCGTGCCATTCGTAAGTAAACTGCTAAGGAAAAATAAAGAAATTATTAATAAGATAGCAGGCTAATGATTGTAAACTTCTGGACTCAATTATCGCCCAAAGTATTTCCCGTCTCACAAATATTTCGCCATGATGACAACGGGTTATCCCGAATTACCTTTTGCGTCCGATGGCAGAAAAGTCTATACCTAAAGCCAATTAATCTATAAAAACAGAATTAACTCTTTATTCGCTGCACCAGACTTTCTTCACACAGTGGTTCTCTGAAATGAATTGCACATCGGGGTTGGTGTTATTCCTGCCGCTTTATCCCCTCGCGATGAATTTAACGCTGTTGCAATAACAGCGTGGACGCTGCACGCCCACTGGAGGAAGTATGAAGTTCACATTAAATCCGATTGCGTTCGGAATATTAGCCGCGCAAGCGCTGTTTTATCCGGCAATAAGCGCGCAAGCCATTACGTTGGGAAGCTATTCACCGCAGGTGAATGACAACCTTTTTGGCGAGCAGAATATTAACGTCAACGGCAGCAATGAAACGCTGACCGGCAATCCAGATTTTGCCCCGGGAACGGATGGTTCCGTGAGTTCGAGCCTGGGGCAGGTGAATATTACATCGGGTGCGCAGTTTCTGAATCAGACGCGTCTTGATCCCGGTCCACAGAACTTCGCCATCACCGTACCCGATCCGACCACGGGCGGTAACACCACCTTCCAGGTCTACAACTCCGCCAGCCTGGTGGCACAAACGCCAGTGACTTCCGATACCGCCGTGCCGGACGTGGTCAACGTTAACGGCGATCAATACATCAACACGCGCATCGCGGATGTTTCCAACGGTGGCCTGCTTGATGTGAATATTGGGCAAGCGAATGCCGCCAGCAGCGCCAGCACCAACAGCTGGAGCATGGCAGCGAAGCAAACCACGCTGTTTCAGGTGGGCAGCAACAGCACGCTGAACTGGAATTCCAACAATCGCATCAGCTTCTTCGGCACTGCCGCGACACCGGATGGTGCAGGCGCCACGCAATCCTTTCAGGTGCAGAACCTTGCGACCTACAACGGCAGCGTGAATGTGCAAACGCTGGATGGCGTCACGCACACCTTCACCGTCACCAGCGCCAGCGAATTGCAGACTTACAATAACTGGCTGATTGGTCAGTTGCAGACGGGCAATCTGGATAAAGCCAACTACCTGACCGAGTTCAACAAAGCGGTTACCGTCACCAATGGCAATATTGTGTACGACGTCAGCGCCACGCCGCCGGATGAAGTCACGCAGCCGATTGGCAACCGCATTGTGGTCAATGCCGATGGCCCAGACGCTCGCGTCACTCTCGCGGCGGGCAACACACTGGAAGTCGTGGGTTCGACAGGCGGGGCGATTAAAGCCTCCAACGGCGCGCAGGCGGTGATTGATGGCAAGCTCGCCAGCCGCGGCACCCTCGCCAATAACGGCACGGCACTGGTGCTCTCTGACCAGAGCAGTGGCAGCACCAGCACCACTGGCGTCATTAATGGCGGGTTCCTCAATCGTCAGGATGGCACCGGCATCGGCTCCACCGGTTATGGTGCCAACGGTGTGCTGGTGCAGAGCGGCAGCGCGTTTAACAACAACGGCATCGTGAATCTCGCGACCATCGGCAGTAACTCGCAATATGGCGTGGCGGGGATTCGGCTGGAAGATGAGGCAACATCCAGCAACAGCGGCAATATCAACGTTGGCGTAAATGGTTCCAGTGCACGCGGCACCGCCTCTGGTGTGCTGCTGACAGCACCGACCTCCCTCTTCACCAACAATGCCGATGGGCAAATTTATATTGGCCTTGGCCCGCAAAATAGTCTCACCGACAGAGTAGCGGATACCGCGATGAATCAAAGTGGACTCACCAGCGGGATTGCGCTGGTGGCCAACGGCAGAGCGATCAACAACGGCAATATCGTGATTGGCTCAAAGGTGCAGAACGCGGCAGGTATGTCTGCAACGGGTGCCAGCGGAGTCACCATGGTCAATAACGGCACTATTGATGTGAATGGTGCTGCCGCGAGCGTGCCGCGTGAGAACATGGGGATGTTGGTGACCAACAGCAGCGGCACCATCGATAACAGTGGCACCATCAACCTTAACGGCGTCAACGGTACGGGTGTGAAGGTGGTTGCCACCAATGGCAATACCGCGTCTGCCAGCTCAACGGGGGCCATCAACGTGGCCGGGGGGGCCGATCCGGCCAGCGGCACGCGTAACTTTGGTGTGTGGGTGGAGGGTCAGGGCTCCGGGCAGGCGAGCGCGGACGTCAACGGCCCGGTGAACCTGAGCGGCACGGGCGCGATTGGCGTGCACGCGCGCGGCAATGCCACAGTGGAAGTTGATGCCAACGCGATACCGACGTTCAGCAACGGCAGCAATCAAATCGCTTTCTTCGCCTATGGCCCGAATGCGCGCATCAACGTGGCGGGCAATAATCCCTTCAATGTCACGACTTCCAATTCGACACTGTTCCGCGTTGAGCAGGGCGCAGATTTTGATGGCACCGATCTGTCGCTCACGGCATCAGGTGCAGGTTCTGTGGCGGTAAACGGCAGCGGCACAGGCGGTACCGAAGTGAACACCCGCAATGCCACGCTGAACGTCAGTGGTGCGGGGGCGACCGGCGTCAACATCGAAGGCGGCGCAACAGGCACCATCGACAATGACACCACTATCAACCTCACCGGCAATAACGCCATTGGCGCAATCGTTGATGGACAAAAACATACGCTGGCGGGCAGCAACAGTGGGGCGCCGGTGGCCAGCACCACCTTAAGTTCTGCAGCGGCACTCAATTCGTCGCAAAGCGGGTTGATCGGCTATCTGGCACGCAATCGGGCCCAGCTCAATAACACCGGCGACATTGCTTTCAGCGGCGCGAATGCCACCGGCATACGCGTGGAGAGCGGTGCGACTGGCACCAACAGCGGTAACATCAATATTAATGACGGCGGAACCGGCATTGCGCTCAACAGCAGCGGCAGCACGGCCAATACCACGGCTAACAACAGCGGCAATATCAATGTCAACGGCGGCAGTGCCACCAACCGTAGCAGAGGCGTGAGCGCCAGCGGTAGCCGGGCGATTGCTAACCTCAACAGTGGCAGCTTGAATCTTAACGGTACTGGTGCGATAGGCGCGGAAGCGCTCAACGGCGCATTGGTGAATATCGCGACTGGCTCGGCGCCTAACTTCAACAGTAGCGATCAGATTGCTTATCACGCGGCGGGCAGTGGTTCACGTATCAACTCTGCCGCCAACGCGCTGGACGTGAATACGCTGAATTCCAGCGGATACCGTATTGATGATGGCGCAGGGCTGAGCTTCAGCAACCCAGCGACGCTCACCGCCAGCGCTGCCAACAGCACCGGCGTGATCGTCTCTGGCCGTGGCAGCACGCTGAACACGGCGAATGTCAATCTTACCGCCAGCGGCCAGGGCAGCACCGCGATCCGTACCGAAGGCGGCGGCGCGACCACACTCGATAGCGGCAGCAGCATTAACCTGAGCGGCAATCGTGCCGTCGGTGTGCTGGTCAATAATCTGCGCACCGATCTGAGCAACGCGCTGGATGGCACGTCAGCAGCCACTATCGTTACCAGCAATGCCAATCTCAGTGGCGCAGGCAGTAATGCCATCGGCTTTGATGTCACCAACGGTGCCACGGTGGTCAATAACGGCACGTTAGACCTCACCGGCAGCAACAATATCGGTATCCGCTCGCGCGCGGGCAGCACACTGACCAATAACGGCACGGTTAATGTGGCGAACGGCACCGGGTTGGATGTGTCTGGCAGTGGCAGCACGCTGGCCAAAGGCGGTGTGATCAATGTCGATAATGGTGTGGCAGGCGTGCGCATCAGTGACGGCGCACAGCTGGCATTAACCGGCAGCGATACCGTGATCACCACGCGTGGCAGTGCGCACGGCATCCTGGTCGATAACGGTGCCAGCGCGCTCAGTGCCAGCGATGCCACAGTGAATGTCTTGGGGAGCGGCAACGGCATCGAAAACCGCGCCGAACTCAGCAATGTTAGCTTGAGCAACCTCACGCTTAATGTGGCGAATGGCAACGGTATCCGCACCGCAGTGCCGTTTGATCCTGACTCAACGGTGACCACCAATGTGTCAGGCAGCGGCACCGGCTTGAACATCGCCAATGCGGATGGATCGACTACCCGTGGCGATTTAACGCTGGGCTCGGGCTATCAATTTAATGTCACCGGCGCGGGTGGCACCGGTATTCGCGCCAACACCACCGGCAATGTCACCACCGCCGCAGATGTCACCATCGATAATCCGGCGGGCGGATCGGCACTGATCTCCAGCACGGCGGGCACTATCATCAACACCGGGACGTTCACCTCCAACAGTCTGACCGCGCCGGTGGTGGATTTGCGCGGCGGTAAAACCCTCTTCGAAAACTTCGGCAACATCATCACCGTCAATCCACAAACCGTGGCGGTGGCAGGCAGCAATGCCAATGATGAAATCCTGCTGACCGAAGGGGAGGTGCGCGGCGATATCAACCCCGGCGGCGGGTCCGATGTGTTCCGCTGGACGGGCGGATCGCTTAACGGCAGCCTGACCATGGGCAATGACAATAACAATAATGCGGAGGTCAATAAGGTGGATCTCGGCACCACCTATCACCTCACCAGCGGCAGCGGAACCGGAAATACGCTGACGTTTAATCAGATCGATTCTCGTGGCGGCAGCCTGGGCGCTGACGATCTCAATAAAGGGGTAAACCTGGGCAGCGGTTGGAGCACCATTAACTTTGCCGATACCCAATGGACGCTCACGGACAACCTCAAACTGGCGCACAGCACCATTAATATCGATGAAAATTCAACGCTGTATGCGGGCAACAATGTGCATCCGACGTTAGCGGGAGGCACGGCGGATTCACTCACGGTGAACAACGCCGGTATTCTCGACCTGACTAACGGCGCGGGATCGCCTGGCAACACCTTGAATATCAATGGTTCGCTGGCTTCCAGCGGCGGTCAGCTTAATCTGATCACTGACCTTAACGCAGGTGGCGCGCTGAGCAACCAGTTCACCGACCATCTCAATGTCACGGGTAATGCCACCGGCACCACGCTGGTCAACGTCAAACTGACCGACAGCAGCACCGGCGGATTATCGGACTTGAATCGCAATGGCGGCATTGAGGGTAACGAGGGGATTTCACTGGCACAGGTCGCGGGTAACGCTGGCCCTGATAGCTTTGCCCTGAAAGACGGCTATCTCGCTGCGGGGCCGTGGCAATACCGTCTCTACACTTTCGCACCGGGCAGTACCGATCCCAGCCAGCGTTTGGTTAGCGGCAGTGGCAATAATTATTGGGATTACCGGCTGGCGAATTATTACGTGTGTGAAGATGGCGACAGTTGCCCATCGACCTTTATCACCGATGCATTTGGTTCTGAGCACTCCTACGATACGCGTCCCGCAGTGGTGCCGCAGGTACCCTCCTACATCTCCGCACCGGTTGGGCTGGCGTATTACACCTCCGCGATTGTCGACGATTTGCATAAGCGTCTCGGCGAATTGCGTCATGAGCAGACACGGCCGGAAGGTGAGGGCGGCGAGATGTTCCTGCGCTACATCGGCTCCAACCTGAAGTACAAAAGTGACCAGAGCTTCCGTGATTACGGTTACGACTTCGATCTGGATTACAGCGCGGTGCAGGTGGGTGGCAACGTTCTGCGCCTCGACGGTGACAAAGACAGCCTGCGCGGCGGCTTAGCCTACACGCGCTGTAATACGCGAATTCGACCGGATGCCGCCGACGGCTACAGCAGCACCACCTTCGACAGCGACAGCCTGGCCTTTTACGGCACCTGGCAGCGTCAAAACGGGTTCTATCTGGATGGCGTGCTGTCGTTCGACTGGCATCGTGGTGAAACCGATATCGCACGACAAAAACAAGAGGCTAAGCTAAAAGGTCATGGCTGGACGGCCTCACTGGAGAGTGGTTATCCATTTGATCTCGGCGATGGCTACAAACTGGAGCCGCAGGCGCAGTTGATGTACATGAAGCTGAACATGAACGACTTTACCGATGAAGACGGTAACAAGGTGCGCTACGGCGACTACAACCAGACCATCGGACGTTTAGGCGCAAGGCTGGATCGCACCTGGACGGATGACAGCAACCGCCAGTACACCCCTTACCTGCGCGCCAATTACTACAAAGGGTGGGGCGGCACGGTGGACACCAACGTCTCTTCGGTGGAGAACCCTGCATTGAGCGCCACTTTCACCAGCGGCCACTTTGGTCAGATGTGGGAAGTGGGCGCAGGCGGGACCGCCACGTTGCAGAAAGATGTTTCACTGTATGCGGAGGCGGATTATCGCAAAGAGATCAGCGGCAACGGTGCCAAAGGTTGGCGCTATAACGTGGGCGTAAGGTGGCAGTTTTAAGTGCGGACATTGCAAGAGTCGCCTTAAATATCGTCGTCAATGGACTGCGGTATGTGGACAAGTCGCGATAAATAGCGTCAATAAGCGGATGCGGTGTTCGGCCTGGTCGCCATCAATTATGGGATGGGCTTAGGTACACATTGATGTGCACCTTGCTCATTTTGCGCCCCGGCAAAACCTTGATTTCATATACTCTAAATAAAATTTTATCGATCGATTTCCGCCATAAAAAACAGGGATATTATTCACTGCGGCTTTAATTCAGGATAAAAATTAATTCTCATCGCTAAAGACCGCTCCCTGCGCTGCCGAAAAGGTAAAAAAGTGTAATTGATTTTTTCCTTTAGCCTGCATCTTGCAAGGACAACACACATGCGGAACAACCAGCCCATCACACAGCGTGAGTTCATTTTTGATGATAACGCTACGCTGATGTCGACCACCGACCTCAACAGCTATATCACCTATGCCAACGACGCCTTTATTGAGGTCAGCGGTTTCGAGCCGGAGGAGGTCAATGGGCAACCGCATAACATGGTGCGTCACCCGGATATGCCGCCGGAAGCGTTTGCCGACATGTGGGCCACCCTGAAACAGGGCGAACCCTGGACCGCGCTGGTGAAAAATCGTCGTAAGAACGGTGATCACTATTGGGTGCGAGCCAATGCGATTCCGGTGGTGCGCGAAGGAAAGGTGCAGGGCTTCATGTCGGTGCGCACCAAACCTTCCGCCGAAGAGATCCGTCAGACCGAAGCGCTGTACCGTGATTTCCGTGAAGGGCGTGCTAAAGGCCGTTGTTTCCATAAAGGGCTGCTGGTCGGCACCGGCTGGCGTCGTCTCGGTTCGCTGCTGAAAACCTTGCCGCTGCGCTGGCGCATTCGATCCACCTTGATCGCCGTGCTGCCGTTGTCCGTGATCGGCGTCTGGCTGCTGGGAGTCGCACCGATGGCGCTGGGCGGTTTTGCCGCTGGCATGGCCGGTTTGTTGCTGTTGGCGAGTCTGTGGCTGGAGCAGCAGATTTCCCGTCCAATGGAGCGTATTTGCCGCCAGGCATTGAGCGTCGCCACTGGCGCCAGTCATAAGGTGGATCAGTTAGATCGTGTGGATGAAATCGGGATCACGCTGCGGGCGATCGGACAGCTCGGCCTGATGTTCCGCTGGCTGGTGGATGATGTCAGCGGCCAGGCGATCAATGTACTCAGTGCCAGCGGTGCGATAGCGCGCAGCAACGACGAATTGAGCCGTCGCACTGAGCAGGCAGCGGCCAACGTGCAGCAGACCGCCGCCACCATGAATGAAATGACCGCCACGGTGAAAAGCAACACCGATACGGCTAATGAAGTGAATAAGCTGTCAGAAAATACCAGCCACGCCGCGCTGAAAGGCGGTGAAGTGATGCAGGAGATGGTGGGGATGATGGCGGATATCGCCGACAGCTCGAAACGCATCGCCAATATTACCAGCGTGATCGACGGTATCGCTTTCCAGACCAACATTCTGGCGTTAAACGCCGCGGTGGAAGCGGCGCGTGCTGGTGAGCAGGGCAAAGGGTTTGCAGTGGTCGCGGGTGAGGTGCGCAGCCTGGCGCAGCGTAGCGCCAAAGCCGCCAGTGAAATCAAAACGCTGGTGGAAACCAGCGCGGGTCGCGTGCAGTCGGGTAGTCATCACGCTGATGCGGCCGGGCGCACCATGCAGGATATTGTCGACCAGGTGCAAAACGTCACGGCATTGATTGCCCAGATCAGTTCTGCCACGGCGGAACAGTCCATCGCGCTAAGTGAAGTGAGTACTGCAGTGGAAGATCTCGACGATATCACGCACCAGAATGCCGCTCGCGTGGCGGAAAGTGCCGAAGCGTCCGGGCGCATGACGCGTCAGGCGAATCGCCTGGTGGAAGCGATCAGCGTATTCCGTTAAAGGAACTCGCACGCTGCGCGAAACGCGCCAAAGCGTCAGCCGAATCGCGTGCTGGAAGCGATCGGCGTGTTCCGTTAAAAGGTTTCGCACGCTGCGAGGAATACGCCGAAGCGTCAGGCGAATCGCCTGGTGGAAGCGATTAGCGTATTCCGTTAAAGGAACTCGCACGCTGCGCGAAATACGCCGAAGCGTCAGCCGAATCGCGTGCTGGAAGCGATCGGCGTGTTCCGCTAAAGCGTCTCGCGCGCTGCACGTAATGCGCCGGGTGGTGAGCCGACAATGCGTTTAAACGCCCGGCTAAATGCCGCCAGCGAGCCATAACCGAGGTGGAAGGCGACGCTTTCTACCGCTTCGCCCTCATTGACGATCCGCTCTACCGCCAACCGCATGCGCAGTTCGGTGAGATAGCGCAACGGTGTCATGCCGGTGGCCGTTTGAAAGCGAGCAGCAAACACCGAGCGTGAACTGCCTGATTCGCGTGCCAGACGTTCCACCGTCCAGTTTTCGCCCGGCGCACGATGCATGGCCGCCATCGCCTGGCTCAGACGCGGGTCGCGCAGCGCCTGCACTAATCCGCTGCCCTTACCGCAGCCGTTCTCAACCCAGCCGCGCACAATCTGCGCTGCCACCACATCTGCCAGACGGGAAAGAATGCCAGCGAAACCGGCTTTGCGGTCGCGGGTTTCACGCTCCATCGCATCAAGAATCGGCTGGATTTCAGGGTACTGCGCCAGCAAGGTACTCACCAGCATGACATCCGGCATGGTGTGTACCAGCGGCTGCATACCGCCGAGTTCAAACGCCATGCAGGCGCTAAACAGAATCACATCGCTGTCATCCGGGCAGCCTTCGCTGCTGTCACCAATGTCACAGACGCTGTCACAGATCGGTTTACTGTTGAAGGTGTCGATCGGTTCACAGATGGCCTCCTCGCTGGAGATCAGCGCGTGCGCTTTGCCATGCGGGATCAGCAGCGCATCACCCGCCTGCAACGGATAGATTACGCCAGACGCTGAGCGGATCATTAACGATCCACGGCCAACAAAGTGCAGCTGTGCCTTGCCCGGCGCGTCATCGTATTGCAAACCAAAAGGGGTATGTAAGGCGATACGCTGATATTTCACGCCATACAGGCGCATGCCCATCAGCAGTTCACTGGTCAGATCTTCATAGCGGCTCATACGAATCCAGACGAATTATCAAAAAACAAAGTTTTTGTATCATAGATCGTCTTGCGTCGTCTCACTATGCTTACAACCTGAATTTTTGTGATGGGGATCGCAGATGAGTCTGGATACTGAAGTAGTCGAAACAAGTATAGCGGTGGATAAACCCGCATGGGGCGCGGTGTTTGCCATGGCTTTTGGCGTGTTCGGTCTGATAACTGCCGAATTTCTGCCGGTGAGCTTGCTGACACCGATTGCCGACTCGCTGCAAGTGAGCGAAGGGCAAGCGGGACAAACGGTGACCGTGACCGCGCTGGTGGCGCTGCTCACCAGCCTGGTGATCGGTAATATTACGCGCCGTCTTGATCGTCGCCTCGTGATGCTGGCCTTCACGCTGCTGCTGATTGCCTCGGCGCTGCTGGTGGCATTTGCAGAGAACCTGCCGATGATCCTGCTGGCGCGCGTGCTGCTCGGCATGGCGATTGGTGGCTTCTGGACGCTCTCGACCGCGATTACCATGCGGCTGGTACCGAGCGATCAGGTGCCGAAGGCGCTCTCGATAGTGTTCAGCGGTATTTCACTGGCGACCATTATTGCCGCCCCGTTGGGAAGCTATCTGGGAGGCCTGATTGGCTGGCGTAACATTTTCCTGCTGACCGGTGTATTGGGTGTGCTGGCGCTGTTCTGGCAGTTCTTCACGCTGCCTGCGATGCCGCCAGAGAATAAAGCGCGCAGCGGCGGCGTGCTGGATCTGCTGCGCAACAGCCTGATGCGCTGGGGCATGCTGGCGGTGATCATGATGTTCACCGGACACTTTGCCTTCTTTACTTATCTGCGTCCGTTCCTGGAAAATAGCGCACAGCTCAACATCAATCAGCTGTCGCTGGTGCTGCTGGCGTTTGGTGTGGCGAATTTCTTCGGTACTTCGCTGGCGGGCTTCCTGGTGACGCGTAGCGTCTCTCTGACGCTGACCGGCATGGCGCTGGTGATGAGCGTGACGGCGGTGGTGCTGGTGAGTTTTGGCAATCTGCCGTGGCTGGTCGGTGCGGGCGTCGCCATGTGGGGACTGGCGTTTGGTTCGATGCCAACGGGCTGGTCAACCTGGATCTCCCGTGCGGTGCCGGATGATGCCGAATCCGGCGGTGGTTTGCTGGTGGCAACCATTCAGCTGGCCATCACTGCGGGTGCTGCGGCAGGTGGCTGGATGTTTGATCTTAACGGTGCGGGCGGTGTATTCCTCGCCAGTGGCGTGCTGATGCTGCTGGCGGCGATCACTATTTTCACGCGCGTCAGGCATCACGGTTAAGGCTTGGGCGGTATCAATGCTGCTCAAGCGAAGATGCACTGGACCGGAAGGTCACCCTTAGGGTGACCTTTTTTTATTCTCTCTATCACAGCCATAAATCCTGCCTTTCAATCAAAACATGGATTTTTAACCCTTTGTACAGATGTTAATCCAAACGTGCTTTTATTGTTCAAATTAATAGAATGACATTGCCAAATCTCTCCGCTTTTTTGTGATCAATTTCACGCCTATTATTTATCTCAACAAGGTGATGACGCCTTACCTGATAAAACATTCACTGAGGAATTGACCATGAAATCTATCAAAACTTTTGTTGCTGTTATCGCTCTCTCTGCTCTGCCATTTGCTAGCTTCGCGCAAAGCGTCACCGCATGTGCTTCAACGCTGGATGGTGCCGAAGCGCAAATCGCTGCTCAGGCGCATAAAGTTGGTGCTTCCTATAAAGTGACTGAAGCCAACTTCAATAACGGCGTGCACATGACTGCCGAACTGACCAAATAAGTCTGCGTTAACGTTCTGTGCTGACAGGGTGCCTTAGGGCGCCCTGGCGGCGTTGGTAACCTGATAAAAACCTGTCGCTTTCCTCTCTAAATGATTACTATTCTCAAAAAAAATCATCCTTCGTCAGCTCGCCTCGGGCTGTCTTTTTGAAATTGGTTGCACTGTCGAGCTTTCACTTCACTGCCATGAGGCGGTGGATTTGCTATGGAGAAGTTATGAAAGCGATTAAAACAACATGGGCGCTGCGTCCATTGCTGCTGGCAACGGCGCTGTTATCTTCCTCTGCTGTGCTGGCTGCGGAGTCTCAGCCGCTGAACCAGGTGATTTCCAAAGGGGCCTACGAACTGGCGTTCAGCAACAGCGATAACGCGCTGTTCCTCGCCACGGCGCAAAACGCCAGCGGCAAAGGTGGCACCGTCTACCGTCTCGACCCGCAGGATCTGTCGGTGAAGCAGACCATCAGCACCGATCTGCCCACCTTTGGCGCTGCCATCAACCAGAAAACCAACACGCTGTTCTTTGGTAACACGCGAGACGCGGCGCTGACCTCGGTGGATGCCAGCAGCGGTAAAGTGCTGAACTCGCTGGTGCTGGATGCGCGTCAACGCAGCGAAACTGTCCGTCCACTGCAGCCGCGTGAAGTGGTCGCCGATGCGGCAACTGACCGCGTGTATGTCACTGGTCTCGGTGAGCAGAGCGTGGTGTGGGTAGTGGATGGTAAAACCCTGAAGCTGGTCAGCACCGTCCCAAACACCGGTAAGATGGGCACCGGTTTGGCTATCGATTCTGCGGCGCAGAAATTGTATGTGACCAACGCCGATGGCGAACTGGTGACCATCAACACGCGCCTCAACGCGATTGAAAAACGCCAGAAAATTGAAGGTGATAAAGATCACTTCTTCCTGAATATCGCGCTGGATACCCAGGGCCATCGCATCTTCCTGAGCGACTCTAAACAGCCTCAGGTGCTGGTGCTGGATTCCCGCACTCAGCAGGTGATTCACAAGATTGATGTGCCAGAATCTCTGGCGGTACTGTTCAATGCCGATCGCAACGAACTGTACGTCACGCATCGCAAAGCGGGTGAGATCAGTATCATCGACGCGAGCAGCTATAAAGTGAAACGCACGGTGAAAGCACCTGGCCTGCCGAACAGCCTGGCGCTGTCAGCAGACGGTAAAGCGCTTTTTGTCAGCATCAAGCAGCCGGGCACGCGTAAAGAGCCACCAAAAAACCCGGATAGCGTTTTGAAAATCGATCTCTGATCGTAGTTTTCCGAATTAAAGGGCGGCGCGTGCCGCCCTTTGCATTTCCGCACTTTCCTTTCCCGATCCCCCCGCGATATACGCTACCTTTACCTCGACAACACCAATGGAGAGGAAGCAATGAGCCAGTTTTTTATGCATGAGAAAAACGATCTGGTGAACGAAGCCATCGAAGGGGTTTTGCTGAGCACGCCATGGCATAACCTGAGCCGTCTCGATCTCGGTGATGAGATCCGCGTGGTGGTGCGTACGGATTGGGATAAGAGCAAAGTGGCGCTGATCTCCGGCGGCGGATCGGGGCATGAACCGGCGCATGCCGGTTTTGTCGGCAAAGGCATGCTCACGGCGGCGGTGTGCGGAGACATTTTTGCCTCACCGAGCGTCGATGCGGTGCTCAATGCCATCATCAATGTCACCGGCGATGCCGGTTGCCTGCTGATTGTGAAGAACTACACCGGCGATCGATTGAACTTCGGCCTGGCGGCGGAGAAAGCGAAAAATCTCGGCTACAACGTCGAGTTGGTGATGGTGCAGGATGATATTGCGCTGCCGGAAAATCCACAGCCACGCGGCATTGCCGGGACGGTGCTGGTGCATAAGATCGCCGGTTTTGCCGCCGAGCAGGGGCAATCGCTGGATAAGGTCAAAGCGCTGGCACAACGCGCGATTGATGCTACCTCATCGATTGGTCTGGCGTTCGCGACCTGCCATATTCCTGGCGAAAAGCGTGATGAACGCGTGGAAGCAGGCCATAGCGAACTGGGCATGGGCATCCACGGCGAGCCGGGCGTGGTGACGCTGGATACCCAAAACAGCCGAAAAATCAGCAGTATTATGACCGATAAACTGGCGCAGTCCTTGCCAGACGGCAAACAGGCGCTGCTGTTGATCAATAACCTGGGTGGCTTCTCCCAACTGGAGCTGGCGGTGTTAACGCGTGAAGTGTTGCAGTCGCCACTGGCGGCGCGGGTTACCCATCTGATCGGCCCGGCAACCCTGGTCAGCGCGTTGGATATGAAAGGGTTCTCACTGTCATTGCTGGCGCTGGAGGAACCGTTCCTGGAGGCACTGAATGCGCCAGTGCAAGTGCTGGGTTGGGTGCCGGTCTATGACTTCGCCCCGATCAGTTTACAGAGTGCTGAAAAGGTTGGCAGCGTGCTGGATTTCGATCCGTCCGAGAATGCTCAGGTAGCTGAGTTGGTGGACCGCGTGACGCAGACGTTGATCGATCTGGAAAGCGAACTCAACGCGCTGGATGCCAAAGTCGGCGACGGTGATACCGGCTCAACCTTTGCGGCAGGTGCGAAGAAGATTCAGCGCGGTCTGCGCGAAAAGCAGCTGCCGCTGGATGAGTTACCCACTTTGGTGGCGCTGGTGGGAGAGCAACTGGCCACGGTGATGGGCGGATCGAGCGGGGTGCTGATGTCGATTCTGTTCACCAGCGCGGGCCAACAGCTGGAGGAAGGCAGCGCGTTACCGCAAGCGCTAATGCATGGGCTAGAGCGCATGAAACACTACGGCGGCGCACAACCGGGACATCGTACGTTAGTCGATGCGCTGCAACCGGCGCTGGAGGCGTTAGTGGCGGGTGAGTCACTGGCCGCTGCGGCGAAAGCCGCTCAGCAAGGCGCGGATGCCACGGCAAAAATGCAGAGTGCCAAAGCGGGACGTTCGGCTTATCTGAACAAACAGAGTCTGGATGGGGTGAAAGATCCGGGTGCTTACGCCGTTGAGAAGGTGTTTGCGGTGCTGGCTGGTTGATTGTTGCTGTTCTAATAGCATGCAACTTTATGGATTTTAGGGGGGGAGCCTAAAGGCTCCCCTACGCATAATGGTAGCGGCGCGATGTATCGCGCGCACCTGAAGCGATGTTACTGCTTACGACTGTTCATTGTCGTTCCCTTACTCGTTGGAGTGGTGCCCAACTTTCGGGGTTCACTTCATCAATTACGCCGCTAAAACGCAACCTTACTCAGCCGACTCGCGCATCATCTCTTGATGCGGGATATCCGCCAGAATTTGCTCGAAGCTGCGCAGACGTTTGTAGATCGACATCAGTTCTACCAGCGTTGACCACGACGAGATCAGATACTGGAACGACGATCGTACCTGATCAAACACATTGGTTATCTGGTTGAGCAAACCGAGCGTAATGGTCCCGGCCACAATCGACGGGAACAGCAGGAACAGCCCGAACACGTTATCGACCTGTAGATAGAGAATGCGGGTGATGTTGAAATAGAGATAGTGGAAATAGAGACGGAAATAGTTAAAGCGCACGCGGCTAAACAGCTCATTCACCGTCGGCGGTGACGCGCGATCGGCGTTGTCTTCGCCATACACCAACTCTTTACGATAGGCAGCTTCAACTCGCTGATTGCGGAACTCCAGCCCCGGTAATTTAATCCCGACGATCGCCAGCAGTCCGGTACCAAACACCGACCACAGCACCGCCGCAATCACCAGCGCATACGGAATGTTGCCTAGCAGCGGGATATCTTTGACGTGGTGTGACAGGGTGATCAGCACCGGCAGGAACGCCACCAGCGTCATAATCGCCTGAATAAAGCTCACGCCCCAATCTTCCAGCGTGCTGGCAAAGCGCATGGTGTCTTCCTGAACACGCTGTGCGGCACCTTCAACATGGCGCAGGCGCTGCCAGTTATGCATGTAATAGTTGTTCATCGCGGTGCGCCAGCGGAACACCCAGTGGCTGATAAAGAATGAGTTCATCACGCCAATCACTACCGCAATCAATGCGATACCTAAAAAGGCGAGAACCTGCTGGTAAAATTCAGCAATCTGCACCGATCCAGCTTTGGTTAAGGCCTTTTGAATCAAATCATAGAATGGACCATACCAGGCATTAACCGCTACGCCGACCTGCACACCAAACCAGGTGACAAAGATGATTAAAGCTGCGCCCCACACTGACCAGCGCTGCCACGGATGGTTATCAATCACCTTCCAGGCAAGGGCGAAAATCGCCGCAACAATCCAGTAATAGGCATAGAACCATAACTGGCTGGCGTGAATAAAACGGCTGGCATTGGTGGGCAGCGGCTGTTGCATCGCCGCATGCAGCGAAGGCCACAGGGCAGGCAAATCATTGGCAAAACCAAACCAGGCGAAAATCGCAATCAAACTCCAAATCGCGGCCGAGCTGAAAAACAGCGCTGGCCGCGGAAAATAGGACTTAAACATAGGCACTCCGCTGTTGTGTGTACTCTTTTATACCGCGTCAGACAGTGTTTTGTCTGTTGTGGGTTGTATCTGACGATGACAGCATCGGCGCAGTTATGTAAAGCAGCGCAGCGAGTTGTTAAGTAATTTGTGCGCATTTGTTTCTAGAAACTAAATTAATACTGTTTGTAGTGTTACACTATGCGCACTGTTACCGGTAACAGTGACGCTGTATCCCTTAAGCCACAACTAAAAAAACAATACAACGCAACGAGTTAACTTTCATACCGCATTCATGTGGTAATGAGGCAATGTCATGTCAGAACAAAAAAATGGTCACAGTCGCAGGGATTTTCTGCTGAGAACCATCACCCTGGCGCCAGCCATGGCCGTTGGCGGTTCGGCGATGGGCGCGTTGGTGGTACCAATGGCCGCAGGAGCAGCAGAGCAACCCGTCGCACCTCAACAAGCACGCGCTTATCAGCCCACCTGGTTTACGGCGGAAGAGTTCGCCTTTATCACTGCGGCAGTGGCGCGCCTGATCCCCAATGACGAACGCGGCCCTGGCGCACTGGAAGCTGGCGTGCCGGAGTTTATCGATCGTCAAATGAACACGCCTTACGCCACCGGCAGCAACTGGTACATGCAGGGACCGTTCAATCCCGACTTGCCCAAAGAGCTGGGCTATCAGTCTCCGCTGGTGCCGCAGCAAATTTATCGCCTCGGCCTCGCTGATGCGGATGGCTGGAGCAAAAAACAGCATGGCAAAGTGTTTGCCGAGTTAACCGGTGAACAGCAAGACGCACTGCTCACTGCGTTTGAAAGCGGCCAGGCGGAATTTCCGCAGCTGGCAGCTAAGACCTTCTTCTCCTTCCTGCTGCAGAACACCCGCGAGGGTTACTTCAGCGATCCAATCCATGGTGGAAACCAGGGCATGGTGGGCTGGAAGCTGATTGGCTTCCCAGGCGCACGCGCCGACTTTATGGATTGGGTAGAGCGCGGTGAACGTTATCCGTTCCCGTCAGTGGATATTCGCGGGGAGAGGGCGTAACCGTGGCAAATGAATTGAAAAAAGTAGATGCAGTGGTCGTGGGTTTCGGCTGGGCTGGCGCGATCATGGCGAAAGAACTCACCGAGGCCGGTCTGACGGTGGTCGCACTGGAGCGCGGTCCGCATCGTGATACCTATCCTGATGGTTCTTACCCGCAGTCGATTGATGAACTGACGTATAACATCCGCAAAAAGCTGTTCCAGGATCTGTCAAAAAGCACCGTCACTATCCGTCACGATGCTTCACAAACGGCGGTGCCCTATCGCCAGCTGGCAGCATTTTTGCCGGGCACCGGTACCGGCGGTGCAGGTCTGCACTGGTCCGGCGTACATTTCCGTGTCGATCCGGTGGAGCTGAACCTGCGTAGCCACTACGAGCAACGCTACGGTAAAAACTTCATCCCGGAAGGCATGACGATTCAGGACTTTGGCGTCAGCTATGATGAGCTGGAGCCGTTCTTTGATCAGGCTGAAAAAGTATTTGGGACGTCCGGCAGCGCCTGGTCGATCAAAGGCCAGCTGCTGGGCAAAGAGAAAGGCGGTAACCCTTACGCGCCGGATCGTTCTAGTGCTTTCCCACTGCCTGCACAGAAACGCACTTATTCTGCACAGCTGTTTGCACAGGCCGCTGAATCAGTGGGTTATCACCCTTACGATATGCCGTCGGCAAACACTTCAGGCCCGTACACCAACACCTACGGCGCACAGATGGGGCCGTGTAACTTCTGCGGTTACTGCAGCGGTTATGCCTGCTACATGTACTCCAAAGCGTCGCCAAACGTAAATATCCTGCCTGCACTGCGTCAGGAGCCGAAGTTCGAACTGCGTAACAACTCCTACGTGCTGCGTGTGAATCTGACGGATGACAAGAAGCGTGCCACTGGTGTGACCTATCTGGATGGCCAGGGCCGTGAAGTGGTGCAGCCTGCGGATTTGGTGATTCTGTCGGCGTTCCAGTTCCATAACGTGCATCTGATGTTGCTGTCAGGCATCGGCAAACCGTATAACCCGATCAGCAACGAAGGTGTAGTAGGCCGTAACTTTGCCTATCAGAACATCTCGACCCTGAAAGCGCTGTTTGACAAGAACACCACCACCAACCCGTTTATCGGGGCAGGCGGTGCGGGCGTGGCGGTGGATGACTTCAACGCGGACAACTTTGACCACGGTCCACACGGCTTTGTCGGCGGCTCACCGTTCTGGGTGAATCAGGCGGGTACCAAGCCGATCTCCGGTCTGCCAACGCCGAAAGGCACGCCAAACTGGGGCAGCCAGTGGAAAGCTGCTGTCGCCGATACTTACAACCATCACATTTCGATGGATGCGCACGGTGCGCACCAGTCGTATCGCGCTAACTATCTCGATCTCGACCCGAACTACAAAGATGTCTATGGTCAGCCGCTGCTGCGCATGACTTTTGACTGGCAGGATAACGACATCAAGATGGCGCAGTTTATGGTTGGCAAGATGCGCAAAATCACCGAAGCGATGAACCCAAAAATGATCATCGGCGGCGCCAAAGGACCAGGCACGCACTTCGATACCACCGTGTACCAGACCACGCACATGAGCGGCGGTGCGATCATGGGTGAAGATCCGAAAACCAGTGCGGTTAACCGCTATCTGCAGAGCTGGGATGTGCCGAACGTGTTTGTCCCTGGTGCGTCTGCGTTCCCGCAGGGCCTTGGCTACAACCCAACCGGCATGGTGGCGGCGCTGAGCTACTGGTCAGCCAAAGCTATCCGCGAGCAGTATCTGAAAAACCCCGGCCCACTGGTTCAGGCATAAGGAACACGGCGATGATCAAAAGCATTTTGGCCCTGTTTCTGGGCACGATGACGTTCGCCGCAGTGGCGGACGAAGCAGGTTCGGACGCACTGGTAAAGCGCGGTGAGTATCTGGCGCGCGCGGGTGACTGCGTGGCCTGTCACAGCACTGCAGGCGGCAAGCCGTTTGCCGGTGGCTTACCGATGGCGACGCCCATTGGCACCATTTACTCCACCAACATCACGCCGGACAAAACCACCGGTATTGGTGACTACAGCTACGACGATTTCCAGAAAGCGGTGCGTCATGGCGTGGCGAAAAATGGCGACACGCTCTATCCAGCGATGCCTTATCCGTCTTACGCGGTGGTCAGCGATGACGACATGCAGGCGTTGTATGCCTACTTTATGCATGGCGTACAGCCGGTGTCGCAGGCTAATAAAGACAGCGATATTCCCTGGCCGCTGTCGATGCGCTGGCCGCTCTCCATCTGGCGCGGCATGTTTGCGCCAGACGTGAAAGCGTTCCAGCCAGCCGCGCAGGAAGATCCGGCGCTGGCGCGTGGTCGTTATCTTGTGGAAGGATTGGGTCACTGCGGTGCCTGCCATACGCCACGCAGCATTACCATGCAGGAAAAAGCGCTGACCAATGGTGAAGGCAATGATTACCTGTCAGGCAGCAGCGCACCGATTGACGGCTGGACCGCCAGCAATCTGCGTGGTGACAACCGTGATGGTTTAGGCCGCTGGAGCGAAGATGACCTGAAACAGTTCCTGCGCTATGGCCGCAACGATCACACCGCTGTGTTTGGTGGCATGACCGACGTGGTACAGCACAGCCTGCAGTATTTGAACGACGAAGATATCAGCGCCATTGCTAAGTATCTGAAATCGCTGGGTGCGAAGGATGCCAGCCAGACAGTGTTTACGCAGGACGATGCCGTTGCCAAAGCATTGTGGAAGGGCGATGACAGCCAGCCAGGCGCATCAGTGTATGTCGATAGCTGTGCGGCCTGTCATAAAACCGACGGCAGCGGCTATCAGCGCTTCTACCCGGCGCTGCGTGGCAATCCGGTGGTGATGGCCGAGGATCCCACCTCGCTGATCCATATCGTGCTGGTGGGCGGCACCTTGCCTGGCGTGCAGGGTGCACCGTCAGCCATCACCATGCCGGCGTTCGGCTGGCGTCTGAACGACAACCAGGTCGCTGATGTGGTGAACTTCATCCGCGGCAGTTGGGGTAATGGCGCGAAGTCGACGGTAACGGCGAAGGATGTGGCGAAGCTGCGCAAGGATGAAACGGTCGAGTCGAAGCAAGGCAGCGCGGATATTAAGGTGCTGGAAGGGCAGTAAGCCAACACTGTGTTTTAAAGCACGATAAATCGCGCCGCTACAGACTGCACTGATAGCGGCGCAATTTATGAAGTGAACCCTTAACCTGGACAGTTATAACATCGCGTGTTCGTGCTGGGTTCGGTATTGTACCGGGCTCAGTCTACCTAACCCCGCATTGATCCGTTCGTGGTTGTAATAGTTTATCCAGCTTCCTATCGCTTTCTTTAACTCACCGACCTCACTGACTAAATGAAGCATTCATACTTACCGTTGCAATAATTGTGTTCTTCACCCCCCTCAAAAATTACATCCCTACAAGCCTTGTCTCATTTTTCATCCCTCTCATTGCAAGGCCATCGTTAAGCGCACATAATTCCGGTTTATAAAATTGTAAAAATTACTTTTTTTATAAACCAACGGAGGTCAGTGTGTTTGGAGAACGTTTATTGCGCGCGCGCTCCGCTGCGGGCTTATCCATGAAGCAGCTGGCTGAAAAGGCCGGCGTCAGCGCCAATATGATCAAGAAATACGAGCATAACGAAAGCATGCCGGGGTCTGCGGTGCTGGTGAAAATGTCGCGCGCGTTAGGCGTGCGTAACGAATATTTCTTCCGCCCGACGACGGTTGCACTGAAAAATATCGAGTACCGCAAACGCCAGACGCTATCGGCCAAAATGTTGGCGCAGATCCATGCTGATGTGATTGATCAGGCTGAACGGTGGCTTGAACTTGCCAATCTGTGGCCTAACTTCCCTGTTCCTATATTTGCTCAACCTCAGCTGCCTGCTGGGCAAGTTGAGAACTATGAGCAGATTGAAACGATTACCGATCACGTTCGGCTGCAGTGGGGACTGGGTCAACAGCCCATTACCCACTTGATTGATGTGCTGGAAAGCCATGGGATTCTGGTTATCGTCACGGATATCGATCACTCTGACAAGTTTGATGGCTGCCAGGCGATGATTGATGCCATACCTGTCATCGTTATTTCTGCTAAATGGCCCGGTGATCGCCAGCGGTTTACCCTGGCGCATGAACTGGGGCATTTGATTTTACAGGGTCGCCTTGCATCTCATCTTGATGAGGAGAAAGCCTGTCATCGCTTTGCGGGGGCTTTGCTTTTCCCTGCGAGTGCCGTGTTTCAGCACTTTGGTCACCGGCGTGCTCGTCTTGAGGTGAAAGAACTTTACCTGCAAAAAATGGATTATGGTCTGAGCATGTTGGCCTGCGTTTACCGCGCTGGCGATCTGACCGTGATAACAGAGGGCAAACGTAAAGATCTGATCATGATGTTCTCTGCGCGAAAATGGCGTAAACAGGAGCCTGGTGATCAGGTTGCGCGTGAGAGCACTATGCTTTTTCCCCAGTTAATTTATCGCGCGTTAGGCGAAGGGATTATCAGTGAAGGTAAAGCGGCTGAGCTAATGGGCATCTCGTTAGTCACCTTCCACCGCGAGCGACAGATGGGGTGGTCTGATGATCATTCTCGTCAGTGATGCCAACATATTAATTGATATGGAAGAGGGCGATTTATTAGATGCGCTCTTCGAATTGCCCTACCAGTTTACCGTGCCAGATTTACTCTATTTTGATGAGCTTGAAACCCACCATGCCAATTTGCTTGATAAAGGATTGGTCATTGGAGAATTAAGCTCAGCCACTATGACTTACGCCATAAAACTCATTGGGCGTGTGCGTGGGCCCAGCCGAAATGATTGTTTTGCGCTAGCCCTGGCTAAACAGGAAATCTGCCCGCTATTAACCGGTGACAGAGCGCTTAATCGAGTTGCCAAAGAAGAGGGTATAGAGGTTCGTGGAACGCTTTGGGTTGTGGAAGAAATGATTGAGCATCAGATTATTACAGTGGATGGCGCACGCCGGGCTTATTGTCAGATGCGGGACAGTGGCAGGCGTTTGCCATGGGATCTCGCCTTCGCGCAGTTAGACAAACTTGCGAAATAGTGGGCGGCATATTCCCGCCCACGGCCGATTGATTACTCAAATATTCTCCAAATCCAGCCCACGCGTCTTAGGACCGTAAATCCCCACTGACAGCATGACCATCAGCATGCTCAGCACGATAAAGGCGATCACGCCCTGACTGCCGGCGTACTGCAAAATAAGGCCAATCAAAATACTGCTGAACACCGTCGACAGGCGGCTGAAGGAGTAGCAGAAACCCACCGCGCGAGCGCGAATATGTGTAGGGAAAATCTCGGTCTGGTAAGCGTGATAGCTAAAGGTCAGCCACGCGTTGCTGTAGGTGATCAGGAAGCCGCAGATGATCATCAGCACCGGATTGGTTGCCAGCGCAAACAGCGTACCGAACACCACCGTCATCAGGGAGGAGAAAACGATCTGCCATTTGTTCTCAAGTTTATCGGCGTAGCGGCTGCAAATCAGCGAGCCCAGCGGATAGGCGAGAGTAATGAAAAAGGCATACAGCAAGCTGTGCGTCACGGTCGCACCTTTACCGGACAGCAACGCAGGCAGCCAGTTACCGAAGCCGAAGAAGCCAATCGCCTGGAAAAAGTTC
Source organism: Pantoea sp. BL1 (assembly GCF_000963985.1). Taxonomy (NCBI): domain Bacteria; kingdom Pseudomonadati; phylum Pseudomonadota; class Gammaproteobacteria; order Enterobacterales; family Erwiniaceae; genus Pantoea; species Pantoea sp. BL1. The sequence continues at coordinate 8,523 of NZ_JZRH01000011.1, read as the reverse complement.
ATCACCACCAGCATCAGCGTACGCTTGCGGTAAGCCGGTGACCAAATCTCGCTGAAGCGACCTTTTTTCGGCAACGCTGCGGAGGCATCGCTGTCAGAGAAATCTTCGCCCGGCGCAATACCGCAGCGTTTCTCCATTTCACTCAGCACCTTATGCGCTTCCTGATGACGGCCCTGCTGTGCCAGCCAGCGTGCCGATTCCGGCAGGTTTTTACGAATCAGCCAGATTACCAGTGAACAGACGGCGCCAGCGATTACCACCCAGCGCCAGCCTTCAAGGCTCAGGATGGTTTGTGGCACCAGCCACCATGACATCAGCGCCACCGCGGGTACGGACAGGAACTGGATAAAGAAAGAGTAGGCAAAAGCGCGGCTGCGGAGATGAGCAGGCACCCATTCAGACAGATAGGTATCGATGGTCACCAGCTCAACGCCGAGGCCAATACCGACCAGGAAGCGGAACAGGATGATCATTTCAGCGCTCTGCTGGAACGCCATCAACAGCGAGAACACGCCGTACCATGCCAGTGCGCACATAAAGGTCAGACGACGACCAAAGCGGTCGGCATAGGGTGCTAACAGGCTGGCACCGACGAACAGGCCGAGGAAAGTGGCAGAAGCAAAGGCAGCCTGATCAGCAATGCCGAAGACCCCTTCCGAGCCGGTATGAAACACGCCAGCAGCCAGTAGGCCAGAGCTGATATAGCCGGTTTCAAACAGGTCGTAGAGTTCAAAAAAACCACCCAGTGCCAGCAGCGTAATAAAACGCCATAAGCCTGCGGATGAGGGCAGCGCATCGATGCGCCCGGCTAAGGTGCGGCGATCCGCTGCGATGTGATCGTTCGCCATCCCTGTCGAAGTGATTGTTGTCATTATTGGATAAACCTCGGTGTTTGCAGAACTCGCCCGGTTTTATGGGTTTTAAAAATAATTAACCGTTAGCAAGCGAAGGAATAGCAGGATAATCAATTCATCGCGGGTTGCCGAGAGGGGCAACGGTGACATTTTCGCAATCTACGTTGCAGTTCACAGAAGTGTGACCGCCGTCCATGGCGATGCATTTAGTGCAGGCTCGGGTAGACGCCTGGACCAATCGGTAAACCCAGTGCGTACCATGCCAGCAGCAGCACGATCCAGCTGATAAAGAACACCACAGGATACGGGAAGATCAGCACATAATAGGTACCAAGTTGCGCATCTTTCTGGTATCGCTGCAGGAATCCAAGGAACAGTGGCAGGAACGGCGACATTGGCGCCAGTGGCAATACGGCAGAATCCGCGATGCGGAAAATCATCTGGGCAAATGCCGGATGGAAGCCGAGCAGCATAAACATCGGCACGAATACCGGCGCCAGAATCGACCAGATGGCCGAGCCGCTGGCGATAAACATGCACAGAAATGCCGACAGGAACATCAAACCGAGGAACGCGGGCGCGCCACTGATGCCGGCACTTTCCAGCATATCGGTCAGACCGATCGCCATGAATTTGCCCATGTTGCTCCAGTTAAAGAAGGCGACAAACTGTGACAGCGGGAACACCATCACAATAAAGCCTGCCATGCTCTTCATCGGATCCACCAGCAGCTGTGGGATGTCATCAGCCCGTCGAATCTGCTTTGTCACCGCGCCGTAAGCAATCGCCACCACAAAGAAGAACAGGATGATGATCGGTACAATGCCCTGAATAAACGGCGAAGGGATGATACCGCCAGTTTTTGGGTTACGCAGCGGGGCATGTTCCGGCACCACCAGCAGAGCCATCAGCGCGATAAATACCAGTGCGGCAATCCCTGCGGCTTTCAGGCCACGGTTCTCCAGTGCGGTCAGCGGCGGCAGGCGATCGTTGTTGCCGCCATTCCATGCAGGCAGGCGTGGCTCGACGAATTTATCAGTAAGGATGGCACCGGCAATCGTCAGCACAATCACCGAGCTGGCCATAAAGAACCAGTTATCGATCACGCTCACGTGCACGGTATCGCTCACCGCTTTCGCCGCTTCGGTACTGATGCCGGAGAGCAGCACGTCGGTGGTAACGATCAGCAGGTTGGCGGTAAAGCCGGAAGCCACGCCCGCGATAGCCGCCAGTAAACCCGCCACCGGATGACGACCCACGGCGAGGAAGATCAGCGCGCCCAGCGGTGGCATCACCACCAGCGCGGCATCGGATGAGATATGGCTGAAGAAGGCGATAAACAGCACCATATAGCTGGCGTAGCGGCGGCTCACGCGTGAGGCCATCTTCACCATCAGCGATTGCAGCAGGCCGACTTTCTCCGCCAGGCCCGCACCAATCACCAGCGCCAGAATCGATCCCAGTGGGGTAAAGCCGCTGAAGTTTTTGATGATGTTAGGCAGAATCCATTGAATCCCTGCCACGCTCAGCAGATTGTTGACCCGCACCAATTCGCCATTGGTGGGATTTTTCACTGCCAGATCGAAATAGCTGATAATCGCGGTGGCGACCATCAATACCACGATCAAATAGACAAACAGTAAGAACGGGTTGGGCACTTTATTGCCGACCCGCTCAATCCAGCTAAACAGCTTCCCTGGGCTGCGGTTCTCCGTGGTCACTTCCATCGGTATTTCCTCGTCATGTCTGTTGTATTTGCATGCCCGCGTTGGGGCTGTATTTTTTATAGTGTTTTGGCTATTTCTGGGCGCATAAATGCGCCCACTACAACTGCGGTAAACCTCCAATTGCGGCATGCCCCATAACTGCAGCAAACCTACAATTGCGCTACATCCTGCAAATGCGGCAAACCTACAATTGCGGTACAACCCATCACTGCGCCCAAGCCCCGCAGTTTGCGCATTTCTGCGCACTGAATCTGAGCACCACGTTTATTTCAGGATGACAACTTCGATGGCGTCACATCCGCCGGAATTGGGCAGTTATAAGGCTGTTCGCTGCGTACGCGACGGAACTCTTCTGTGCAGCGTGCCAGTGCTTCTTCATCCTGTAACAAGGTCAGCGCGGTGGCGGCCATGACTTTGGCAGCCAGGCACATGCCTTTGTGGCCAAGCGAGGTGCGACCCTGCGCCACCAGTTGCCAGGTGTGCAGCGGCGTACCAAAGGCGAAGCAGGGCGCAAAGCACTGCGCGGTTGGCGTCACCCAACTCACATCGCCGACATCGGTTGAGCCATACAGCAACTCACGCGTCACGGCGTAGGGTGCCACTTCGTCCATCAAAATTTTGTCGCCCAGCGCCTCGGTCCAGGCGATACCGGCTTCACCGCCGGTGCGCGCTGCGTTCAAACGCGCATTGCGCAGATCGTCCTTTGTTAGCGTGGCACGAATCTCGGCGGCGAACTGCTGCTCCTCCGCGCTGTACTCGGGCAAGCCAAACTGATGCAAGTTGCGCTCCATCACCGCTTCCAGCGCACGATTCGGCACATAGTTGGAGCAGGCTTTGTCGAAGCGTACCGTCATGGTGGTGTCGGTCATCAGGGCCGCGCCTTTGGCGATGTTGATTACCCGCTGATAGATATCCTGTGCCTGATCGAGTTCTGGCGCGCGAATCAGATACAGCACTTCAGCATCGGCTTGCACTACATTGGGTGAGACGCCGCCGGTATTGGTCACGGCGTAGTGCACGCGCGCTTCCTGCACAATGTGCTCGCGCAGGAAGTTGGCACCGGTGTTCATCAGCGTCACGGCATCCAGCGCACTGCGTCCCAGATGCGGCGAGTTAGCCGCGTGCGCGGCTACGCCTTTGAAGTGAAAAGCGGCCTGGATATTGGCGAGAGTGCTGAGATTGAACATGCCGCTGAAACCTTCGGGATGCCAGGTCACTGCCGCGTCGACATCATCAAACAGGCCTTCGCGCACCATAAAGGTTTTGCCGGAACCGCCTTCCTCGCCCGGACAGCCGTAAAAGCGCAGTGTGCCGCGTTGGCCGTTTTCTGCCCACCATGCCTTGATGACAAAGGCAGCGGCCAGTCCGGCGGTGCCCAGCAGATTATGGCCGCAGCCGTGCCCATTGCCGTTTTCCACCAGCGGTTGCGGTGTGGCACAGCCCGATTGCTGGCTCAAACCGGCCAACGCATCAAACTCACCAAGGATGGCAATCACCGGCTTACCGCTGCCGATGCTGGCGATAAAGGCGGTGTCGATGTTGCCCACACCACGTTCAACGGTAAAGCCTTCCTGCTCCAGCGCATTGGCCAGAATCGCCGCGGATTGCGTCTCTTCGAAGAGCGTTTCGGGTACATCCCAGATCGCATCGCTGAGGGCAGTAAAGCGTGGCTGGTTTTCATTGATATAACGATCGATAAAGTCGTGATGGCTCATCGCTGGCCTCCAAACTGCGCCTGATTCAGCGCTAAGGTGGCGAGCGTTTGCACTGCGGTGGCCATGATCGCTTCGTCAAAATCGAACTTCGCGTTGTGGTGGCCCGCTGCCAGGTCGCAGCCGAAGATCACATACGATGACTGGCCGCCGCGCTGCTGCACGCGCTCCAGCATGTAAGTGGCATCTTCTGAACCGGCGGCCTGCTTTTTGGTGTCAATTACCGAGCTGAAAATCCCCATGGCATCGGCCTGCTGATGAATAAAGTCGACCCACGGCTGACTAGGGGTGCAGCTGCGCGCGCCGCCCATCAGTTTGATGTCGTACTCAACGCCATACATCGCTGCCGCGCCGGAAATCACGCGCAGGGCCTGCTGATAGATGTCGTCATTGACCTGATTGCTGACGCCACGGGTCTCCACTTTCATCAGGGCATAATCGGGTACCACGTTGCGACCGGATCCTGCCTGCAACACACCCACGTTGACGCGTGCTACACCGCCGCTGTGTTGTGGCAGGTTGTGTAACGCCAGTGTGGCTTGCGCGGCGGCCAGCAAGGCGTTACGACCCTCTTCTGGTTTACCGCCCGCATGGGCACCTACGCCGGTGAAATTGACATCCAGTTTGGTGGTGGCCAGGAAGCTATCGCTGCCGCAAACGATTTCGCCTGCGGGCACGCCTGTGCCGAGATGGATAGCGGTAAACAGATCCACATCATCCACCACGCCCGCAGCGACCATGGCTTTTGCACCGCGCACACCTTCTTCCGCTGGCTGAAAGATAATTTTAATCGTGCCGCTGAGCTGATCTTTCATCTCCATCAACACGCCCGCCAGCGCCAGGCCGATAGTGGTATGACCGTCGTGGCCGCAGGCGTGCATCATGCCGGAATTACAGGAGGCAAAACCTTCGCGAGTGGGGATGTGGTCAGCATCGCGGCTTTCGTTCTGGTCCAGCGCATCCATATCGACACGGAAACCCATCACCGGGCCGGGACGACCCGTCTCCAGCGTGGCGACCACGCCGCAGAAGCCGCCGGAGAAATGTGAGATCCACTGTGGCAGGGCGCCTTGCTCCAGTGCACGAGCTTCCTGCTGCGCCAGCACTTCATCAGAAGGCAGTCCCATGCGCGCATCGGCATCGATCACTTCACGGCCCAGCTCAAGCTGATAACCAAGACGATGCAGCTCTTCTGCCACTATCGTTGCGGTACGGAACTCCAGCCAGCCCGATTCGGCAAAATGGTGCAGATCGCGACGCCAGCTTTGCATCTGTGGAATCCGCGCGTTGACGAGGTCGGAGAGGGTTTTCATCGGCATATCCTTTGTGTTGGTTTTTTATGCATTATCCCGAATCTACACAATGGTATTGGTGCGCATAAGATGCGAATATCTTGTCACTGATAAACAACGGTTATCACAAAAATTATGCCTGCCAACCTTAAACTTCATCAGCTGCGCGCCTTTGTCGATGTGGCCCGCCAGGGCAGTATTCGCGCTGCCAGCCGATTATCGGGACTTTCACAGCCTGCGCTGACCAAAGCGATTCAGGAACTGGAATTGGCACTCGGTGCGCGCTTGTTCGAACGTCGTCAGCAGGGCGTCACGCTGACGGATATCGGTGATAACTTTTTCCGCCACGCCAGTCTGGTGCTGGAAGAGCTACGTGTGGCGCAGGAAGATATTCAGCAGCGATTGGGATTGGCGGGTGGAAGAGTGAATATCGGCGTGGGCGGCAGCATTGCGCGTACCATCATGCCGCAGGTGATCACTCAGTTTCATCGTGAATATCCGCTGGTGAAGGTGCGCATTGTTGAGGGGCAACTGGTGTCGATGGTGCATGAATTGCGGCAGGGCGCGCTGGATTTCACCATTAATACCTACGATCAGCATCACCTGGATCAGGAGCTGATCTTTGAAAGACTGATGCAGCGCGACTATCAGGTGGTGATGCGCAAAGGGCACCCGATGGCGCATGCCCGCTCGTTAGCGGAATTGCAGCACTGCGACTGGACCATGCCGACGCCGCAGGGCAGCTATTACCGCTTGCTGCACGATCTGTTTGGCGAACGCGGTATGGCACCAAAGATCGTAGTGACCTGCGAAACCTTTATGGCCTGCACCAGCCTGGTCGCGAAAAGTGACTTTGTCAGCATTATCTCGCGTGATGTCATCGAAGATCCGACGCACGGTGGCCAGCTCATTGCCCTCGATCTTGACGATCCGCTGCCGAAAGCGACTTTCTATTTGATCCAGCGAAAAGACACCGCGCTGACGCCAATGAGTGCATACATGGCTCAGCTGTTCCGGCGCTATTGTCAACAAAGGTAAGAGTGCGGCCTGGCTCGCAGCTGATTACTTATTGCCCACTACACTTGCACTGGACGTTCCAATTGTGGAGAACTGACCATGCAAATTACACCTTATGTGTTTTACAACGGCCGCTGTGAAGAGGCGATTGCCTTCTATCTCGCGGCCACTGACGGCGAATTGCTGTTCAAAATGACATTCGGTGACATGCCGGATGAAACCCCTGTTGAGGATGAAGGCTGCCCCTCTGGCGTGACCTTCTCGCCAGAACAAATCATGCATGCCCATTTGCGTATCGGACAGGGTGAATTGATGATGAGCGATGGTGCACAGCAAACTGACTACGCCGGATTTTCCGTGAGCCTATCCACGCCAGATGAAGCGCAGGGTAAACGCTGGTTTGACGCGTTGTCAGCGGGTGGGGAAGTGACGAAAAAGTGGGAACCGACGTTTTGGGCGCACGGTTTTGGCATGTTTACCGATAAATTCGGGGTGCCCTGGATGGTGAATGCTTATAAACCGCAAATTTGACGGCCCGGTTTTTTACAGCCCGTCAGCAACGTTGCGGCGCAATTTAATGCACTTCTGAAGCGATATTAAGGCTTCAGGAACACGCGAAAATTGCGCCGCTATAGTATCAGCGTATTAGAAGTTGTAACCCACGACCAGGTAGTAACCCCAGCCCGTCGATTTCACTTCAAACGGACCGTTGCCGAAGTTCAGCTCCTGTCCATCCGCCCACTGGCCGCCATTGTGGAAATAACGTGCCACGGTAGAAACGTGCCAGTGATCGTAGTTCAGCGAAAGAATATGGCTGGATGCGATCGAGTTGCTGGTACGGCCAGAAGCATCACCCAGATCGGAACCCCAGTCGAAGTTGGTGAAGCCGATGTAGCTCAGCTTGCCGCCCCACAGATCGGTAATCGGCACAAAGTATTTCACTTTGAAGCGATATCCATCCCAGCTATTTTCGTTCGCTGCACCGTAGTTCTGCCACTGGTATTTAGCATAAACGTTCAGAGACAGGCCGATATCGCTATGGGTATCGATGTCGGTACCCAGACCCATGTACCAGGTGTTCTGACGCTGTGAAGCGTTGCGACCCATGTCATAGATATAGTTGTTTGCGAAGTACCACTCTTTAAACGGACCAAATGCCAGGCTGGTGCCGGTCAGTTTATCAATTGAGAAACGTGGCTCAATTTCCATGAACAGCGGCGAACCGTGGTCGAAAATGCCGTTAGCGTTGCTGTTACCCACGCCAAAGAAGTTGGTCAAATCCGCATAGCCGTAGAAATCGAACCAGTCTTTTTTAGCAAAGGCTTCGTATTCGAGATACACGTCATTGTTGAACTGCGGTCCGAAGCGGGTATGGGTGCTGCCCACCACGTTAACGCTCTGGTGCCACCAGTCTGAAAGATACTGCGGATCGCTGTCTGCCGCTTGTGCCGCGCCGGTCCAGCTGCTGGCCAGTAAGGCCCCTGCTATCAATGCTTTAAATTTCATTATTTTATTAACCACATGCTAGTGATTGCTGCGGTTGCGCCGCAATCGAGTGAAATCGATCCCAGGGGATGGGCCGTGTGTTGTTTTATCCGGTCTGAATCGCCGAATTTTCAAATGTGCGTAATTTGCCTGTAACAGAGCGATAGGAAATAGATTTCGATCACGTTTGTCAAAATGTGTTGCATTTTGATTCACTGAATATGTGACTATGATCACATAAATGCTGTGTGGCGAACGGAACCCCGCAACCGTTTACGTTGTCGCGTACGGTGGCAAAGAGGTCAGATGCGGATAAAGGATAGGGCGGCACGATTCATCGTGCGTCCTTGGAATTTAATAGCGGAAAAATATGTGATTCATCGCGTGCCGAGGGAGTTTGATTATGTGGAAAATGACCCAAAGCCCAAAGCCCAAA
>NZ_JZRH01000109.1:0-202 GCF_000963985.1 Pantoea sp. BL1 | reverse complement strand
TTTCTCAAACCGGACCGGTAACGGGCACAGTGTGATGCGGAATGAATATCAGGGCTTGCCTGCAACTAGAATCTTCGCCGCGCGCGAAACCCTGTAATCACATTTGATGAAATAAATTATTACGGAAAAGGGGTTTTCAGAACATCCTCCGGGCACTTTCTTTAACTGTGTCTACAGTGTGACGTGAGGCTGTCATCAACGT
>NZ_JZRH01000108.1:0-559 GCF_000963985.1 Pantoea sp. BL1 | reverse complement strand
CGGTCAAGGTACTGTCCCTGAAAGCGCAGGTTCTGTGGCACATCCCAGTCGATACCGGTGCTTTCCCGCGTCGTGCGTCCCCAGGCGGCAAATGCCCCCTGCCAGACGGTGTCGCCACGGCTATCCGTCACCCGATCCGGCAGGCCGTTGATCTCGGTGTGATACCAGTAAACCTCAGCGTGCTGCTGATAACTGTCGACGCGCGCTATCGGTTCGTAGCTGTTTTCTGCATAGACATACTGCACTGCGGCCTCGGGTTTGCTGTCGCTGTGCTCACTCACCATCTGCATACCGCTCCACGCAAAATGCGTGCATTCCGGCTTCACAGCATGACGTCGCCAGACCTGTTTGCCGATACGGCGGCCCAGTGCATCGTACTGATACTGCGCGCGGGTGTAGTCGGCATCACCCTCTATAAGCACCTCACGTATGCGGTGTTCATCGTCGTAATGAAAGCGCTGCACAATACCGCGCCGGGTGTCGTGCCGTTCCGTCATACGACCAAAACCGTCGTATTCCCAGCGGATACCCTCGAGACGCTTCAGCAGATTATTCCACA
>NZ_JZRH01000107.1:0-1656 GCF_000963985.1 Pantoea sp. BL1 | reverse complement strand
GGCGTAAAAGTTTTGCAGGGCTCGCCCCCTTGTGAATGTTCGGGCCAGCTGCGCTGTGATAAGCTCTGCGCCCAAACCTGCTGCCGGATAACCCCATGAAAAATGATTTTGAAGATAAAATGGCCGACATTATGCTTGGCGAGGCCGTCACGGCCCTGCTGGATGAAGAAGTGGCCATAAGCTGGGCGGCACTCACGGATCGCCTGCGGTCGGCCATTGAACATGAAACGGATGAAGATCGGATTCGCGCGGGTTTGCGTGCTATCGAAGAAGTACGGCGGGAAATGCGTCTTCGCGACGGTGAAAAGTACGGAGTGGGAAGGGCTGCCGGGCCAACAGAGCATAAGCTGCACTGACTTCCTAAGAGCTGCGGTATCTGGCACGGTGTATTTCTGCTATACTGTACACTTATCCACCCTACGGACGGAGGTCATATGAATGATGACACCACCGCCGAAGATATCTACGCCGTTATCGGAACGGTCGTGGCGCGCCTTCTTAAGCCGGACCAGTATCTCACCCTTCACGAAATCACCAGCGCACTGCACAGCATGGGCGAAGTGGCTGGTGCAGGCGTAATATGCGAAAGCTGCGACAAAGCCATCAGGCTGTTGGCTAAGCAGATGCACTGACCTTCAGATTCCTCCTGTTCTGACATACACCCTGGCGCACTAATGGTGGCGTGCACACACTAAGAAGTGTGAAACTTTTAACTCGGGAGATGTCTGTGAAAGTCTGGATTGCTATAAGCCTTGTTGCCGCCGTCAGCTGCTCTGTATGGGCTTCGCAGGGGGGATTTGACTCCCCGGCTGCGATGGCCGCCGCGCACGTCAAGAAGCATAAGTAGCCTCAGAAGCCTTCGTCGTCTGGCGTTTTGCCCACTACGATCTCCAGCGCGCTGCGCAGTGTGTCGAGCTCAACTACGTCTGAAGTGCTCTCAAGCTCGGCGATAAGGTAAAGAATGATTGCTTTGCTGGTCACCTTTTTACCGTGAATGACGATGTCGCGGATGACAGCATCCAGCACGGCAGTCTCTGCGGCCAGTGCGTCGCCGCCGCTGCGGAAGTGCTGAATGATGCTTGCTTCTGTAGAGGTGTGTTGTTCGTTTAGCTGCATGATTTTATCCGTCAGGCCCTGCGGGCAGAAGTGGCCAGGCTCAATGCCTGAAATAAAACGGCCACCCCCCCTGGGGGGCCGCATCCTGCGGGCGTCCTGCCTCTTTACGGTTAATACGGAAAGTCGTCCTTCAATTAATCCGCTACTATTAATTCTTACTGCTGCCGCCCGTGCCGTTCAGGGCGCCAAATGCCAGCACGGCGGCGTCGCGGCTTTCACGGGACTGAATAAATTCCGTCTGCACCTCGCCCAGCGCCATGGCTATTGCTTCACGCCTTACAGCAGTGGTTTCGCCGCTTTCCATGGCACGGAGTTGTCGTGCAACACTTTCTGCGCTGATGACGTCTTCGTTACTTAGTAGTACGACTACGGCCTCGCCCAGCACTACATCAGCGAGGCGCATTAAATCTGTATTCTTCATACCCGCATCTTCCGGTTCATGCCCTCCGGGCAGGGTGGCAGGACAGCCATTCCGGGTAGTCCTAAATGCATGCTGCGGGCATTATCCTCTTGCACCGGGGTAACTCAGCGTTCAAACAG
>NZ_JZRH01000106.1:0-400 GCF_000963985.1 Pantoea sp. BL1 | reverse complement strand
GGTAGCCGCGTCCTGCGGGCGTCCTGCCACTCTCCGCACTGGTCGGAGATTCGGTCTTCAGTTTACTTATTGTTACCGCCATCAGGGCCGGTCAGGGCACCGAATGCCAGCACGTCAGCGTCGCGGCTCTCTCGTGACTGGTTAAACTCGCTCTGCACCTCGCCCAGCGCCAGGGCAATGGCTGCACGCCTTTCCGGGTTCGTCTCGCCGCCGTTCATAGCGCGAAGCTGCCGTGCCACGCCGTCTGCGCTGATGTGGTCTTCGCTGCTCAGCAGCGCGACCACCGCCTCGCCCAGCACAACGTCGGCCAGACGAGTTAAATCTTTATTATTCATACCCGCATCTTCCGGTTCGTGCCTTCCGGGCAGGATGGCAGGACGGCCATTCCGGGCGGTCCTGA
>NZ_JZRH01000105.1:0-400 GCF_000963985.1 Pantoea sp. BL1 | reverse complement strand
AAATTATCGGTGACAACACTCTGATCACAAGTGTCAGGGGCACAAGCAAAGTCGTCTACTGTCGCGGCGAACAGCATAAATACTGGCTTGAACTTCAGTTCGTGGATGAAAATAACAGCCCGGTCACCGGACTGAACGTGCGGCTGGAATACCATCCGCTTGCCTCCGCTGAAGAGGTGGCTATGTGGAAAAAATACGGCGGATATAGCTATAACCCAACGCCGCCACCTAACCCTCCGGCGGGCGTTACCGACGGTCAGGGAGTGGTACGCTTCGACAACCTGTACTGGATAGCGGTTGATGTGAAGACCGGCGCCCAGCCGCTGGCCGACGAAATGGAAAAGCGTCCGCTGGGTCTGCGGCGCAATCCGAACAGCCAGCCGGTGAGTAATAATATTTT
>NZ_JZRH01000104.1:0-413 GCF_000963985.1 Pantoea sp. BL1 | reverse complement strand
TAACTGACTGGCATTAGGCTGCAAAGCCCGCCTTTTTTTGCAAAACATTCACGAGCTATTACCAGTAGCTCTCATGGTTAACTTCGCTTTCTGCACCCCGGCGGTATCGGCCTTATCGCCTACTCATTCTGCTTACGCATCTCTACGGTAACTATTCCTGGCGAAGCTCTGGATATAGCCCTTAAAAGCCGAGATATTTCCCTGATTGCTCCCCTAAAAATCATCATAGGGCGATATATAAATTGCCATCCTGATCGGAGTAATTAAGTTACAAAGACTCATCGTCAAATCGTGATTTTAGATCCATTTTTAAATAAATTAATTCATCAATGAAACTATTCAATAGTACTATATGTGCCGATTAACCTTACTGCTTAAATGGAATTGGCGTGAAAATTATCGGTGACAACACT
>NZ_JZRH01000103.1:0-588 GCF_000963985.1 Pantoea sp. BL1 | reverse complement strand
TCCGTCACCCGGTGCAGGACAGCCCGCTGGCACCACAGGTGGTGAATTACGACTACGACGTGCTGGGCAGGATGACGGTGCGCGAAACGGCACAGCACCGCACCGAGTATCGCTACCACGCCATGAGCACGGAGATCCACCGCTTCCCCTACGCTGCATGGCGGCAGGCCATGATCAGCGAGTGTGAACCGGCGGATGCGGAAGTGATCGTTTTTCAGCGTGATGAGCTGGGCAGGCTGGTCAGCGAGCAGAACCACTCGGGCACTTATCACCATCAGTATGATGCGCTGGGCAACCTGAGTGCCTCCGTCTACCCTGACGGACGGGAAATGCAGTTCCTGCGCTACGGAACCGGCCATCTGCTGGAGATGCAGCTGACGCTCGGCGGGCGTACGCATGCGCTGGCGGGCTACCGGCGTGACCGTCTGCATCGCGAAACTCACCGCACGCAGGGCGAGCTGGAGCTGGAGACGCAGTACGACATTGCCGGGCGCATCACCCGGCGCTGCAGCGTGGATAACCTGCGGCAGCGTCTGGTATCTGAACGGCGCTATCAGTGGGACGGTGCCGATCAGATCATTCGCCAGA
>NZ_JZRH01000102.1:0-347 GCF_000963985.1 Pantoea sp. BL1 | reverse complement strand
TCGTCGGGCGTTTTGCCCACTACGATTTCCAGCGCGCTGCGCAGCACGTCCAGCTGGACCACGTCTGATGTGCTCTCGAGCTCGGCGATCAGATAAAGAATGATTGCTTTGCTGGTGACCTTTTTGCCGTGAATAACGATGTCGCGGATGACGGCGTCCAGCACAGCGGTCTCGGCGGCCAGCGCGTCGCCGCCGCTGCGGAAGTGCTGGATGATATCGGCTTCGGCGGTGGTGTGATGTTCGTTAAGCTGCATGATGTTATCCGTCAGGCCCTGCGGGCAAAAGTGGCCAGGCTCAGTGCCTGAAATAAAAAACGGCCACCTCCCCGGTAGCCGCGTCCTGCGGGC
>NZ_JZRH01000101.1:0-203 GCF_000963985.1 Pantoea sp. BL1 | reverse complement strand
GCGGTGCACGGCCTGGCGCGGCGTTTTTTCTGCCATTTTCTGCATCGCTGGTCGATCATCATTACCGACAGCGCGCAGACCAACGCGGCAAAAGTGATGTGGGAGGGGATGGTTGCCTGGGCGCTGCGCGACCCGGAGCACTATGTATACGTGTGGGACGGCACAGGCGAGTCTGGCTGCCTGCACCCGGTGCGCAGCTGGCT
>NZ_JZRH01000100.1:0-203 GCF_000963985.1 Pantoea sp. BL1 | reverse complement strand
AGCCAGCTGCGCACCGGGTGGAGGCAGCCAGACTCGCCTGTGCCGTCCCACACGTACACGTAGTGCTCCGGGTCGCGCAGTGCCCAGGCCACCATTCCCTCCCACATCACTTTTGCCGCATTGGTCTGCGCGCTGTCGGTAATGATGATCGACCAGCGATGCAGAAAATGGCAGAAGAAACGGCGCGCCAGGCCGTGCACCGC
>NZ_JZRH01000010.1:0-191657 GCF_000963985.1 Pantoea sp. BL1 | reverse complement strand
CAGGGACAGTACCTTGACCGGGAAACGGGTCTACACTATAACACTTTCCGATACTATGACCCGTGCGGTGGGCGTTATACGCAACTGGACCCGATAGGGTTGATGGGTGGGTTGAATTTGTATTTGTACGTAACTGATCCTATCACAATTATTGATCCTTTAGGATTAATGCCATTACAAAACCCTGTTAATCAAGGGCATCATATGGTTCCTCATGAAGTAGCGACTCATTTAGAAATTACGCCATTTAACTCGCAGACCAATGTTCCTGCGATGTATTGGGATAGTTCACAGTGGTCGAATATTGAGCATAGTGCGATGCATGGATATAATGGTATCGGTACAAGCACTAAACCATTAGTTAAACCTTCAGCGGTGATAAAGTCTGGGATGACTAAAGAAGAATGGCTAACTTCTCTGGAGACTCATTATAATAATCCAGAGTTAAAAAATATTCGTGGAGATGTACACTTGATTACATCAGCAGGTAGAAAAGGACAGCTTTTAGCAAAAAATGTAACAGCTGCTGAAGCCTGGATAGTTACCCAAAATTGGGCTAAAGAAGTCAAGTGTTAAGGGGGCTTTAAAATGCACAAGGTATACGCTGTAGATAGCGCTGGCTCGATAAAAAATGCAGAATTAATAAATCAATTTAACCGTGAAGACTCTATTGAACTGACTCAATTCATACCTGAAAATTTTATCGGTAAGGTTGTTTTTAGTATTGAGGAGGTTGATTTATTAAATCAAAGCATTGTATCCATTAAAGATAATTATAGAATACAACTTGAACATGAAATTAATAGTGATTTTATTTTTAGAATTCAAACTAATGATGCATATATTAATGATTTCTATAACGATTCTTTTAAAATAAATTCGCATGAAAAACGATATTTGTATGTTGTTAGTTCAATTGACATACCGTTCATTGCTAAAGGTGGTGTGCCAGAATCAAAAGAAAGATATGTACGGATGTCTGAGGTGTTAAATATTTTTATAGTTTCTGCGAAAAACAACGGAAGCGAGATATTACCATGCCCGCCTAGTCAGGTTTTTGATGGGTACGGTACGTTAGGTTTTGCTGTGGTAGATATTAGTAAGTTTGATAAGTATATATCTATGAATGCAGAATCGAATGATCTTATAGAAGAGTTTACAACGACAGAAATTGCTAATGAGCTTTTCGATAAAGGACTAATGATACTAAGTTGGGGGCACACTCCTTGGGTGTATTATGTGAATTCAGTAAACTATGATAAAGTCTCCCCCCTTATTGGCGAGCAGACAATTTATTCAGGTATTTATAAGCTTCAAAATACATCGGGTTATTACAGCGTTATCCCAGGTAATGAACTTAAGAACTGGCATGAATGTAAGAAAAAAAAATGGCCAGTAATCTCATTAGATGGTGAAGGGGATTTTGTAAGTTTGACCTTATACATCAAAAGCGCCTTTTCTCAGAGTGATAGTAATTATCCGATTCCGACATTCCATCTCCAGAGATTAGAAAGCGAAGGCGAGACTGTGAATCCATTACTTGAATCCAATATTTTATATTTACAATGAACGAATTAATGCCAGGTGAATTGAACAAATATTTCACCTGGTTGTTCATGTTGAAGTATCATTTTTTTGAGATCCTTGGATTCATTTTCCTACGTCTGATCTTAACTAATCGCAAAATACGATATTACCCACTATCATTTATCAGTAACGCCTTCAAGGAAATTAATTATTAATGTCCATTCAACCTTGCAGATCAGATAGGTTTCAGGGATAGTTTGAATTTGAATGCATATGCGTGAAACCACTGGGCTTGAATGGATACTTACCGTTTGTTGCTTTAAGCTAACGTACTCATATTTTATGGAATTTGCTCAGAAGAAATCAAGGTAATATTGGTCTTTTACCATCCTCTGTAACTGATAAATTATGTGATCTACAGTTCAAATTATTGAATGATTTCCAGGGGCATGTGTGGAGTGGATTAGGAACTAATTTATATTTATTTCAGAGATTGAGCCCTTCCAATTTGAGCCGAATAAAAGTGGTAAAGTGCCAATCGCTCATAAGTCCCAATGGAATGGAAAGAGTAAATTTTATTTACTTTATCATTGAACCCCCATCCAACATGGTGGAGGTTTCTATAATGTTGATAATATTATTATTACTACGCCAAGATATCATTTGAATGTACTAGATCGCGCTTACCATTTTTGAGGTTATATATGCTGAAAAAAGAACTTATTGAGCTAATTGAAAAAATACAACGCAGTGAAGGTACTGAAGAAGAAGTGGATAATGATATTGATGTTCTGTGCAATAGTGTTGCAGATCCCCAGGCAGCTAATTATATCTTCCAGGAAGACCTAAGCGCTGAAGAAATAGCGGATAGAATACTGGATTATAAGCCCATCCAGTTATAATAAAAAAGCCACTGATCTGAGCCAGCAACGTCTCGATCTGCTGCCGGGTCTGTCTGGCGTCCCGCTTCTGCTGCATATAGCGGGCCACTACCTCATTCACACGGGCCAGGCTGAAATCTTCGGATAGCCGCCCATTACCTGCACGCGAATGCGCATACCCATACTCACCTCAAACACCGTCTGAGTCAGTCACTTCCCGGCAATGTTCGCCTGCGGCGTGCTCCGGTCTCCCCGGTGCGAGCGGTATCCCAGAACATACTGCCGTTCCCGATTTGCAGCTTTATCTGCGGTAGTGCCGCGTTCCAGTCACGATAATTTCCTCGCTTAGTTACTATGGAGAGCAGTGATCAGGGTTGTCCACCCTTTATTGCCGCGTTAAAATCTGTTCAGATCAGCACGCGGCTTGCAATTATTTCTTCCAGGAAGGCCTAAGCGTTATAGAAATAGCGGATAGAATATTGGATGATGAGCCCATCCATTTTTAACAAAAAGACGTATGCGAACTCTACGATCCCTCGGCTTATTATATTTAGCGGTAATAAATCAGAGTGAGTTAGCCCTGTTCAACTTTCACCGTTACCTTCTGTCCGCCTCAAATTAATTCTAGATCTTTAAAATGTTAACAAACTGA
This sequence comes from Pantoea sp. BL1, assembly GCF_000963985.1. Taxonomy (NCBI): domain Bacteria; kingdom Pseudomonadati; phylum Pseudomonadota; class Gammaproteobacteria; order Enterobacterales; family Erwiniaceae; genus Pantoea; species Pantoea sp. BL1. The sequence continues at coordinate 188,597 of NZ_JZRH01000010.1, read as the reverse complement.
TTAGTTGTAATGGTCCTGAGCATGAAAGCTCCTTTTAAGAAATGTCCTAGAATGAGTTAGTATTGGTCCAAATAGTTGAAATAAAGATTGATTAAGATTATTAATTAATACCGTTAATCATTCTATATAAGCAAAGGAGCCTAATATGGCCGTAGATATGTATCTGAAAGTAGAGGGAGTCAATGGTGAATCTAACGACTCAAATCATAAAAACTGGATAGATATTCAGTCCTTTAACTGGGGAGCCAACCAACCAGGTAATATGTCAGTAGGTGGTGGCGGGGGCGCAGGCAAAGTTCAGTTCAGCGACTTTGCTGTGCAGGCTTTTATTGATAAAAGTACACCGGCCATTATGAAGTTTTGCGCATCTGGTAAGCACGTTAACAGCGTAGAACTGTCAGTATGTAAAGCCGGAGGCCAAAAAGTTGAATATGCCCGCATAGTACTCGAAGATGTCCTGGTCACTGGCTGTAAATTCACTGGCGTTGGAAGTACCGATAAAATCATGGTCAGTTATTATTTCCAGTCGGCAAAAGCCAATGTTCATTACTGGGAACAGACAGAACAGGGTACGAAAGGTGCAGAAACGCAAGCGGGATGGGATATTAAACAGAATAAAGAAATTTAATTACTGGGGGCTTCAAAATGGCTGGAATAGCATCCTCTATAACCAATGCTATCAATAATGGCGGTTCATTCAATAGTTCAGAGATGGAATTATTGGTTGATATTATCAATAATACTCATGACGATGATTTATATAGTTTTGCGAATGATGATGTTGAACAGGCTATGAAAACCTATACATCACTTCTTGCAAACAGCAGTGGTCGTGCTTCTGTAAGAGGTGATGATCTTGAAATGGGGTTATTAGCAAACAGAGCTAATTTAGTCCTGTCGACGCCAGACAATAAAGGTTTTTATAATAAATATAAATCTGGCAATTCCGAGTGGTGGAATCCATTAAAGGTTAGAGATGTGTATAACAAGTCATCAAGAGACTATCTCTGGGAGATTTTAGCCCCAATTGGGACCTTTTTGACTTCAGGCAGCACAATTGCCGCAATAATGAGAGAAGTAAGTGTTAGGGTGGCGCTGTACTCTGCCGGTTCAACTTCAATATTTGTATCTTTATTATTAATCTTGAGATCTAGAAATAAAGACGATCAACTTAAAAATAATAAAGATCTGATGAACTCATTTAAGTCTCTTGCCAAAGCCAAAATTGAATTAAATAAATCTTATTTAAAGATGCTTTCAAAGCTAAGGAATGATTTAGGCCCCCATGTAAAGGATGATAAAAAGGAAGATACCATAGCTAATCTAAATAGTGATTTAGGTCTGTGGAATGCGAGTTCTAACATGAGGAGCTTTGTAAACGAAGGGTTTCTTAAAGTTTCGGGTGATGCTAACCCTCAGATTAAAATAGAAGGTAATGATTGGTTTATTAAATTTGATGACAGCATGACATTTAGCAAGAAAGATGTGGAAATTCTTGAGAGGCTGTCTTAATCACTTGCCATTATCGGTATTAGTTACGGCGCAGTTGCGCTTTATATTGTGCGTAATTCGTAAATGCCTTTACAAGTCTCAAATTGTATTCTGCATGCTAAGCTATGGCCAAGAGCAACAGTTTTGGCCTTTTATCCCTCTGCATTTTAGCAGATATCCACAATTCAACACTATTATGTCCAGGACTTGCACCATACTCTAAGCCGGGATCTTCAAACAGATTTTTATCGCCAGTGCTTCCCAGTTAAAATCGTCCAAGATATTAAAGGTATAGAATGGTACGCCATAGATCACTTCTGATTTGGCGCATAACGTGTGGCTAGCGGTGCAGGGCAAAGCATCGACAAAATTGCTTACACTTGCAAAGGGAATTCGGTTTCAGCTTGCAGTAGATGCGGTGAGCAAGTTTATTACCTAATCGATCAATATTCGCATGTGATGGGTCTTTGTCTATGTCTATCTGACACCAGATTTGACCACCAATTTTCCCCGATGCGGAGGGTAAAATAAAAGTACATCGGGAAGAGTTTTCACGCTCACCCGTTGAATCAAAATAATGCAGAAATTCGCAAGGATGCATGAGAACTGGAAATTGGCTCCTCTGACTGGACTCGAACCAGTGACATACGGATTAACAGTCCGCCGTTCTACCGACTGAACTACAGAGGAATCGTTTGGAACGGGGCGCATAATAACGAGCAGGCTCTGGGTTGTCAAAGGCCTTTTCCACATTTTTTACTGACTGCTGAATAAAGCGTCAATTTTGTGCTTCTCTTCCCTCTCACGCGGCGAATTACCCTCGATATCGGGCCTGTTTGTGATGTAAGTCACTAATGCTATGCAAAATTACATTCTGATTTGTCGATTCTGTCGAATACCTCGCATGTATGATCACAGATATTTCATTTCGTCGTTGTCGGAGCCAAAAGCGAAACATATATTCCAGATCAATTCCCACCCACAACTCCAGGTGCAGCATGAACAAAGTCAGAATCGGTATGATCGGCAGTGGTTACATTGGTCGTTGTCACGCCATTGCTTACGCGCAGGCCCCCACTGTTTTCGCACTGAAAGGTGAAATCGTGCGGGAAATGCTGGCAGAGGTGAACCCGGAACTGGCCGCGAAACAGGCGGCAACCTTTGGCTTTGCCCGTTCAACCGGCGACTGGCATGAGCTGGTACGCGATCCCAACATTGATGTGGTCGATATCTGCGCGCCGAACTTCCTGCATAAAGAGATGGCGCTGGAAGCGATTCGTAACGGCAAACACGTTTACTCGGAGAAACCGCTCTCTCTGTCCGTGGCCGATGCAGAAGAGATGGTGCAGGCCGCGCAGCAGGCAGGCGTCAAAACGCTGGTGGGCTTCAACTATATGAAAAACCCCACCAGCCAGCTGGCGCGTGAAATCATTGCGCGCGGTGAGATTGGTGACGTGATTCATTTCTACGGTACGCATAATGAAGATTATCTGGCGCGTCCGGAAACACCGCTCGACTGGCACTGCCAGAAAGCGCTGGCCGGTTTAGGTGCGCTGGGCGATCTGGCGGCGCATATCGTCAATATGGCGCACTATCTGGTCGGGGATATCGAAGAAGTCAGCGGCGATATGATGACGGTGATTAAACAGCGTCCCGATCCGAAAGATCATTCACGTTTGTTGCCGGTTGAGAACGAAGATCAGGCCAGCGCGCTGCTGCGCTTTAAAAACGGTGCGCACGGTGTGTTTGAAACTTCACGCATCGCCTGCGGCAGCAAAATGGGCCTGACCTATGTGGTCACTGGCACCAAAGGCACCCTGCGCTACACCCAGGAGCGTATGGCCGAGCTTGAGCTGTATATCCATGATGAACCCGCTGGACGTCAGGGCTTCAAAACCATTCTGACCGGCCCGGCCCATCCCGATTACGCCAACTTCTGCGTATCAGCCGGTCATGGTATTGGTTTTAACGATCAGAAAACCGTCGAGATCCGCGATTTAATCAACGGTATCGCGGCAGGCGATCGCATGTGGCCTGATTTTGCCGAAGGCTTGCAGGTACAGAAAGTACTGGAAGCGGTCGCGGTGTCCGCCGTCGAGCGTCGCTGGATGAAGGTGTAACGGCCATTAGTTAGGCTCATGCCCTAAACCGCACATGAGCTAATCAGCAGACCAGGGAGAGTGCTGGTCAATTAAGGCTTTATTCGCAAATGCTGCCACTGTCAAAAGTGGCGGCATTTTGTTTGGCGAAAATACTGATGTACTGATGTGCTGATGTGCTGATGTGCTGATGTGCTGATGTGCTGATGTGCTGATGTGCTGATGTGCTGATGTGCTGGCCCTGGCACCTCTGCGGCTGCAAGGGCCGTCCTCGCGCCGCTGACGCGGTGCCCTCGGCTTCCACGTCGTGCCGACGGACCGTTCGGGTAAGGCCGTCCTGGCCAACCCGAACTGCCAGCCGCATCCATGCGGCTGACTCCTGGCTCAACGTAAAAGCCTCAGCGCTGCGGATAGCGCTTGCAGCCGCAGAGGCGCCCTGGCCTCCACTATCGTGCCCTTTTTCACAATACGCACTTAAGCTTCAGAGCAGGCTGGGGGCCGTTCTGGGGCAGGCATTTCGCAGCGCTGAACGGAATGAGGAAGCCAGGAGAGCCAGCATGGATGCTGGCGAAAGGCGCAGCCGGAACAGGGATGTTCCGTCTGCGCCGGTCCGTCAGGCTGACGAGTGAAGTGAAGGTACCGCGTCAGCGGCGCGAGGACCGCCAGGCCCAGAACGGCACCCAGACTGCGTTACCGCCTGCAACTCAGACTGCGTTACCGCCTGCACCCCAGACTGCGTTACCGCCTGCAACTCAGACTGCGTTACCGCCTGCACCCCAGACTGTCTTACCGCCTGCAACCCAGACTGTGTTACCGCCTGCAACCCAGACAGCTTATCACCTGCCTCTCAACTGACAAACATCACGCCAGCAGTGGGCACTGCGGCGGCAGACGGCAGCTCAGCGCGCCGGGCATCACTTCAATTTCAAATTCGCTGCCGGTCAACGGCTCGCCATCCAGATTAAACGTCATCTCATGCGGGGAGCGAATGCGTAGCGACTGCAACTGCGCCGAGACAATATTCGGGTTCTCATCATTGCGCGTCAGCGAATGCAGCAGCGTTGGCAACAGCTCCTGCGCGGTCACAATGCTCAGATTCAGCTGCCCATCATTGATCAACGCATCCGGACACAACTTCTGCCCGCCACCCGCCTGACGACCATTACCAATGCCGATCACCAATGCATCGCCTTGCCACGCAAAGCCCGGTCCGCTGATCTCACAACTATCCGGCTTCAGCGCATCCACCCGCATCAAACCGTGAATAAAGTACGACACGCCGCCCAAAGCCGATTTCAATTTCTCCGGCGTCTCCGTGGTGATACGCGTGCCAAAGCCGCCGGTGGCCATATTGATAAAATAGCGATCGCCATTCACGCGCGCCAAATCAATCGCGCTGGCTTTGCCCAACACCGCCAGACGCAGTGCCGGTTCCATCTCCGCTGGAATACCGACGCTGGTGGCGAAATCATTGGCCGTGCCAAGCGGCAGAATACCCAGCGCCGGACGCTGCTCTGCAGCCACCGCCGCCAGCGCCGTGGCGATCTCATTGATGGTGCCATCGCCGCCACCGGCTACCACGGTTTCAGCCTGCAACGCCACCGCTTCCTGCACGTAACGGTCGCCGTCGCCCTTTTCCCAGGTCACGCGCACCGCCAGATTAAAGCCTTCCTCACGCAGCGTATTAACCGCCGCACGCAAATCTTCATTGCCCGCGCCTTTTCCATTGAGGATCAGCAGCGTCAGTGGTTTGTTTTGCATAATCAGTTCCTTGAGGCGAAATACGATGCAGTGGTTATAGCATAGCTGGACAGGGAACTTTATCGGCGGGCGATGAAAAAAAGAAAACCCGCACGGGGGAGCCGGGCGGGTGAATGAGGTGGTTCCTGGTACTACCTGCTGTTTATTGTTACTCGTTAGCAGCAGGCGGGATTCTAAAGCGAGGCGCAGCGGCGGTCTGTGATCCTGTTCTAACTTCGCGCCTTTCTTTTCATTATGTGCGCTTTTTTCCGTGCGGATCGTAGGTGCTATTGCCATCAGTAAAATTACGCATCAACAAGGCAAAGGCCAGATCCACCGATTCTGGTACCGGGATCCACACGCGATGCCCATCGCCCGGTGCCACCTCCACCGCCGCGCCTTTATCATTTTGCATCGATTCCAGCGTACAGTTCAGATTGCCTTGCGGCGTCATGATCTCTACGGAATCCCCGAGCAGAAACTTATTCTTCACCGCGATCTGCGCCCAGTCACCGCGACGCTCACCGGTAAATTCCCCGACAAACTGCTGGCGTTCGGAAACGGAGAAACCCTGCTCATAGTTCTGATAACTGTCATGAGTATGACGACGCAGGAAACCCTCGGTATAGCCGCGATGCGCCAGACCTTCCAGCGTCTCCAGCAGCGCCGGATCGAACGGCTTGCCGGCTGCCGCATCATCGATGGCGCGACGATACACCTGCGCGGTGCGCGCACAGTAATAAAAAGATTTGGTACGGCCTTCAATTTTTAATGAATGCACGCCCATCTGGCTCAGGCGCTCGACGTGGGCCACCGCGCGTAAATCCTTTGAGTTCATGATGTAAGTGCCGTGCTCATCTTCAAAAGCACTCATCACTTCACCAGGCTTCATCTTCTCTTCTAACAAAAATACGCGGTCGGTCGTCGCGCCAACGCCCAGCGTGGGCTCCTGCACCTCCACCGGCTGATGGAAACCGACAATATTGCCCACCTCATCCTGTTTGCCTTCCTCCACTTTATATTCCCAGCGGCAGGCGTTGGTGCAGGTGCCCTGATTAGGATCGCGCTTGTTGAGATAACCCGACAGCAGGCAGCGGCCGGAATAGGCCATACACAGCGCGCCGTGCACGAAGATCTCGATCTCCATCTCTGGCACCTGCTGGCGAATTTCTGCAATCTCATCCAGCGACAGCTCGCGCGACAAGATCACGCGGGTCAGCCCCATCTGCTGCCAGAACTTCACGGTCGCCCAGTTCACCGCATTCGCCTGCACTGACAGATGAATCGGCATCTCAGGAAAGGCTTCGCGCACCAGCATAATCAGGCCGGGATCGGACATGATCAGCGCATCGGGCTGCATCTCCACCACCGGTGTCAGGTCGCGGATAAAGGTTTTCAGCTTGGCGTTATGCGGCGCGATGTTCACCACCACGTAGAATTTCTTGCCCAGCTGGTGGGCTTCTTCAATGCCTTTGGCCAGTACTTCGTGGGTGAATTCATTGTTGCGTACGCGCAGGCTGTAGCGCGGCTGACCGGCATACACCGCGTCAGCGCCGTAGGCAAAGGCATAGCGCATATTCTTCAGCGATCCCGCTGGAGAAAGGAGTTCGGGTTTAAACATGGAGGGAAATCTCACTGATGTCAGGTCAGCATGCCATCGGCGATGGCAGGTGCACGAGCCGCATCAAACGGCCCTGCAAAAGGTGGGGAATTGTAGGCAGGGCCGCCGCTGAAGTAAATTGATCTACATCAAGCTAAGCGCTACATCAGGCGACAGACGTCCGCTTCCCAGCGATAACCCATGCCGTACACCGCGCGAATAAACGGCTGTTCCGCATCGAGGTTTTCCAGCTTACGACGCAGGTTTTTGATATGGCTATCGATAGTACGGTCGGTGACCACGCGATAATCGTCATAAAGATGGTTCAGCAACTGTTCGCGCGAGAACACTTTACCCGGCTCCAGCGCCAGGGTTTTCAGCAAGCGGAATTCAGCAGGGGTCAGTTCCAGTTGCTGTTCGCGCCAGCTGGCCTGAAAACGTCCTTCATCAATCAGCAGATGCGAGGCGAGTTGCGCCTCTTCCGGCGAACGTTTTACGCGGCGCAGAATGGTTTTCACACGCGCCACCACTTCACGCGGGCTGAAAGGCTTGCAGATGTAATCGTCTGCGCCAATCTCCAGCCCCAGCAAGCGGTCAATCTCCTCGGTGCGCGCGGTGACCATGATGATCGGCAGCTCAGAGAAACGGCGGATCTCGCGGCACAGCGTTAAGCCATCACGGCCTGGCAGCATCAAATCCAGCAGCATCAAATCCGGCGGCGAGTGCTGCACATAGCTCAGCACCTCATTGCCATCCGCAATATGATGAGTGCGATAGTTGGACGCCTGCAGATAATCAATCATCAGCTGCGCCAGTTTGGGTTCATCTTCAACAACAAGGATCAGTGGATCGTGATTATCCGGGCTCATAAGCTATTTCTGGTGAGGAACATACGGCAAGTTTAGCGCGATTTGCAGCCCACCTAAATCAGAGTGATCCGCAGAAATGCTGCCGCTGTGTGCTTCAACAATGTTTTTACAGATCGCCAGACCCAATCCAGAGCCGCCGCTGGCGCGATTGCGTGAACTTTCAGCCCGGAAAAAACGCTCAAAAAGATGTGCCTGATGCTCAGCGTCCACGCCAGGCGCGCTATCCGCAAAGCGTAACTGCCAGTATTCGCCGTGTTGCTGCAGGCTGACCCGTACTTCGCCACCGGCATCCGTGTAACGCAGGCTATTCTCCAGCAGATTCGTGAACAACTGCATTAATCGATCGGGATCGCCAAAGCTTTCCGCTTTGGGCGGCAGTGCGAGAGTGAGCGTCAAATCCCGGCTGCGATAGCGCTCGCCGAAGCTGCCCGCCACCACTTCCAGCAGATTCACCACATCCACCGGCTGTTTACGATAGGCGAGGGCGCCCGCGTCAGACAACGACAGCTGATGCAGATCGTCCACCAGTTTGGTCAGCACCACCACTTCGCTCTGCAGTGAGGTGATGGCTTCCGGCGTCAGCTTGCGCACACCATCCTGCATCGCTTCCAGCTCACCGCGCATGATCGCCAGCGGCGTGCGCAGTTCGTGGGAGATATCGGCCATAAAAGCGCGGCGGTTACTTTCGTTCTTTTCCAGCGAACTGGCGAGCTGGTTAAAATCACGCGCCAGCTGGCCGATTTCATCACTGCTGCCCACTTCCACCCTTGTGGAAAATTTACCTGCCGCCAGCTCGTGGGTGCCATCCACCAGCCGTTTCACCGGGGCGAGCAAGCCACGCGCCAGCAGCCAGGTGACCAGCGCCGCCAGCAGCGTGGTGAGCGTGACGATCATCCAGCTGGTACGCCGCTGCTGCAGATCAAAGTTGATATCGGTGCTGCGCGTTAGCCGCTCAGCGGGCGAGGCGATCACCCAACCCACCACTTTGCCCGTGCTGGTGGTGATGTTGCGACGGGTGCCTTCCGGCGGCACCGGCGAGTGCGGCCCGGACAACACTTTATACTGCTGATCAATAATCCAGAATTGGGTGCGCCAGCCGTGTGGCGGTAGCTGCGTACTGCTGCCGGGATTTTGTTCCATCGAACGCAGAATGGTAAAAATCAGCCGATCGTTGTTCCGCAGGAAATCCCAGTCGCCGTGCTGCTCGTACTGATCCGCCAGTGCATCGCTCAAGAGGGTTAAGCGTTGCTCATTGCCCTTTTTGATGTAATCGACAAAGCCATGCTCAAAGCTGAGGCGTACGCCCCAGTGCATGGTGATGATCACCAGCATACAGGTGGAAAAAATCGCCACAAACAGCTTGGCGCCAATGCCGAGTTTCACCGGCTGCTTCATGCTTTTCTCCTGCCTCTGAGATCCACGTTCTTACTCACATCTTTGGGTACGCGCCAGAACACCAGTGCCGGCAACACAATCACTAACGCCATGCACAGATAGGTATAAATAAAAGTTTGATGCGCGGCGGCGCTGTTGGTCACGGCACCGTGTGCGAAGGCACCCAGCAGTAATCCGGCCACCGTGACGCCAATACTCATCGACAACTGCATGATCATCGAGAGCAGGCTGTTGCCGCTGGAGGCCAAATCATCCGGCAACTCTTTCAGCGTTAAAGTATTCATTGAAGAGAAGCGGATGGCATTCACCATCCCTTGCAGTAGCAGAACCACCGGCAGCATCCACACCCAACCGAGCAGCGCCACAGCCGGGAACAGCAATACCACCAGCGCCAGCGCGACTGTCGCACCGACCAGCGCATTGCGGTAGCCGAACAGATTCACGATGCGCACCACCACGCGTTTGGTGCCCATGTTGCCCAGCACCATCGGGATCATCATCAATCCGGCGTGAAATGGGCTGTAGCCGAGGCCCACCTGCAGAAAGATTGGTGTCATAAACGGCAGCATGCCGCTACCGATACGGCCGGTGAAGCTGCCGAGCAGGCCAATCGAATAAATACGGTTGTCGAACAGCTTGAGGCTAAACAGCGCATTGTCGTTATTGCGGCCGTGCATCAGGTAGAACAGCAGGGAGAACACACCGACCAGAATCAACATGCCGAGCAGCAGCGGGGAACCGCCGGTGCTGCGTTGGCCGTCGAGCGCCAGCGTCAACGTTGCCATGCCAACCGCCAGCAGCACAAAGCCGAGGAAATCAAAGCGTTTGGTCTGCATGGTGTAATTGGGCATCAGCATTAGGGTGGCAATCGCGCCGATAATGCCCACCGGAATGTTAATCAGGAAAATCCAGTGCCAGCTGGCGTACTGCACCAAAATCCCACCCAGCGCCGGGCCGAGCAGCGGACCGATTTGACCGGGCGTGGTGACAAAGGTCATCGCCGACATGTACTGTTCGCGCGGCACGATTTTCATTACGGTCAAACGCCCCACCGGCACCATCATTGCACCGCCCACGCCTTGCACCACACGCGCCATCACCAGTTGATCGAGTGAGGTGGAGAAGGCGCACAGCACCGATCCGATGCTGAACAGCACAATGGCGCAGAAGAAAATGTTGCGCACGCCGAAGCGGTCCGCCAGCCAGCCGCTGATCGGCAGTGTCACCGCCACCGTGAGCACATACGACACGATCACCGAATGCATGTTGAGTGGGCTGACGTTGAGGTCGCGCGCCATCGAAGGGATGGCGGTATTCACGATGGTGGTATCCAGCGCCTGCATAAAGAAGCCGAAGGCGACGATCCACAGCTGCCAGCGCACGGTGGCATTTTGCGAGTTCATGGAGAGTACCGTTGTATTAAAGCCAGTTGTCGCTGATTAACCCGTTCACCCGTGAAAATTCGCGCAGGTTGTTGGTAATAAGTGTTAGCGCTTCACTTCTCGCATGTGCAGCGATGTGCAAATCATTCAGACCAATGGGTGTGCCTTTCTTTTCAAGCTCAGCGCGGATCGAGCCGTAATGAAATGCTGCCTTTTGATCGTAACTGAGCACGTCCAGACGCGAAATAAAGTCTTCAACAATGCGGAGATTCCTTTCAGGAAAAGCACTTTTTTCCGCGCTATGAACGAGTTCAGCAAGCGTAATCGATGAGATGACCATGCGCCCGACGTTGGCATTAAAGCGTTCTAAAACCTCAATCGGGCGGCGTTTGATGACATAGATAACGATGTTGGTATCCAGCATATAGCGATGCATTAAAAATCTTCCCTGTCAGATTGCTCCTGTGACGCACGTTCATTCATAAAATCATCGCTTACGCTGGGGCCATCGAGGAAAAAGCTATCCCAGGCGTTTTCTATTGGTGTGAGAATGCGCTCTTTGCCAATCGCACGCACCGTGACATTTTTCACGTTGTCTGGAAAGCGCACGTCAGCAGGAATACGCACGTTTTGCGTACGATTATTGGTAAACACGGTACCTTGAGACATATAAACCTCCTTCATAGTGACTGGATAAAGTTTACTCGCTTTATGCTATGTAGCAAAGGTGTATAGCATGGTCATTCGGTAATCAATGCCGTTTTTTTACGCCGACTTAGCTTATCCATCATCAGAAACACCACCGGCGTGGTGTAGAGAGTGAGTAGCTGGCTCATCACCAATCCGCCTGCAATGGTGATGCCCAGCGGCTGGCGCAGTTCGGCACCATCGCCGCTGGTGAGCACTAGCGGCAGTGCACCAAACAGCGCGGCCAGCGTGGTCATCAGAATCGGGCGGAAGCGCAGCTGACACGCCATGAAGATCGCTTCACGCGCGCTGAGATTGCCGTTGCGCTGTGCCTCCAGCGCGAAATCCACCATCATGATGGCATTCTTCTTCACGATGCCGATCAGCAGCAAAATGCCAATCAACGCAATTAAACTGAACGGCGTATTAAACAGTTCCAGCGCCAGCAGCGCCCCGACGCCCGCCGAGGGCAAAGTCGAGAGGATGGTCAGCGGATGCACATAGCTCTCGTACAAAATCCCCAGAACGATATACACCGCGGCAATCGCTGCCAGCATCAGATACAGCTGATTGGATTGCGACTGCTCGAACACCTGCGCGGTGCCGGCAAAACTGCCGCGCACACTGGGGGGCACACCGAGCGCCGTCATGGTGCGTTCAACCGCCTCAGAAGCCTGAGATAACGACACGCCTTCCGGCAGGTTGAACGAAATGGTTGAGGCGGCAGACAAACCTTCATGGTTCACCGACAGTGGCGCATTGGCGGGCTGCCATTTGGCGAACCAGCTGAGCGGGATCGCTTTGCCATCACTGTTGATCACGAACATCTGATCCAGCGCACTGATATCCTGGGTGTAGCGCGGATCGACCTCCATCACCACCTTGTACTGGTTCAGCGGCTGATAAATGGTAGAGATCTGCCGTTGACTGAAAGCATTGTTCAACAGCGCGTTGGCAGTTGAAACCTCAATGCCCAGTCGCGCCATACTTTCACGATCGTAGGTCAGATCCATCTCGCTGCCTTTGTCCTGCTGATCGGAGTTCACGTCCACCAGCTCCGGCAACGCGGCAAATGCCTGACGAATTTTCGGCTCCCACTCACGCAGGTCGGCGAGATTATCCGACAGCAAGCTGTACTGATAGCTGGCATTGGATTCACGTCCACCGATGCGAATATCCTGCACCGCGTTGAGATACAGGTTGGCGCCAGGCTCTTTCGCCAGCTTGGTGCGCAGGCGTGCAATCACTTCCTGGGCGTTTTCACTGCGCTCCGACAGCGGCTTGAGCGAGACGAACATCGAACCGCTGTTGGTGCGCGAACCGCCGGTAAAGCCAGTGACGTTATCCACCGCCGGATCGGCCTTGATGATGTTCATAAAGTCCTGCAACTTGCCGCGCATCGCCTGGAACGAAATGCTCTGATCTGCCGAGATAAAACCGTTCAGTCGTCCGGTGTCCTGCTCCGGCATAAAGGTTTTGGGGATCGAGATAAACAGATACACGGTCAGCCCAACGGTGGCGAGTAGCAGCATCAGTACCCAGATGGCGTGGTTCAGCACCCATCCCAACGAGCGCGCGTAGCCGTTTTGCACACTCAGCATCACTTTGGCAAAACCCCGCGTGCGCGGCTGGCTGCGCTTTTCCTGCGGTTTCAACAGGTAGGCGCACATCATTGGCGTCAGTGTGATGGAGATAAACAGCGAGATCAGGATCGCCACCGACAGCGTGATGGCAAATTCCGAGAAGAAGCGCCCAATAATGCCGCCCAGCATCAGCAGCGGCAGGAACACAGCAATCAGCGACAGACTCATCGACAGCACGGTAAAGCCCACTTCGCGCACGCCGGTTAGCGCCGCCTGTAGCGGTTTCATCCCTGCTTCAACGTGACGCGCGATATTTTCCAGCACCACAATCGCATCATCGACGACAAATCCGGTGGCGATGGTGAGTGCCATCAGCGACAGGTTGTTGAGGCTGAAACCGCACAGATACATGGCGGCGAAAGTGCCAATCAGCGAAACCGGCACGGCGGCGGCAGGGATTAGGGTGGCGCGCCCATCCCGCAGGAAGACAAACACCACCAGAATCACCAGCGCGACGGCAATCATCAATGACTGCTCCACTTCCTGCAGCGAGGCGCGAATGGTGGGGGAACGGTCCTGAGCGATCTGTAAATCGATGGCGGCGGGGATCACTTCATGCAGCAGCGGCATCTCGCTGCGGATTCGATCCACGGTTTCAATGATGTTGGCATCCGGCGATTTGCGCACCACCAGCAGCACCGCCGGTTTGCCATTGGTCATCCCGGCGTTGCGCACATCCTGCACCGAATCCTGCACGTTGGCGACATCGCTCAGGCGGACGGCTGCGCCATTGCTGTAATGCACCACCAGCGGCTGATATTCGCTGGCGGTTTGCAGTTCATCGTTGGTGCGTACCTGCCAGCGCTGCTGCACATCATCAATCGCTCCTTGCGGACGGCGCTGGTTGGCGTTGCTGATGGCGGTACGTACCGCATCCAATGATACGCCCTGATTAAACAATGCCTGCGGGTTGAGATCGACGCGCACCGCAGGCAGCGAACTGCCGCCCACGGTCACATCACCGACGCCCTGAATCTGCGACAACTTCTGCGCCAGTTGCGTTGAAGCGTAATCATACAGCTGACCGGGATTATAAATGTCCGAGGTCAGCGTCAGGATCATGATTGGTGCATCTGACGGGTTCGCTTTGCGATAGGTCGGACGGCTCGGCATGCCGGTCGGCAGCAGGCTTTGTGCGGCGTTGATCGCGGCCTGCACGTCACGCGCTGCGCCGTTGATGTCGCGGTCAAAATCAAACACCAGAATCACGCGCGTGCTGCCGAGTGAACTGGTGGAGGTCATTTCACTGACACCGGCAATGCGCCCCAGCGAACGTTCCAGCGGCGTGGCGACCGAAGCCGCCATAGTTTCAGGCGACGCGCCGGGCAGCGAAGCGGTAATCACTATCACCGGGAAATCCAGCTGCGGCAGCGGGGCCACCGGCAGTAGGCGGAAACCGAGAATACCGGCAAGCGCAATCGCCAGCGTCAGCAGCGTGGTCGCCACTGGCCGATGGATAAACAGTGCGAAGAACTTCACGGCTGCGCCTCAGAACGCTTAAAGCGACGGCGCGTGGCGTGGGCCAGTCGGTCAAACAGCAGATAGATCACTGGCGTGGTAAACAACGTCAGGATTTGGCTGAGGATCAAGCCGCCGACCATGGCAATGCCTAAAGGATGGCGCAGTTCAGCGCCAACACCGGTGCTCAACATCAATGGCAACGCACCGAGCAGTGCCGCCATGGTGGTCATCAGAATCGGACGGAAACGCAGTAAACAGGCCTGATAGATCGCGTCACGCGGTGCCATACCTTGCTCACGCTCGGCGGCCAGCGCAAAGTCGATCATCATGATGGCGTTTTTCTTCACGATACCAATCAGCAAGATAATGCCAATGATGGCGATAATATCCAGCTCATTGCCGCTCAGCATCAGCGCCAGCAGCGCGCCCACACCCGCTGTTGGCAGCGTGGAGAGAATGGTGATCGGATGGATAAAGCTCTCATACAGCACGCCGAGCACGATATACATCGCCACCACCGCCGCGATAATCAGCCACACGGTACTGGTGAGCGCCGCTTCAAACGCCAGCGTGCTGCCCTGGAACTGCGTCATCATTTCGGCCGGCATGCCGACCTGATCTTCGGCTGCACTGATGGCTTTCACCGCTTCGCCCAGCGAATAGCCTTCGGCGACATCAAACGAGAAGGTGGCTGACGGGAATTGATCGAGGTGGTTAATGCTCAACGCCGCATGACGCTCTTCGATCTGCGCGATGGCACTGAGCGGAACGCTGCCGCCGTCGGTGCTGGTCAGTCGAATACCGTCGAGACTGGCCAGCCCCGGCGTTTGCTCATTGTTCTGCTCCAGCACCACGCGATACTGATTGGCCTGGGTATAAATGGTGGAGATCAATCGTTGACCGAAGGCGTTGTACAGCGCGTTATCGACATCCGCCATGGTGATACCGAGACGGCTGGCGCTGTCGCGATCGACGCGGATAAAGGCTTCCAGCCCCTGATCCTGCCAGTCGCTGCTGACGTCACGCAGCTGCGGCAAGCTATTGAGTTGTGCCAGCAGCTTCGGTACCCAGGTGCTGAGTGATTCCAGCGAGCCCGATTGCAGCGTGAACTGATACGGCGTGCGGCTCGCCTGGGTTTCAATGGTCAAATCCTGCACGGGCTGCAGCCACAGTGAGACGCCAGGTACTTTATCAATCTCTTGCTGCAGGCGTTTCTGCACCGCGGGAATGCGGTCATCGCGCTCGCTGAGGGGTTTGAGATTGATCTGCAAACGCGCGCTGTTCAGTGCCGCGTTAGTCCCATCGACGCCGACAAACGACGTCATGCTCTGCACTGCCGGATCTTTCATAATGATCGACGCCACATCGCGCGTGCGTTCCGCCATGCTGCTGTACGACACCGACTGCGGCGCCTGTAAGGTGCCCTGAATAATGCCGTTGTCCTGTTGCGGGAAAAAGCCTTTCGGGATGGCGATCCACATCACTATTGTGAGTAGCAGGGTGCCGAGCGCCACCGACAAAGTGATCCATGGATGTTGCAACACGCGGGTTAGCCAGCGGCCATAACCGGCAATCACCCGATCAAACATCGCTTCACTGGCGCGCGAGAAGCGATTCTGTTTGCGCAACGATTCGGCGCTGAGCATGCGTGCACACATCATCGGCGTCAGCGTGAGCGACACCACGGCGGAGATCAGTATCGCCACTGCCAGCGTCACCGCAAACTCACGGAACAGGCGACCAATCACATCGCCCATAAACAGCAGCGGGATCAGCACTGCAATCAGCGAGAAGGTGAGGGAGATAATGGTGAAGCCGATTTCGCCCGCGCCTTTCAGCGCCGCCGTCATCGGCTTTTCGCCTTTTTCGATATAGCGCGAGATGTTCTCGATCACCACGATGGCGTCATCGACCACAAAGCCGGTGGCAATGGTGAGTGCCATCAGCGTCAGGTTATTGATCGAGAAGCCAAGAAAATACATCGCCGCAAACGTCCCGACCAGCGACAGCGGCACGGCCACGGCCGGGATGATGGTGGCAGGCACGTTACGCAGAAACAGATAGATGATCATTACCACCAGACCAATCGCCAGCATCAGCTCGTGCTGCGTATCCGCCACCGATGCACGGATGTTGGTGGTGCGGTCGGTGAGCAGTTTCACGTCCACCGATTTGGGCAGTGTGGCGGTAAGGGAGGGCAGCAGCGTACGAATACTGTCAGCGGTGGCGATGATATTGGCGCCCGGCTGGCGCTGTACGTTGAGCACAATTGCCTGCTGACGGTTAGCCCAGGCCCCGAGCCAGCTGTTTTCCGCACCTTGTTCAATGCTGGCAACATCGCCTAAGCGGACCGGCGCGCCGTTGTTATAGCTGATGATCAGCTTGCGGTAATCTTCGGCCGAGGTCATTTGGTCATTGGCCGCCAGCGTAATCGAGCGCGTTGGGCCATCCAGGCTACCTTTGGCGGAGTTGACGTTGGCGTTGGTAATCGCGGTGCGCACGGTTTCGCTGGTCAAGCCTAATGCGGCCAGCGCCTGGGTATTCATTTTCACGCGTACCGCCGGGCGCTGTCCGCCGGATAGCGTCACCAGGCCTACACCGGTGACCTGCGAAATTTTCTGCGCCACGCGCGTTTCGACCATGTCCTGCACTTGCGTCAGCGGCATGCTGGTGGTGGTGACGGCGAGCGTCATGATCGGTGGATCGGCAGGATTGACCTTACTGTAAACCGGCGGGTTGGGCAGATCGCTGGGCAGCAGATTGGTGGCAGAGTTGATCGCCGCCTGTACTTCCTGCTCGGCAACATCCAAAGAGAGGGAAAGCTGGAACTGCAAGGTCACCACGGAGGCACCGCCGGAACTCTGCGATGCCATCTGCTTCAGCCCTGACATCTGGCCGAACTGGCGCTCAAGCGGGGCGGTAATCGAGGACGTCATCACATCCGGGCTGGCGCCGGGATAGAGCGTGACCACCTGAATCGTCGGGTAATCCACTTCGGGCAGCGCCGATACCGGCAGAAAGCGGTAACCGAGCACGCCCGCCAGCAGAATGGCAATCATCAGCAGCGTGGTCGCCACTGGGCGCAGAATAAACAGGCGTGACGGGCCGCCACTGCTGTCTGGGGGCATCGCCTGCATTATTGACGCTCTCCGCGCGCAGGCTGGGCGGCGCGCGTGCTGTGTGTGGCGGTACTTTGCGGTGATACCACTTCAACGGTGGCACCTTCGGTCAGACGGTCCAATCCGTCAGTGACCACGCGCTCACCGGCGTCGAGCCCGGCACTGATCACCACTTTCTGGCTGTCCTGCAAGCCCGCCGTCACGCGCTTCTTGCTCACTTTGTTTTCGCTGTTGACCACCCAGACAAAGTGGCCGTCGTTGCTCATTTGCAGCGCAGCCGTTGGGATAACCACCGCATCCTGCAGCGTGTCCACTTTCAGGCGCGCGTTGACGAACTGATTGGGGAACAGCGCATCATCCTGATTATCGAAGCGCGCTTTGAGTTTGATGGTGCCGGTGGTGGCATCAATCTGGTTATCGAGGCTGAGCAGCGTGCCGCTGGTGAGCAAGGTTTTGTTACTGCGATCCCAGGCTTCGACAATCAACGGCTGTCCACTTTTCTGTGCCTTGAGAATCTGGCTAATGTTGTTTTCGGCGACGCTGAACACCACGTCAATCGGATGGGTTTCGGTGATCACCACTAAGCCAGTGGTATCGCCAGAAGTGATGTAATTACCGACATCAACCTGCTTCAGCCCGACGCGACCGGCGATCGGCGCGGTAATGCGGCTGTAGGTGAGATTAAGCTGCGCGCTGGCGACGTTACCTTCATCGGCTTTAATCGTGCCCAGCGTTTCACTCACCAGCGAGCGTTGTGTGTCCAGTTCCTGCTGCGACACCAGTGAGGTTTTCGCCAGTTTTTCATAGCGACTCAGATCGCGACGTGCATTGGCGAGCGTGGCCTGATCTTTTGCCAGCTGTCCCTGGGCCTGAATTAACGCGACCTGATACGGGCGGGGATCGATTTCGGCAAGCAGTGCACCCGCTGCCACCTGCTGACCTTCCTGGAAATGTAAAGCCATCAGCTGGCCGTCAACACGGCTGCGTACCGTGACGGTATTCGCGGCGGTCACGGTGCCGAGTCCGCTGAGATAGTAGGGCACGCTTTGGGTGGTTGCAGCAGCCGCCTGCACCGGTGCCAGAGGACGGCGATTGGCGCCGCCGGCGCCGCGACCATGATGTTGCTGGCCCTCGGCTTGCGGCTGTTTACTCGGTTCCGCAGGATGCTGCCACCAGTAATATCCACCGGCCAGTGCGGCGACCGCGACGATAGTTATCAGGCTTGTTTTCAGTCGACTGTTCATCTGCTTGCGTGCTCTCCAGCGGTTTCGTATTCCCCAAATGCGAAAGCAAAATGGCTGTTTCGCAAACGAAATGATTGTAGTCGCCCGTACCGGGCAAAAATTGAAGGAATTAAGAATATCGCCCCTGAGGCGCTAAGTATTCATATTACATAAACATTTTGGCAGGAAAACGCATAAGCGCAGCGATTTCCTTTGCTAAGCTCAAAGGCAGTCATGTCTCGTTTCAATAAGGAGAACAAAATGAGTCAACAGAAAACCCGTCAGCTTGGCGACAGTGGTATTCAGGTTCCGCTTCTCACTTTTGGCGGCAACGTTTTCGGCTGGACAGTCGACGAGAAAACCTCGTTCTCACTGCTCGACGCGCTGGTGGAAAAAGGGCTGTTCTTTATCGATACCGCGGACGTTTATTCGCGCTGGGCACCCGGTAATGAAGGGGGCGAGTCTGAAACTATCATGGGTAAATGGCTGAAAAAAAGCGGCAAGCGCGACAGTATCGTGCTGGCGACGAAAGTGGGGATGGAACTGTCTCCGGAGAAAACCGGGCTAAAACCGGCTTACATCCGTCAGGCGGTGGAAGATTCGCTGCGTCGTTTGCAAACCGATGTGATCGACCTTTATCAGGCGCACCGTGACGACCAGGATACGCCGCTGGTTGAAACCCTCAAAGCTTTTGATTCGTTGATTAAAGAGGGAAAAGTGCGCGCGATTGGCGCCTCCAACTACAACGCAAAACGCTTGCAGGAAGCGCTGGATATCAGCAAGAAAGAGGGGCTGGCGCGCTATGAAACGCTGCAGCCAGAATACAATCTGTATGACCGCCAGGAGTATGAAAGCGGGCTGGAGCAGGTGGCGGTTAAAAATGGCCTCGGCGTGATTAACTACTACTCACTGGCCAGTGGCTTTCTGAGCGGCAAATACAAAAAGCCGGAAGACGCCAGCAAAAGTAAACGCGGGCAGGGCATCGTAGAGAAGTACCTGAATGAGCGCGGCAAGCGCATTGTTGAAGCGCTGGAGGATGTTGCGGCTTCGCATGATGCGTCAGCGACTCAGGTGGCTCTGGCGTGGCAGATTGCGCGCCCGAGCATCACCGCACCGATCGTCAGTGCGACCTCGCTTGAGCAGATTAACGAATTGGTGAAGGCCACCGAGTTAGAGTTGAGTAAGCAAGAGATCGAGGAACTGGCGAGCGCCAGTAAGCTGTAATCCTCACGGGACGCGACGGCGTCCCGCTTTATTTTGTTTTTTTGCCATGCAAAAAATGCCATTTCTGTAAAAAGATATTCATTCATAGACCCTTGTCACAGTTGCGTTAATTAACTATCACCCTTCCAATCAGTGCGCACATATTTGCAAAAATTGACATAACGCCAGCACTATCCTCTGTTCGATCCTTTCCCGTCACATCACAAAAGAATAATGATCATGAACAGAAAAAAAGCAGTGCAGCATATGCCCCGTCTGGCAGCGGGCACCCTGATGTTTCCGATGTTGAGTACATCAGCAATGGCGGCTGATGCATTCAGCTATGACTCACCTTACATGTTTGGCGATTGGGGTGGTTCCCGAACGCAGCTGGAAAAAGACGGCATTAAATTCGACGTCAACTACACCATGGAGAGCGCCTCTAACCTCGGCGGCGGCGCGGATACCAACACATCCATGCGCTACAGCGATCAATGGGCGTTTGGCGCCAACTTTGACCTGGAAAAACTGCTGAACTGGCAGGATGCACAATTCCAGATGACCATCACTGACCGTAATGGCCAGAACATCTCCGATCAGGTCGCAGACCGTCGCACGGGCATGCTCTCTTCAATGCAGGAAGTGTACGGCCGTGGACAAACCTGGCGCCTGACGCAGTTCTGGTTGAGCAAAGGCCTGTTTGATGACGCGGTTAACCTGAAAGCCGGTCGTGTCACCGTGGGTGAAGATTTCGATAACTTCGACAGTAAGTTCCAGAACCTTGCTTTTGGTAGTGGTCAGGCGGGGAACTGGCGTGGAGATCGCTGGTTCAACTGGCCTGTCTCCCAATGGGGCGGCCGTGTGAAATTCAACATCACACCTGAAGTGTTCTTCCAGGTCGGTTTCTATAACCAGAACAGCGCCAACTACGATCGCGGTGATGGCTTCCGTCTGGATACCAGCAACTCTGAAGGCAACATGGTGCCGGTGGAACTGGGCTGGAAACCGACTTTCGGTGCCGACAAACTGCCGGGTAACTACCGTATCGGGTATTACTACTCGTCAGCTAACAGCGATAACTACGGCAGCTGGCGCGATGGGGCTTATCAGAGCCAGGATCACGCCTACGGCGGTTATGTGCTGTTGCAACAGCAGCTGACAGCGCAAGGCGGGGACGCCAGCCGTGGTTTGGGCGTGACGGTGCAGGCGGTGATGAACGACCACAAAACGTCGAAAACCGACAATTACCAGTCCATCAGTTTCACCTGGAAAGGGCCGTTTGATGCGCGTCCACAGGATGAAATCGGTGTCGGTGCGGCGCGTATTCACGTTAACAGCGCCTATACCCGTTCGCTGCGTGAGCAGAACAACGCTAACGGCGAAACTGACTTCAACAGCCCGACCTATCTGCCGATTCAGGATGGCTCGGAGTATAACTATGAGATCTATTACAACGCTCAGCTGACCAAATGGCTGCAGCTGCGTCCGAACCTGCAGTATGTGGTGGCGCCGGGTGCAGTGAGCGAAGTGAAAGATGCGTTTGTCGGTGGCATCGCGGCGAATATTAACTTCTGATTCGCGGATGCACATGAAAATGGCGGCCAGATGGGCCGCCATTTTTTTGTCGCTTACCTATAGCGCCACAACGCCATTCGCCTCTGCCGGCGAGTCAGTCGCTAGTGCGGTGAGCGATGGAGCAGGTCGCGGTAGCGATTAACGGAACATCACTTCTGCCCAGCGCGCCAGACCGGCGGTGACCGAGCCAAAGTCATCGCCACCGGCAATCGGCGTGTCTGGCAATGCTTGCTGTAATGCCGCACGCAGCACCGGCGACCGTGCGCTGCCGCCGGTCAGGTAAATCACTTCCGGCTTGGTTTCACAGGTGGCGAGTGCCAGATGCACTTGCTCCAGGATACGCTCCAGTGGCTGGTTGATGGCTTCTTCCAGCTGGGCGGCACTGATTTCAGCCTGCAATGACTGGGCGATAAACGCCAGTGACGCTTCGGTCTCCGGCAACTCGGACAGCGCGATTTTGCTCTCTTCAGCGGCACGCACCAGACGATAGCTTAGCTTCTGTTGCCACACTTTCAGCAGGTGCGCCACTTTATCGCCCTGCTCGGCATCGCGAATCAAATCGCGCAGCAGTTTACCGCTCGCGGCAGAGTAGAAGTCGCTTTGCGCCGGAACATCGTTAATCGCCACCGCATTCCACCACGGCAGTGCGGGCAGGGCGGTGCCTTTTTGCGTGTTACCACCGAGACCCAGCAGAGGCATCAGTGTTTTGAACGCGAGGATAATGTCGAGATCGTTACCGCCCACGCGGCAACCACTGTGGCCCAGCAAACTTTCACGACGGTCGGTTTTATTGCGCCACTCTGGGCCCATCAACAGCATCGAGCAGTCGGTCGTACCGCCGCCGATATCCACCACCAACACACGCGTCTCTTTCTCCAGCGTGGCTTCAAAGTCCAGCCCGGCGGCAACCGGTTCAAACTGGAATTCCACGTCGCGGAAACCCGCACGCTTCGCCGCACGCAGCAGAATACCCTGCGCCTGCTGGTTTGCCTCTTCGCCGCCCAGGCCCTGGAAGTTGATCGGGCGGCCGATCACGGCTTGCTCAATCGGACGGTCTAGTTGGGTTTCGCCCTGCTGGCGAATGTGCAGCATCATGGCGCACACCAGATCTTCGAAGAAGGCGATTTGCTGTGGTTTAAGGCCGTTGGCGCCAAGGAAAGACTTCGGTGATTTCACGAACCACACTTCTTCCGGATCCACCATATATTGTTGCAGCGCGGTCAGGCCGAACTGCACGCTTGCCGCGGTCACTTCGATATCTTCTTCGCGGTTATAGCGCAGGGCACGCTGGAGCAGCGCGGTACCCTCGGTGTCCGGTGTCGGCACCTGATGATGGCGGTGCAACCATTCGCTGATCGCTTCACGCGTGGGTGCACAAATCATGGAGGGAAGCAGGCGCTGACCCTTCTCCAGTGTCAGCAGGCGCGGTGTACCGTTATCGCTGACTGCGATAGAACAGTTGGCCGTGCCGTAATCGAATCCAATGAACATTTTATCCCCCATGCCAGAAAAAAGGGGGCGACTTTAGCGCAGCCAGCGCAGGCTGGCAATGATCACATTTGTACTTCCTGATAAACGTGATATTGACCACGGCCCGCATGTTTCGCACTGTAGCAGGCGACATCCGCCTGTGACATCACCACATTGCGGATGCAGTTGTGCTGATCAATCTGCGTGATCCCGGCGCTGGCGCCCACATGATAAGGATGATCGTGCCACAGGAAGGTGTATTCGTTGACTGAAGTGACAATGCGCTGAACCACATCGCGCACCTGGTCAACGTGACTGTTCGGCAGCAGCACGCCAAATTCATCGCCGCCCAAACGCGCCAGCAGATCGCTGCTGCGCAGGTGTTTTTTCATCAGCTCCGCCAGTTCACGCAGCAGGGCGTCACCTGCCGCATGACCTGCGTTGTCATTCACCGCTTTAAATTTATCGAGGTCGATAAACACCAGCACATGCTGAGTGTTGTTGGCCGCAGCATCGTTCACCACGCTTTTCAGTTGCTGTTCAAAGCTATGGCGATTCGGTAGCCGCGTCAGCATATCGTGCGAAGCACTGTAGCTGAGGCGTTTCATCATTTTGCGTGATTCACTGACATCCTGGATAACCATCACCGCACCGATGCTGGCACCGGTGAGGGTTTTCAATGGGGTAATGCTGTAGTGAATTTCCACCTGCACCCCCTCTGGCGTGTGCAGCACCAGCTCTTCTTCCAGGTCCGGTGACGTTTTTTCTCCCGGTAAGTCACACAGCAGCAAATTCTCTACGCGCGGACCGTTAGCACCGCGCGTGATATTTAACAGCTCGCTTAACGCCACTCCCGCTGCTTTTTCCTGCGGCCAGCCGCTCAGCGTTTCGGCCACCGGGTTCATAAAGGTCACGCGCATCTCATCGTCGGTACTGATCACCGCTTCGCCGATCGAATCGAGGGTGATCGCCATCCGCTCTTTTTCCTGGAACAGCGCTTCGTTGAGCGCGCGCAGTGGCGTAATGTCCTGGCAGATGCCGAGCATGCGCTCGATTTGACCATCCTGACTGAGAATTCGGTTTGCCTCGGTGCGCACATAGCGCGCGCCGCCGGGCAGATTGACGCGATATTCCAAATGGAAAGCGCTGCGTCGTTCAATCGCCTGCTGCACGGTCAGTGCGGCGTTTTCACGTTCGGCGGGATCCAACAGATGCAGCCACAGGTCATAGGTGGGCACCTGATGGGGGCCGAGCGCGAACAGTTCATACATGCGTTTATCCCACAGCATCTCACCGCTCAGCAGGTTCCACTCCCACACGCCGATACCGCCCGCCTCGTTAGCCAGCGTGATGCGTTCCATCAGGCGGCGATTCACCTGTTCACTCTGTTTGAGTTCAGAAATATCGACTATCTGCGCAATAAAATAGAGCGGCTGGTATTCAGCATCGCGCACCATGGAAACCGTCAGGCGCGCCCAGACGATTTCGCCATCTTTGCGGAAATAGCGCTTCTCCATGGTGTAAGTCATGATGTCACCCGCCACCAGACGTTCCAGCTGCTGCAGGTCGCTGTGGAGATCGTCGGGATGGGTAATCTGCTGGAAAGTGAGTTTTTTCAGTTCGTCAGCCGGGAAGCCCAGTGTATGACACAGCGACTGATTGACCTGCTGCCAGCCACCGTTGGGCGACACCAGCGCCATGCCAATCGCCGAGTACTCCATTGCATTACGGAAACGGGCTTCACTCTCGCTGATATGATGCTTTTCGCGCTGAAACGCATCCATCACCAGCGCCATGACATGGCTGGGAAGAAGCACTAACAAGAACGGCAGCCAGGTGCTGACCTGGCCAAGCAGCAAGCCGTTTTGCGCCAGATTAACAAAGTTAAACGCCAGCAGAATCGAGATGAAACTCGCATTCAGGAAGAACAGCACAAAGGCTTCGAATTTCGGTAGCCGCACAGCGCACCAAAACAGGATCACCACGATAAAAGTGAACGGCCACGGCAGAAATCGCAGCGATAAGTAACTGGCGAGCAGGGTGACGATCAGGGTCAGCAGGGTTTCCAGCTGATGGCCGGGGCTGATTAATTGGCGCAGTGGCTTATTGGGCCACAGTAACAGCACGGGTCCAAATGCCAGTACGCCGATCACCTCGGAGATCACCCAGGTCGAAAAGAAGGGCAGAGACGCGCGATGGCCCACATGCAGCATCCACACTGCCACCACACCGCCAATCAGGGGGGCAATCAAACCGGCGCAAACAGCGAAACGCACCCAGTCGAGTAGCGAGTTAAGGGGATTTCTACGGTCAAGCAGCGCGCGCAACATCAGGCCGCCCAGAATGGCCTGTACCATATTCAGAATGGAAAACTTTATGTTGCTCAGCGCCGGGCCAATGACGATTAAGTTGGCCAGCGTGGTGCCGATGACACAGCTTAGCAGCAACAGCGGCACATGTTTTGAGGGGGCGCGGAACACCACCACCGTCATCAGAGCGGTGGAGTACCAAAGCGGGGAAATACGTCCGCTGACCACAATCAGTTCGAGACAAAATAGCGTCAATAAAAAGGCCAATGCACCCAGAAACAGTGCGTTGAGCCATTTTCTTTGCGGTCTATCCTGTGAGGTTAATATTTCCAGGGTCATGCACGAATCCAGCAGCGCGCATTCGTTACACGTCGAAAAATGCGCCAATCATTCTCTGTTTTGCATGCTAGCACATCTGTATAAGATGTCTGCGCAGAATCTAGTTTAGCCCTGATTCAATGAAAGTTTTGGCCCTGACAGAAAAAAGATTAATCGCGAAACAGATCGGCGCGCGTATAGGGTTTTTCTAATCCGGCGATGTGGGCAGAAAAACGTTCAAGAAATTGCTGCGTGGTGGCAACGCGGCCATGACTCATCAACACCAGCGGCACCAGCAGGGCGACACACACTTGTGCCAGGCTGAAGCCCTTCAGGGCGGTGCGGCGCTGTGTCAGCAGGAATGCACTGCTCAGCGTAAAGCCCAGCATCAGGCCGGTGAGCACTTCACTGAAGGAGTGCGCGTGGATCACGAGGCGTGACAGGCCGACCATCATCGGGATCAGATAGCCAATACCGATGGTTAATGCGCGCCAAAAGGTGGGGAAGCGGCCCGAAACCAGCCACATCATCACCGGCCAAAGCGTTGCTGACATGGCGCTGTGGCCGCTGAATCCGGTGAAGTTAAATCTGGCGCTGCCAATGCCAAACCCGAGAAACAGGATTTTAGACAGGCTAACCAGCAGGCCCGCCAGGCCAAAAGCGAGCAGCCAATACCAGACAGTCTGGCGGTTGTCGCTTTTCCACGGCAACACCAGCGCGATAATCACGGCGGTCGGGATCAGCAACATGCTGTCACCAAAATAGGTCAGGGTTTTCCAACTCATATTTTTCCTTGGGCTTTATTGAGTCAACCTGGGTGGTACACCACTCAGGCAGGAGAACAGTGTATCGATTAAGCATCTGGCTGCAAAAGGGGATATTCTGAAAAGCGGCGGGCCCATTTCTCTGGCATCAAACAGGTGAAATACCTATAATTGCCGCCAACTAACCCTCTCAATCGGCCCATTGCGGTTTCGGCTTCAATTGGCTCCAGTTATCAGGTCTTAAAAAAGTATGACTGACAAGTCTCATCAGTGCGTGATCGTTGGCATCGCAGGTGCATCCGCATCCGGAAAAAGTCTTATCGCCAGCACGCTCTATCGTGAAATCCGTGACCAGGTCGGTGACGAGCATATCGGTGTGATCCCCGAAGATGCCTACTACAAAGATCAGAGCCACCTCACCATGGAAGAGAGGGTGAAAACCAACTATGACCATCCCAGCGCCATGGACCACGATCTGCTGTTGCAGCATCTGCGCGCGTTAAAGGCGGGTCAGGATATTGAGTTACCGGTTTACAGCTACGTTGAACACACGCGCACCAGTGACTGTATTCATCTTAAGCCGAAAAAAGTGATCATCCTTGAGGGCATTCTGCTGCTGACCGATGCGCGTCTGCGTCAGGAGATGAACTTCTCCATCTTCGTGGATACTCCGCTGGATATCTGTCTGATGCGTCGCATGAAGCGCGATGTGAATGAACGCGGTCGTTCCATGGATTCGGTGATGAGCCAGTATCAGAAGACCGTGCGTCCGATGTTCCTGCAGTTTATTGAGCCATCCAAACAATACGCTGACATTATCGTGCCGCGTGGCGGGAAGAACCGCATCGCCATCGATATTCTCAAAGCCAAGATTAACCAATATCTTTGAAAATACTGCGTCCGGATGGACGTGACGCGTGAAGGTTGTCACAACAGTGGCGACCTTTCGCTACACTTAAAGCATGGAGACTCTGCGATGAGATTATGCGATCGCGACATTGAAGCCTGGCTCGACAACGGTAAACTGGCGATTGACCCGCGCCCACCGGTTGAGCGCATTAATGGCGCCACCGTGGATGTGCGCCTCGGCAACCAGTTCCGCACTTTCAGTGGTCACACTGCACCGTTTATTGATTTGAGTGGCCCAAAACACGAAGTCAGCGCCGCACTGGATCGCGTAATGAGCGATGAGATTGTGCTGCCGGAAGGGGAAGCTTTCTTCCTGCATCCGGGTGAGTTAGCGCTGGCAGTGACGCTGGAATCGGTCACGATTCCGGATGATCTGGTGGGTTGGCTGGATGGCCGCTCCTCGCTGGCGCGTCTGGGCTTGATGGTGCACGTGACGGCACACCGTATCGATCCAGGCTGGCAGGGCCGCATCGTGCTGGAATTCTACAACTCCGGTAAGCTGCCGCTGGCGCTGCGCCCGGGCATGCTGATTGGCGCATTGAGCTTCGAGCCATTGTCTGGCCCGGCAGCGCGCCCCTATAACCGCCGCGAAGATGCAAAATATCGTGGTCAGCAGGGTGCCGATGCCAGCCGTATCGACAAAGACTGATGTTCACCTAATGATTCAACGTGCGGCAAAGCGGTAAGAGGGTGAATCCCCGGTAGCTGGCATCAGTGTGTGACTGGGGTAAATGAACGCAGCCAACGCCGCTGCAGCATGAAGAATGACGGTGATGAGGGATTATGAGAAGAGTGATAACGACGCTGGCCATCCTGTTAGTGGTGGTCGTGGCGGGCATGACGGCACTGGTGTTGCTGGTCAATCCCAACGACTTTCGTACCTATATGGTACAGCAGGTAGAACAGCGCAGTGGTTATCAACTTGAAGTCAGCGGTGGCCTGCGCTGGCACGTCTGGCCGCAACTCAGTATTCTCGCCGGGCGCATGAGCCTGACCGCACCTGGCGCCAGTCAGCCGATGGTCACCGCAGAAAATATGCGTCTGGATGTCAACCTCTGGCCGCTACTCTCGCATCAGCTAAGCGTCAGCCAGGTGATGCTGAAAAATGCCGTGATTCGCGTCACGCCTGACAGCGCCGCCCAGAAACCGAGCGGTTCACCGGTGGCACCCACGGACGCGGAGCCGGTGGTAACGCGTACCAATGGTTGGTCATTCGATATTGCTAAACTGCGCCTCGCCGATAGTCTGCTGATCTGGCAGCAACCCGGCGGCGACGAATACAACTTCCGTAATCTCAATCTCAGCCTCGATCAGGATGCCAGCAAAACCGCCAGCATCGAACTCGCCACGCGCATTTCACGCAATCAGCGTAATGTGAGCGTCAACCTTAAAGGGCAGATGAATGTGGCGCAGTATCCGCATCGGCTGGTGGGGCAGATAGAGGAGATGGATTACACGCTGGATGGCGCTAACCTCCCGCCGCAGGGCATCAAAGGGGCGCTGAGCGGGCAGGGCGAGTGGAATGCCGATAAACAGCAATTCGCGTTGCAAAAGATGCAGTTGACGGCCAACGACAGTACGTTGGATGGCAGTGCCGAAGGGCGTTTAATGTTGCCTCAGCAGCTCAATCTGGCTTTACACGCCACGACGTTGAATCTTGATAATCTGATGGCCAGCGCGCCCGCCAGCGACAACAGCACCCCGCAGCATGCCAGCGTGACGCGCACGCCAGTGATCGCTGAACCACGCACGCGCACCAACGCTGACTCGCCGTTGAATCTGATGGATTTAACGCTGAACCTGAATGCGGATTCCAGCGTGTGGCGCGGATTGACGCTGAGCAATCTGCAGATTGATGCCAGCAATCAGGAAGGGTTGATGACCCTGAACAAACTGCAGGGAAAAATCGGCGATGGGCACTTCTCGATTCCGGGCAGCATTGATATCCGCCAGCCGGCGACGAAAGTCGCCTTGCAGCCGGAAATTGAAAACATCGCCATTGCACCATTAATGAAAGCGCTGGAACTGCCGGAGAGTTTGCAGGGCACGGTCTCTCTGAAAGGCGATCTCAGCGGCACGGGCCTGAGCGTGGATGAAGCGAAGCGTAACTGGCAGGGTAACGCCGAGCTAGAGGCCACCAACCTGCAACTCGCCCAGCTTAATCTGCAACAGATGGTGCGCCGTGCCGTGGCGCGCGTGAGTAGTAGCGTAACCAATGATGAGCCTGACGATCAGGGGATTCAGCAGCTGAGCGGCCGTATTAGCCTGAACCAGGGCAAGATTGTCATGCCCGATCTGCAGGGTGGCAGTAGCCGCCTGGCAGTGCAGACCAAAGGCACGGTTGATGTGGTGAACCAGCAACTCGACGTCACCATCAATATGATGCTGCGCGGCTGGAAAGGTGACGATAAGTTAGCGAGTCTGCTCAACGGCCAGCCGATTCCACTGCGGATGTACGGTGGCTGGAACAACCTGCAATATTCACTACCGGTTGACGATGTGGTGCGCCAGCAGTTGCAGAGTGAAGCGAAATCGCGCCTGAACGAGTGGCTGGATCGCCAAAAGCCTGCGGTGCAACAACCTTAATCTACCTGTAATGCCGTTATGCCTGGTTTGATTGGGCATAACGGCGTCGGTTACTGTGCCAGCTCAGGCGCGGGCACAATTTCCACTTTCTGCACCCGATGATTTTCCACCTGCAGCGTGCGCAATAAATAATCCCCCACCTGTAACTCTTCTCCCTCTTCAGGCACATGTTGCAGGCTGTCCATTAATAATCCGGCCAGCGTGTGGTAATTCCGTTTCTCATCCAGTGGCAAGTGCACATAGGCTGCCAAATCCTCTAAAGGAATATGTCCGTTCGCCACCCAACCGCCATGCGGCAACGGCTGGATATCATAGCGCGCATCAATCTCCTCGCCTTCATTCGGCAGATTCCCGGCGATCGTCTCCATCAGGTCGCTCAGGGTGACCACGCCTTCCACCGATCCAAACTCATCGACCACAAACGCAAAATGGGTGCGGGCGTGACGGAACTGCTCCAGTGCCTGCAATAACGTCAGGCGTTCGGGAAAGATCAGCGGCTGCTTCACCAAAGCACGTAAATCAAGAGAATGGCTGTGCAGCGACTGATGGAGCAAATCAATCACATGTACCACGCCGAGTGGATCTTGCCCGCGTTCGGTAATCAGGATGCGGGTGTGTTGATTGTTATCCAGCTTAGTCATGATTGCGGCCGGATCTTCACTCAGGTCGATGTGCTCAATATCGTGGCGTGATGTCATGATGCTGCTGATGTGGCGCTGCCCTAAGCCGAGTACGCGGGCAATCATGCGCCGCTCCTGGCGATTGAATAACGCCCCTTCATCGCTGTCGCTGAGCAATGAGGCGGTATCGGCGTCCAGCTCGGCACGCTGAGCTTCACCGCGCAGAATGCGCAGCACGGCTTCTGAGGTGCGCTGGCGTAGCGGGCGTCCGGCGGTGAGGAAGCGGCGGCGATTAAACAATGCCAGCTGATTAAACATCTCGATCACTATTGAGAAACCAATCGCCGCGTAGAGATAGCCCTTTGGAATAATAAAGCCGAGGCCTTCCGCGACCAGACTGAAGCCAATCATCAGCAGGAAACTCAGGCAGAGAATCACAATGGTGGGATGACCATTCACAAATCGCGTGAGCGGCTTACTCGCCAGCAGCATGAGCAAAATGGCAATGGTGACCGCCGCCATCATCACCGGCAGCTCGTTCACCATGCCGACAGCGGTAATCACCGCATCAAGCGAGAAGATGGCATCCAGCACCACAATTTGCGCGACCACTGGCCAGAATTTAGCACCGTTCTTACTTTGACCGCTCTCTTCGTCGCTCCCCTCCAGGCGACTATTGAGTTCCGTCGTCGCTTTATATAGAAGAAACAGCCCGCCGGAGAGCAGCAGCAGATCGCGGGGGCTGAAATTGTGCTGGAACAGGGTAAACAGCGGTTGCGTGAGAGTCACCAGCCAGGAAAGCGATGCCAGCAACACCAGTCGCAACAGCAACGCCAACAGTAAACCGATCACGCGCGCACGGTCACGCGCTGCAGGCGGTAACTTTTCGACCAGGATGGCAATAAAAACCAGGTTATCAATACCCAGCACCAGCTCGAGAACGATTAGCGTGACTAATCCTGCCCAGAGCGACGGATCGAGGATCCACTCCATCATGCTTTCATCACCTGAATGTCTGAAAATGCGTTTTGTCTGATGATAGTGAATCAGCGGGCAAGGTACAAATGAGGCAAATCGCGCTATATCACCCTGTTGCCCTGAGTTTTAGGCATATTCTGAGAAGCGACAATTCGTCGATAAGATGAATGTATGGATAAACTTCACCCCATCGTGATAGTGACGATTAATTCTAATATTCACGCGCAAGCGTACGTTTTTAATGCGAAGCAGTCCGAAGGTGAGTATCGAATTATTCTGAATTTTACGCAGGAATGGGCTGAAAGGGATGGCATCAATACTTATGACTGGTAGTCTTTTTCCTAAAATAGTGCAGGGGACACGGGGCCTACTTGTAAACAAGCCAGTAATAACTAGTATAGCAACGTGTTAGTAAATGTCTGCGCCGAAGTTGTTAATAGCGCGCTGTTTAGCTTCTTAATGTTATGAATTGTGATCGTGCACGGGATTAGCCTGCCGCTGGCTAAGAATAATCTCAGTGAATGCGATGAAAATAGATGCGATTGCAGCGGTATTGGCAGCGACAGCCAAGGGCGGTAGCGTGCCTGAAGTGCTTTTCTCCGTTCAGATTAGGGCTAAATCGTGGCAAGGGAAGTCAGACTAATCTGTTGGTATTTATTGCAATTCTTTGGTTTTACTAAAAAGAGAATTGGCATAAACACCGGAGCGTTTGCCGCAGATTGCCTCCCCGTTAGCAGTGGATATATCGCTCGTTTATTACACAGGGCAGAGGCGTTAGGGATTAGGGAAATAAAATAAAAGAGTTAAATATGCGCGATAACCAAATTACATATAAAAGTCTCCTCACTAAAATTTTACTGGCGTGCTCGGATTTAATTTGTTTCAACGCGGCATTGTTTATTGCTCTGGCGGTGATTAATTCGTTCACAGATTCTCCACTGGCAGATATATCTGAAAAATACCTGCACTTAAAAATCGCCACTCATGTTTGCTTATCGATTATTTGCGTAGGCTGGTTCTGGGTTCGCCTGCGTCATTACACTTATCGCAAGCCATTCTGGTTTGAGCTGAAAGAGATATTTCGTACCATTCTTATTTTCTCTGTCATCGATTTGTCAATCTCAGCCTTATCGCAGTGGCAGCTGTCGCGCTTTGTCTGGGTCACCACCTGGATTTTGGCGCTGATTTTAATTCCACTGGCACGCGCCATCTCTAAGCGCGTACTCAATCACTTCGGTATGTGGAAGAAACAAACCATCATCATCGGCAGCAGCCGTAATGCTGAAGAAGCCTGGCAGGCGCTGCAGAGCGAAGAAGTGATGGGTTTTGATGTCATTGCCTTCTTCGATGTCGATGGCAGTTGCCCTCAGGCCAGCCTCTCTGGCGTGCCGGTGCTGCACAATGAACAAGAGCTGTGGCAGCTGACGCACAGCGAAACCCAGTTCATCGTGGCGGTGGAGTTTGAACAAAGCCAACACCGCGACAACTGGCTGAAAATGCTGGCAAAGCATAACTGCCGTTCAGTCTCAGTGATTCCAACCCTGCGCGGCGTACCCCTTTACGGTACCGACATGGCCTACATCTTTAGCCATGAAGTGATGATTCTGCGCGTGAACAATAATCTGGCGAAACGCACTTCACGCTTCCTGAAACGTGCTTTCGATATTGTCGGCGCTCTCGGCATCATCATTGCGCTGTCACCGGCGCTGCTGGTCCTCGGCTTTATGGTTGGACGCGACGGTGGTCCACCGATTTACGGTCATGAACGTGTCGGCATGAACGGCCGTAAATTCAAATGCCTTAAATTCCGCTCGATGGTGATCAACTCGAAAGAGGTGCTGGAGGAAGTCCTGCGCACTGATCCGGTCGCTCGCGCCGAGTGGGATAAAGATTTCAAACTGAAGAATGACCCGCGTATTACCAAAGTTGGCCACTTCATCCGTAAAACCAGTCTGGATGAACTGCCGCAGCTGTGGAATGTAGTACGCGGCGACATGAGCCTGGTGGGCCCACGTCCAGTGATTGAAGACGAACTCTGTCGTTATGCCGGTGATGTTGATTATTACCTGATGGCGAAACCCGGCATGACGGGATTGTGGCAGGTTAGCGGTCGTAACGACGTTGACTATGAAACGCGCGTCTATTTCGATTCGTGGTATGTCAAAAACTGGTCGCTGTGGAATGACATCGCGATCCTGTTTAAGACAGTGGGTGTCGTGCTGAAACGCGATGGCGCTTATTAAGAGAAGAAGGGCAGGGGACGAAGTCATTATCCCCGTCTGAAATGCCGGTGCTGGGAGTGCCTTAACTGACAACTGCCATTATCGAGCCTGAATAGAGTCGGTGACTTGCCGGCAGGGTAATCACCGACTTTACTTGATGTCGTCTCAGGGCACGGTGACAACATAAAACCAAGGGAGCGCATAATAATGACCCACAGTTTCAGTGTTTAACCCGTCAGTTTTATTTTTTTATAAGACGCTACACAGCGGCGTTTTCGCCTCTATCAATCATTAACTGATAGCGAAGAATCAGATGATAATGAAAATTAAATTGATACCTTTACTGGTATCCGCAACTTTTCTCTCCGGGTGCACCATTGAACCAGGTTCGCACCTTTCCACTGGCGGAAAAGATGTCATTGAGCAACAGGATAGCAACTTTGACATCGACAAATACGTCAACGTCTTCCCGCTGACGCCGCGTCTGGTTGAACAGATGCGACCGAGGCCTCTGGTTGCGCAGGCCAACCCGGCGCTGCAAACCGAAATTCAAAGCTACGAGTATCGCGTGGGCATTGGCGACGTGCTGAACGTCACCGTCTGGGACCACCCGGAGCTGACCACACCAGCGGGTCAGTATCGTAGCGCCAGTGACACCGGTAACTGGGTACAGGCCGATGGCACGATTTTCTACCCGTACATCGGTAAAGTACGTGTAGCCGGCCGCACCGTAACGGAAATCCGTGCTGAAATTGCGCGCCGCCTTGCGCAGTTCATTGAAAGCCCGCAGGTGGATGTCAATGTTGCGGCGTTCCGCTCACAGAAAACCTACGTGACCGGTTCGGTGACCACTTCCGGTCAGCAGCCGATTACTAACGTGCCGCTTACCGTACTCGATGCCGTCAACGCCGCCGGTGGCTTAGCCGCCGATGCTGACTGGCGTAACGTGGTGCTGACGCATCAGGGCAAAGAGCAGCGCATCTCACTGCAGGCGCTGATGCAAAACGGCGACCTGAGCCAGAACCACCTGCTGTATCCGGGCGATATTCTTTACGTTCCGCGTAACGATGACCTGAAAGTCTTTGTGATGGGCGAAGTGAAGCAGCAGTCCACGCTGAAAATGGACCGCAGCGGCATGACGCTGGCCGAAGCGCTGGGCAATGCGCAAGGGATGGATCAAACCACGTCCGATGCCACCGGTGTCTTCGTTATTCGTCCTATTCGTGGTGCCAACCGCACCAAGATCGCCAACATCTATCAGTTGAATACCAAAGATGCGGCATCGATGGTGATGGGCACCGAATTCCAACTGGAGCCGTACGACATCGTCTACGTCACCGCGACACCGATTACCCGTTGGAACCGTGTTATTTCCTCACTGTTGCCAACCATCGTGGGTATCGATGATGCCAGCGAGGCAACGCTACGTTTCCGTAACTGGGGTAACTAAGGTTTCCGCATGATTAAGTCCGTGCTAGTCGTCTGCGTCGGCAATATCTGCCGCTCTCCCACCGGAGAGCGCCTGTTCCAGCGCGCGCTACCTTCAACTCGGGTGGCTTCTGCAGGGCTTGGTGCTCTGAAGGGGTTCCCGGCAGATCAGACTGCCAGCGATGTTGCCGCTGAACACGGCGTATCGCTGGAAGGCCATCATGCTCAGCAGTTAACGGCCAGTATGTGCCGTGACTATGACCTGATTCTGGTGATGGAGAAGCGCCACGTTGAGCAGGTGAATCGCATCGACCCAGCCGCACGCGGAAAAACCATGCTGCTTGGGCACTGGCTCAATCAGCAGGAAATTGCGGATCCGTACAAAAAAAGTCGCGAGGCCTTCGAAGAGGTCTACGGGTTACTGGAAAACGCTACCCAGAAATGGGTCAACGTACTAAGCCGATAGTTGGGAATACCCATGAATATTAAAAACAAGGTTATGACCGCGCCAAAAGAAGATTCGAGTGGATGGGATCTGGCGCATCTTGTGGGACAGCTAATTGATCATCGCTGGATCATTGTGGCCGTTACCGCCTTCTTCATGTTGGCAGGAACGCTCTACACACTGTTTGCAACGCCGATTTACAGCGCCGATGCCATGGTTCAGGTAGAGCAGAAAAACACGGCTTCTGTTCTGAATGAATTGCAGGATGTGATTCCAACGACACCCGCTTCCGACACTGAGATTCAAATCCTCGAATCCCGTATGGTGCTGGGCAAAACGGTCAATGACTTAGGTCTGGATACCGTGGTGGAGCAGAACTACTTCCCGGTGATTGGTAAAGGTCTGTCGCGCCTGATGGGCAACAAGCCGTCTGAAATCGCCATTTCTCGCCTGGAAATTCCGCGCACTATCGATAAGCGTACGGTGCAGTTGGAAGTGACAGGGCCGCAGACTTATACCGTGACCAGCGAGGGTGATGAGCTGTTCAAAGGCCGCGTGGGTCAGTTGGAGCAGCATGGTGACGTCACTATGCTGGTCAGCGGTATCCAGGCTGATGAAGGGACCAGCTTCAACGTCACCAAACTCACTGACTTGCAGGCCATCAGAGCGGTGTTGAACGCGCTGACCGTCGCCGATAAAGGCAAAACGACCGGTGTGCTGGGTCTGGAATATCAGGATGAAGATCCGGTGCGTGCCAGCAAAGTACTGAATCAGATCGTGAACAACTATCTGCTGCAGAACGTTGACCGCAAATCTGAGCAGGCTGAGAAGAGCCTGGAGTTCCTGCGCAACCAACTGCCACAAGTGCGTAGCAGTCTGGATGATGCGGAGAACAAGCTCAACGCCTATCGCCGCCAGAATGAATCGGTGGATATGTCGCTGGAAGCGAAATCGGCGCTCGACTCCTCCGTTAGCGTGCAGAGCCAGTTGAACGAACTGACCTTCAGAGAAGCTGAAGTGTCACAGCTCTACACCAAAGATCACCCGACCTATCGCGCGCTGCTGGAAAAACGCAAAACCCTGGAAGATGAGCAGGCAAAACTGAACAAGAAAATTGCCGGTATGCCGCAAACCCAACAGGAAATTCTGCGTCTGACACGTGATGTGCAGTCAGGTCAGGAAATCTACATGCAGTTGCTGAATCGCCAGCAAGAGCTGGGTATCAGTAAAGCCAGTACCGTGGGTGATGTGCGCATCATCGACGGTGCGGAAACCGCCGGTAGCCCGGTGGCACCGAAGAAAATGTTGATTATTGCCGCCAGCTTTATTCTGGGTCTGATTATCTCGGTGGGTCTGGTGCTGCTGAAAGCGCTGTTCCATCACGGTATTGAGAATCCTGAGCAGCTGGAAGAGCTGGGCATGAACGTCTATGCCAGCGTACCGCTGTCAGAATGGCAACGTAAGAAAGATACCGAAGCGCTGGCGCGTCGTGGTCACAAAGAGAAGAGTGACCCACACAATACGCTGCTGGCGCTGGGTAATCCGACTGACCTCTCCATCGAAGCGATTCGTAGCCTGCGTACCAGCCTGCACTTCGCGATGATGGAAGCCAAAAACAACATTCTGATGATTACCGGTGCCAGCCCGGGTATTGGTAAAACCTTTATCTGTGCCAACCTGGCGACCCTGGTATCGAAAGCAGGCCAGCGTGTGCTGTTCATCGATGGTGATATGCGCCGTGGTTATACCCATGAGCTGCTCGGTTCGGAAAACAAAATGGGTCTCTCCAATGTGTTGTCCGGCAAGAGTGAGTTCTCACCGGCCATGATTCAGAAAGGCGTGTACGGTTTTGATTTCCTGCCACGCGGTCAGGTACCACCGAACCCGTCTGAACTGCTGATGCATCGTCGCATGAGTGAGTTGCTGGATTGGGCGAGCAAGAACTACGACCTGGTGCTGATTGATACCCCACCAATTCTGGCGGTGACCGATGCTTCCATCATCGGTAAGTTGGCCGGTACGTCGCTGATGGTGGCGCGTTTCGAAACCAACACCACCAAAGAGTTGGATGTTAGCTACAAGCGCTTCGCGCAGAACGGTATCGAGATTAAGGGTGTCATCCTGAACGCCGTGGTGCGTAAAGCAGCGAACTCCTACGGTTATGGTTACGACTATTACAACTACGAATATAAACAGAAAGTGTAACGCACCCTGTTATTGACTTAGAGGCGGCATCTGCCGCCTCTTTTTGCGTAAGGAATGACACCATGGCACCCTATTGGGTTATATCCGGATTGTTGCTTCTGATTTCATTGAGTGAGCTTATTGTCAAAAAAGATGAGCGCACCTCGGGTCTGATGCTCTACCTGCTGTGTATCGCCACCGCTATTCTGATTGTGTTTGCCGGGATTCGCGGTTTGGGTACCGGCATGGATGACCTGCAGTATCGGACATTTTATACCGGCTTTATTCAAAGTCTGCAGATCAACGGCTTTAGCGCCACCGTCGAGCTTTTCCGTTATGAGCCGCTGATTTTTGCCATCGCCTGGCTAACCAGCCTGATTTCCAGTAATGCTGACACCTTCTTATTTGTATTCAGCATTCTGGCGGTGGTGACCAACGCGGTGTTCTTCCGCAAAATGTCACCGTACCCGATCCTCGCGCTGGCACTCTATTCCGCCCATATCTACATCAACAAAGACATGAACCAGATTCGCTTTGGTCTCAGTTCTGCGCTGTTTTTGGGTGTGCTCTGGTGTCTGTATCTGAAGCGTTACTGGGGAGCGTTCGGCTTTTTCCTGCTCTCTTTCTTCAGCCACAACACCGGGATTATGGTGGTTACGGTCTTGCCATTCTTGTTTATCCGTCAATGGCGCTATTGGCCGGTGCTGATTATCTTGCTGAGTATCCCGATGTCGAAGTTCGGCGGGACAAACTTTATCAGCTTGATCAGTGCGCATATGGGCGCGATGGGGGAGAGGGCGGAAGGCTACAGTGCTGAAGCATCGAATACCGCGGATGGCAGTATCTTCTCGGTTTCTAACCTTAAAAACATCATGCTGGTGTGTATGTTTGTCTATTTCATGCTCAGCGATGAATTGAAACGCAACAACGCTGAGCAGTGGCGATTTAACTATCTGATGATTGTGACCTTCGCGCTGGGCGGGGCCATCAGGATCTTCTTCTATAACTATTCATCCGGGGCAAGGCTTTCCAACTACCTGTTGCAAGTTGAGCCTATTCTACTGACCTCGTTGATCTATCAATCACGGCAATTACTCAAACCGGCGATGTTCGCGATGTTCAGTTTCTTTCTTGTTTATTACCTCTACTACAACACCATCTCGCAGAAACAGGCCGTTGTCGGCTACGAGGTGGCGCAGGAGTTCAAAATCTTTAGGTAACAGAGAGGTAACATGACAAGAAAATTGATGGTTTTAGCCCTCGCGCTGGCACCGATTGCGGCACTGGCAGCACCGGGTTTAAGCACGTTGCAGATTGACGCTTTTGGTGATTCCACGACCGCGGGTGTCATCAGCAAAGACCGTAAAAGCAGCATCACCCAAGCCAGTGAAATCGGTGAATTGACGCAAATGCTGCAACAGCAGTATGGCGATCGGGTCAACATCGTGGTGAAAAACCACGGTGTTCCCGGTGCGCAGGCCGCTGAGTTGTTGTACCCGCATGGCGGTGATGATCAAAGCCATTGGGAGGACTTAATGAAAACCTCCCCGGCCAAAATCGTTTTGATCAACTACGCCATTAACGATGCCCGACACTATTTTTTCAAGGATAAGAAGGTGCACCTTGAAAGCCCTGAAGAGTATGGGCGGATTATCACGCGGCTGGTCGAAGTGGCGAAGCAGAACCATAAACAGGTTATTTTGCAGGAGCCGAATCCCATTTGCGGCAAAGCGGAACGTTGGAATGTTTGGCCCTACGTCTGGCAACTTAATCAGGTGGCTAAGCAGCAACAGGTTGCCGTGGTTCACCAGTATAGGGTGATTAAAGAAGATCGTGACTGGCAGTCGCAGATGTCTGACGACTGTATTCATCCGCTGGAGTCACTGTATAAAGCCAAAGCGGATCGTACCTTTAGTATTGTTAGCCCACTTGTTCAGCAAAGTCTTGCGCAGCAAAGCCCCTAACCTTGTTGTGTCGATTTTATAAGGGATCCTGATATGTACATCATGATTATGGTGGTTTCGTTCTGCCTTGCATTGCTCATTTTACATGCCTGCTCTTATCATCGCGGTATTTATAATGATAAAGGCGTGAAGAGTATTTCTGGCCTGCGTGCTTTCCTTGCCAGTATTGTCGCCTTTTCTCATTTTGTTCATTATATTTACGGGCTGGATCAACCGTGGATATATGATAAAAACTATTTTGCCTGGTTCTCTGAGGGCAATTTTTTTGTGAACTCGGGTAAATTCGGCGTCTTGCTGTTCTTTATGATTTCGGCATTCCTGTTCTATCGCTGGCTGGATAACGATACGCTCACCCCTGCACAGTTGAGTGGAAAACTCTGGCGTTCACGCGTTCGACGTATTGTGCCGATGTTTTGGTTCTCAGGTTTCGTTATCTTTACCATTGGTGCGCTGCAAGGTGCGCTGATGCCGCCGTTGCAAGCGCTGAAAGATGCCGTTTTATGGCTGCTGTTCATTGGCAGTTACAACGTTGGCGAGATGTCTACAGCGGTGGTGAACTCCGGCGTGGAGTGGACGCTGCGTCTGGAATGGCTGCTGTATTTGTCTATTCCCGTGATTTATTTCCTCAACCGTTTAACGCGCGGGAAATACAAAACTCTGCTGATCCTCTCGTCCATCGGCGTTATTTTCATCATTGCCGTCGCATTACGCTTATATGGGAAAACCTATACCGATCCGCGTCCGGTACTCGGCTTTGCGATGGGATATTTTGCTTATAAGTTCCGTGATAGATTTGCTGGTCTACGCCATTCACACAGTGCGGCAATCCTCAGCCTTGGATTGGCCGTATTCTCTCTGTTCTTCACCTCAAATACCTTCTTCTATGTCTTCTTCCTGATATCCCTGACGGTGATCTTCTTTATTGTCAGTAGCGGTAATTCGCTGATGGGACTGCTGGAAAATAAGACCTTGATGTCGATTGGTGAAGTGAGCTACAGCCTCTATTTGATTCATGGTGTGGTGCTGTACGGTATTGAACAAATTCCACCGACGTTATATCCGCATAATTACTGGATGTTTACGCTGTTATCTACACTGTTCTTTGTTGCGGCGTTTTATGTCGCAAAAATGACCTATCTTTGGGTGGAAAAACCGTTTATCGGCAGCAGTGGCGGTAAGTCTAAAGCAGCAACCAAAGCAGCAGCCGAAAATTAAGAATTTGACTGATTACCTTCGCTTAATATTCGTATTACTGTTAACCAGAAGTTTTTAGAGGTACTGGCAATGCAGGATATTCGTTTCTCAATTGTAATTCCCGCGTATAACGCGTCGAAGTCGATTGTAACGACGCTGGATTGCGTCAAAGCGCAAACCTATCGCAATTTTGAAGTCATCATCGTGGATGACAAATCGGCTGATGCCGCTGAACTGGCACAGGTGGTGCGCAGTGAGCGTTATCAGGATCTGGACATTAAACTTGAGCTGTCTGAGGTGAAACTCAACGGTGCCGGTGCTCGTAACAAAGGTATCGAACTGGCTGAGGGCGATTTCATCAGCTTCCTTGATGCCGATGATGAGTGGGGCGTCGATAAGCTGCTCACCGTTTATGACACCATCACCAAACTTGAAGCACAGGGTAAGTCGAACTATCTGATTTTCAGCCAGGTGAACATTCATCAGGATGGCCGTTTCCTCAAGGTGATGCCGATGCAGGAACCGGGCAAGAATGAAACCATCGCTGAATATCTGTTTGGCTGTTACGGCTTTATTCAAACCAGCACCATTGTGTTGAAGCGCGAAGATGCCGATAAAATCCGTTTTGATGCGCGTTATATTCGCCATCAGGATTACGATTTCTGCATCCGTGCTGACCGCATGGGCTATGAATTTGTGATGATCGATAAGCCGCTCGCCACCTACCATCTGGTGACCAAATTTGGTTCCAAGCACAAAGGCGAGTCGGTGAAGTACTCCTTCTTCTGGCTGGACACCATGAAGCCGCACCTCACGGCACGTGACGTCCATACCTATAAGGCGTTCAAGCTGCCGCTGCGCTACAAGATGGATGGTAAATCACTGCAGGCGAGCCTCAGTTTCGCGCGCTACTTCTTTCTGACCAATCGTGATAACCGGGCTTATTTCCTGAATCGACTGTTCGATAAGGTGAAGTCCCGTTTCTCTGGCGGACGAGCCGTCTCCTGATTCACTTTATATAAATTTCACTTGCTCCCGCACCGGGAGCAATTTTTTGGTTCCTGACACTCCGGGTATGCAAATGACAAATCATGTTGGCACCGTCGGTATCGTGATGCCGATGTATAACGCGCGTAAAACGGTATTGCGTGCGGTAGAATCGATCGTCAATCAGACCTATAGCGACTGGCATCTTTATTTAATAAACGATCAGTCCACCGATGATTCGCTGGCCTATGTACGCGAACACTGCACTGATGCGCGCATCACCATTCTTAACAATGACGTCAACCTCGGTGCGGCGGAAACACGTAACGTGGGTCTGCGTGCCGCGAAAGAAGAGATCATCGCGTTTCTTGACAGTGACGACGAATGGCACGCCGATAAACTCGCCGAACAGACTGCGGCGATCGCGGCGGGTGATGATTTTGTCATCACGCATTATCATTACAAAACCAAAACCGCCGACCACGATATTCTCTACAGCAAACCCTATCTGCAGCAGGAAAACTTCGTGAAGAAGCAGTATCGCGTCTGCTTCTCTTCCGTATGTTTCCGCCGTCCTCCTCAGGGCATCTTCTTCCAGCGTAAAGGGCATGAAGATTTCCTGTTCCTCTACGAACTGTTCCTCCGCTACAAGCAAGCTCGGGTGATCCAGAAGACGCTGGTCAACTATTACGAGCTGGGCGATTCCCTCTCGCGCAATAAGAATAAAGCGGCGAAATGGCACCTCGAATTATTAAGAATTATCTATAAAAACAATCCGTTAAAAATCTATTACTATTACGGCTGGTATATGGTGAACGGCGTTCTCTTCACCCTGAAGCATCGTTAAGACCCGGCATCCTTCGTGTTGTTACGACGTGAGCAGCACGCAGGCGTTGGGTCTTAAGTTCACATTTTGAGGTGGAAAGCGTTTTATGAAAAAGATCGTTTTAGTGATTAAGGATGCCTACTCCTACGCGGGCACGGAAAACATCTGTAATTTCATGTCGGAGTGCCT
The DNA here is from genome assembly GCF_000963985.1 of Pantoea sp. BL1. NCBI lineage: Bacteria > Pseudomonadati > Pseudomonadota > Gammaproteobacteria > Enterobacterales > Erwiniaceae > Pantoea > Pantoea sp. BL1. The sequence continues at coordinate 145,717 of NZ_JZRH01000010.1, read as the reverse complement.
TGGAGAGCAGCACGCCGTCACCATTTATTCGCTGGAAGGGTACGGCAAAACCTTTTATCCGTTCGATCGCGTGAAAGAGATCGTCAGTTTTGAAGGGCACAGCAACCCGATTAAAAGCGCTGTCGCCAGCATTCATCAGCAAGGGTTCGACAGCGTATTTCTGATCAGCATGGGCCGCCTGAGCGTGATGTTCGCCTTCTGGAATTTGATGGCGATGAAGAAAAAACGCTTTAAAGCCTACGCCTGTGAACACATTGCGATTAACTCCTTTAGCAAACCGATCAAAGCGCTGAAATGGATGCTGCTGCGCTATTACGACCAGGTCATCGTGCTGACGGACAAAGATCATCAGGTGTTCAGCCGCTGGAATATCGCCAGTAAGCAGATCCCCAACCCGGTGGTGTACAAGGCCTTTCAGCGCCAGAGCCGCAGCCGTCAGGCGCTGGCGGTGGGGCGTCTGGACAATCAAAAAGGCTTCGACCTGCTGCTGGATATCTGGGCTGATTTTAGCAAAACCCATCCTGAGTGGACGCTGGTGATTGCCGGTGACGGTGAATTGCGTCAGCAATTGCACGATCAGGCTGCGGCGTTGGGCATCACCGACAGCGTGAATTTCGTCGGCAAAGTCAGCAACATCAACGATTACTACCGTGACAGCGACATGGCGCTGATGACCTCGCGTTATGAGGGCTTGCCACTGGTCCTGCTCGAAGCGAAATCCTGGTCATTGCCGGTGGTGGCTTATGACTGCCCAACCGGCCCGCAGGAAATCATCAACCACGGGGAAGATGGTTTCCTGGTGCCGATGAATGACAAATCGACGTTTCTGGCGCGGATGGAACAGCTGGCGAGTGACGATAGCCTGTTCTACGCCATGAGCGAAAAAACCAAAGAAACTGCGCTGAAGTTTGACGGTAACCAGATCAAACAAAGCTGGCTGGCGCTGGTTTAAGCGTCCGTTCTCGTGCCTCCGGGATCACATTTATGGCTGTTACGCAGCCCCATGACCACGGGATTGAAAGCATGAAAAGAAGAGAAGTCTTGCAAACTGCAGCCTCCTCCATTGTTGCCGCGCTCTCAGTGAGCGCATTTTCCAGCTATGCGGCAAAAAGTGGTCAACCTGCTTTGAAAGCTGTCGATCCGTCCAGCGTACCGCAGGGCGATGTGCCGATTTTAACGCCGGAAAATGTCTACACCATGCCACCACAGTTCTGGCAGAACTTTGAGGGCAAATTGTGGATCGGGCAGGCCGGTCAGGATGCCAGCAAAGCGGGCAATCAGATTCCGGTCTTCCTGCGCGATGCCAGCGGTAAAGTGTCACAAATCAGCCAGCCTATTGCGCTGAATAAGGGCAACTTCGCGCAATTCATCCACGATAATGCAGCGTTGATCGCCAATCCTTCGCACTCCATGGTGGTGGAAGACGACCAGGGGAATACGCTGTTTTCGATTGCAGATGTTTCGCGACCCAACCCGAGTAACTTTAGTCAGCGTCTGGCGCAGCCGAATGGCTATCAGTTGATTGGCGAAATCCCGTCGGTCGATGAGTTACGGAAAACGCGTCCGCTGTTCGCCGGCGCCAAAATCAAGCTGAAAAGCTGGCATGAAGGCTTAGAAGTGGGCGGCGGGGAATTCGTTGGCGCTTTTGGTGACGGCAAAGATGATGGCGGCGTTATCTTCAGTGGTAACGGTTTCTATTGGCGTCGCGTGGTTGAAGATTTTAACCGCCTGACGCTGTTCGATTTTGGCGCCATTGCCGATGCCAAAACCGATGCCGCACCGGCGATAAAAGCCATGTATCAATGGTCAATTGATGCCAATCAGCAGATCTGTGTGCAGTTCCCGGCAGGCAATTTCTTCGTCACCGAGTGCGATTTCGGTAATGAACAACGACGCTACTTCCGCATCTCCGGCGCGATGGTCAATTTTGGCTATTTCCCGGCGACCACCCTGACTTCAGACGGTCGCTCTGAATTCCTGTTCCAGGTGAACGCGCGTTGGACGGAAATCTCCAATCTGATTTTCAACGGCCAAAACGACAAGCGGCCTAATAAGCAGGGGCTGTTCCGCAACACTTGTCCCGGTGGGCAATTTTTCCGCGGTGCCTGCCTGCGCCTTAATCAGGTTGGCGGGGTGTCGTTGAGCTTACTGGATACGCTGGATTGTAAAATCGATCAGTGGTACGCCAATGCCTGTACCGGCGATGTGATCAAAGCCAGTTGGTCAGGCCAAAAGGCTGGCGCCTGGGATCACAGCACGGCGATTGAACTCTCCAACTTCAACGCCCAGCACTGTAAAGGCGGTAAGGTGTTGAATCTGCCGCGTTGCAGCCAGTCGATCATTCATAACGGCTGGATCGAGCACAGCGAGTTTCCCGGTGACATTTCCAATGGGCAGTGGATTATCGATGCGCTCAGCATTGAAGACTGTAAAAATCCACTGATCGCGCACAACTCGCGACTGAACATGCGCCAGACCAACCTGCAAGCGGGGAGTTGGATTGACAACTCGATGGAAGGCGAGCGTTGGCTCAACATCTGGGAGATGGGTTCAACGCGCGTGGAATCTTACGGCGTCGCCATCGATGGCAGCCTGAAATACAACTACATCACTTCACGCTTCCGCCTGGCGAATAACACCAACCAGGAAACCTGGTTTGAACTCGGTAACTTCTACTCACCTACGGTGGGTGACAGCTGGGAGATCGAGGTGTTTGGTCAATCGCAATTCAATAACGGCACGGCTAATCAGCCGTTAATGAACGTCATCGACGGCAAAGGCACCGGCGGTCGTGCGGTGATTCATCTGCAACGCAAAACCAAAAATGCGGAAGCCAGCTGGTCAGCCGAAGGCAGTTCACCGGTGGTAGATGTCCGCTTTGAACCGCGTTCAGAGACGGACACGAAAGTGTTCGTCAAGCTGGCTGGTTGGACACCTACCACCGCGATTTTGATTAAAAGCACCGCCAAGGACCGCTTCCTCACCGGACGCTGTGCGCGTGTGGATGCCACCATGGCGCAGGGCAGTCCTGCCAGCGGCAGCCAGCAGGCACCGCAGCGTTTCAGCCTGCACAACGGTAAAGCGGGGATCGGCGGTAACGAGCAGGGCGATCTGCTGTTGGCCTCGCGCGCGCTGAAACCGGAGCAGGTAGATACGCGTGCGCCGAAAGGATTTGTCTCGGTGGTGATTAACGGCGAACAGGTGGCGTTACCCTATTTTGCAGTGAAGTCGTAATGCTCGAACCGGAGAGGACGCAGCTGTTTGCGTCCTCTCCGGGAAAAGTTTGGAGCGGCCTCAGGTCGCCCGTTTGAGAACAGATTTTCTATTTTGGGCATTGTTCCCATTGCAGTTTTTTAACACAGAGTTCACTTTGCCCGTGCAGGAAATGGCGTGGCTTGTAAAAAATTAAAAAAATTTTTCTGGAGTGTTTATGAAGATTTTATTGGTGGGAAACCATACCTGTGGAAATCGTGGGGATGGCGCGATTTTACGTGGACTGATCGACTCTTTGCAGTCTGCGCGTGGCGACCTCGATATTGATGTGATCAGTCGTTATCCAACAAGCTCCGGGTACTTATTGCAACAGGATATCCAGCAGGATTCCCTGTTTCTGCATAACAGCAAATCAGCGAAAGGGCTGGTGGGCAGCGTTAAACGTAAAGTGGCCAACCGTCTGATGCCCGAGATCATGATGGCGCATCTGGGCAAGGGTGGCCTGTACAAATCGTTTTCTGTGCCGCCACATCTGGCGCAGTTCACCAAAAGTCTGGAACAGTATGACGCCATCATTCAGGTGGGCGGCTCGTTCTTCGTCGATCTGTATGGTGTGACGCAATTTGACCACGCGCTCTGTGCATTGATGGCGAAAAAGCCGCTGCACATGGTCGGTCACTCCGTGGGACCCTTCGAGAACCCGCGCGTGAATGCGCTGGCCAACTTCGTGTTCGATCGCGTCGATAGCCTGGTGCTGCGTGAAGAAGTTAGCTTCGATCGTCTAAAACAAGACGGTGTCACCACCAATCGAGTGAAGAAGGGCGTGGATACCGCCTTCCTGGTGAAAGCGCGTGATGTAGAAAACCCGAGTCACAACCTGCTGCACTGGAAAAACATCATCAGCGCGCGTAAAACCATCGCCATCACCGTGCGTGAACTGGCACCGTTCGATAAACGTCTCGGCGTGACGCAGAAAGAGTACGAAGCGGCCTTCGGGAAAGTCATCAATGCGATGATTGCCGAGGGCTATCAGGTGGTGGCTTTCTCTACCTGTACCGGCATCGATAGCTACGCCAAAGACGACCGGATGGTCGCGCTGACGCTGCGCGACCACGTCGAAAATCCCGAGCATTACCATGTCATCATGGACGAGTTCAACGATCTCGAACTCGGCATCCTGCTAAGCCATTGTCACCTGACCATTGGCACCCGCCTGCACTCCGCCATCATTTCCATGAACTTCGGTACCCCAGCCGTGGCCATCAACTATGAGCACAAATCGCTCGGCGTGATGAAGCAGCTTGGACTGCCGCAAATGGCCACCGACGTGCAAAGCCTGATGGATGGCTCGCTGATCGACAAAGTACAAACCGTGCTGGCCGATTACGACAACGTGAAGCGCAAAGTGGATACCGCGGTGGCGCAGGAGCGTGAAATTGGTAACCGCATTACGGCAGAAATTCTCAACGTGCTGGGGTAAGTGATGAAGCTGACCTTTTTCACCATGCGTTTTCCGGTTGCCTCTGAGACGTTTGTCCTCAATCAGGTAACGCATTTCATCGATGCAGGCTATGACGTGGAGATTATCTCCGTGTTTCCAGGCGATATGATCAATCGCCACGCCGCGTTCGATGATTACAATCTGGCGGCGAAAACTCACTATTTACTGCCGGAAGAGAAAGTTTCGAATCTCGATAAGCTGACGCAGCGCATTGGTTTGATGCTGCCGAAAATCGCTAAGCCGGCGTTGATCAAATCACTCAATGTCGGTCGATACGGGCAGCAGGCGAAAAAGCTGCTGCTGCCGGCGATTGTTGCTAACGCGAAGCAAACCTTCACCGCGGATGTGTTTCTGGTGCACTTTGGTTATGCCGGTGCGCTGGCCAACAAACTGCGTGAGCTCGGCGTGCTGAAAGGCAAGCAGGCGACGGTGTTCCACGGCGCGGATATTTCGCGCCGTCACATTCTCGAAGAGCACAAGCTCGATTACGTCAACCTGTTCAAACAAAGCGAGTTGATGTTGCCCATCAGCCATTTGTGGGAGAACAAGCTGATTGAGATGGGTTGTCCACGCGAGAAGGTGCACGTGACGCGCATGGGCATCGAGCCGGAGAAGTTTAACTTCAGGCCGCGTGAGGCGTTTCATCAGCCGCTGCGAATTGTCTCGGTCGCGCGTTTGACCGAGAAAAAGGGCTTAGACGTGGCGGTAAAAGCCAGTGAAATTCTGCGCAACAACGGTGGGCAGTTCGAGTTCACCATTATCGGCAACGGTGAACAGGACGGCATGATGCGTGAACACATCGCGCGTGCCGGACTGGAAGCCTTTGTCACTATGCCAGGTTTCAAGCCGCAAGAGGAGATTCGCCAGGCGTTGAACGATGCCGATATCTTCCTGTTACCGTCCAAAACCGCTGCGGATGGCGACATGGAAGGCATTCCGGTGGCGTTGATGGAAGCGATGGCGGTGGGGCTGCCGGTGGTCTCGACCTATCACAGCGGCATCCCGGAGCTGATTCAGAACAACGTCAGCGGCTGGCTGGTCTCGGAAAACGATGCTGAAGAGTTGGCCGACACGTTGTTGCGTCTGTCACGCGGCGATGTTGATGTCGCGCCGGTAGTGGCTGCCGCGCGACACAAAGTGGAAACCGAGTTCAATCAGCACATTGCTTATGGTGAGCTGGCTAAAATTCTGGAGCGCATGGTGTGAGCGGATTAAAAAAACAGGCCGTCTGGCTGTTTGGCAGTACCTGCTTCGCGGCATTGCTGCAGGTGTTACAGCTCAGCGTTCTGGCGCGAAAACTGGAAGCGCATGAGTTGGGTTTATTAGCCATCATCAATGCCATTCTGGCGGTGGCAACGGTGTTGCAGGATATGGGGATGAGCAGCTACATCGTGCATCGCCAGGACATCAACCGCCGCCAGCAGAGTACGATTTATTGGGTCAACGTCTCGCTCAGCTTGTGTACCGGTTTGATTATGCTGGCGATTGCCTTCCCGGTGGCGTGGTTCTATCACCTGCCTGAATTGACAGGGCTGATCATGCTCACCAGCCTCAATTTCCTCGTGCTGGGACATCTGTCGCAGTATCAGGCGCACTATGTGAAATCCAAACGTATGGTGACGCTGGCGAAGATTGAGATGGCGACCAAGCTGTTCGCGTTTATCTGTACCGTGGCGATGCTGTACTTTACTTCGCTCACGGTGGCGGCGGCGATCCTTGGGCTGTTCATCAATGCCTTTACGCGCATCCTGTGCATGATCTACTTCGGGGAGAAGTCGTGGCGTCCAACGTGGGAGTTTGAAGGGGCGACCTTCATCAGCGCGGTGCGTTACGGCATTTATCAGCTGGGTTCTCAGACCATTAACCAGCTGCGTACTCAGGCGGATGCGTTAATCGTCGGTAAAGTGATGGGCGCGGAGATGCTGGGGATCTACTCGCTGGCCAAAGAGTTGATTCTGCAGCCACTGAAACTGGTCTCGCCGGTGATTAACCGTCTGGCGCTGCCGCGTTTCGCCGAGAAGCAGCACGATCCGGAGCAGCTGAAAAATCTGTTCCTGAAAGGCACCTTCGTCATCATGTTGTTCAGCAGCGCGATGTATCTGGCGATTGGCATTCTTTCGCCGGTGATCGTACGCGTGCTGTATGGCGCGTCGCATGAGCAGGTTTACCATCTGATTCCACTGATGCTGCTGTTCGGTATGCTGCGCCCGATGGGTGGCTTAACCGGCGCAATTTCCCAGGCGAACGGTAAGACTAACGTCGAGTTCTACTGGAACATCGTCGCCAGTCTGGTGGTAGTGGTGGTGTTGGCGACAACCTACATCTGGCCGAACGTGCTGTATGTAGCGCTGACGTTATCCATCTCGCAGGTGCTGATTTCTGCCTTCGCCCATCCGTTCTTTATCAAGCCGGTGATTGGTATCCGCTTTATGCCGTATGCCCGCCAGTGGGTTTCGGTGTCGGTGGTGTTTGTCGGCCTGATGATGCTGGTGAATCACTTCAACTTGTTTGTGATGCCGGAGTGGTTTGAGGGTTGGCTGTAGGTTTTGCCATTGCTACGTGATCTGCGCGGGCATGCACTTGCTGTCTGCACAGATCCGTAACGGCGACATGTATGGCGTAATGCCGCTCACTTAAGCCAGGGAGTGCGTATTCAACCCGGTTCTCCCTCAATGCGCACCGAACAATGTAGGGTCGCCATTTATGGCGACCAAAACGCGCTCAACTGACAAGCATTACGCCATTTATGGCGCAGTCTACCCGCACGCACCACGATAAAATCCCGCTGAACTCATTCTGTAAACCACTGGTCTTAACCTCTGCCACTTTTCCATTGACCTCCCACTGTTTTTCAGCGGTTTAGCGCCTCCATTCTGCTTCGGTCAGGCGAAGCGGCAGCCCGCCATTTTGGCGATTTTTGATGTGGTGACAGAGAGTTAGTGCCGGATTTTCAGATAAAGATTATACTTGCTGCACCGGCCGATCCTGCATAATCGACCCCACGTATTCACTTCATGAAATGGAATAAATATGACCAAGCTTAAAGCAGTAATCCCGGTTGCGGGTCTCGGTATGCATATGCTCCCTGCAACGAAAGCCATCCCGAAAGAGATGCTGCCTATCGTCGACAAACCAATGATTCAATACATCGTTGACGAGTGCGTAGCGGCGGGCATCAAGGAGATTGTGCTGGTCACCCATGCTTCCAAAAATGCAGTGGAAAACCACTTCGACACCACTTATGAGCTGGAAGCGCTGCTTGAAGCGCGCGTAAAACGTCAGCTGCTGAGCGAAGTGCAATCAATCTGTCCTCCTGGCGTAACCATTATGAACGTGCGTCAGGCGAACCCGTTGGGCCTCGGCCACTCAGTGCTGTGTGCACGTCCAATGATCGGTGATAACCCGTTCGTGGTGGTACTGCCAGACGTGCTGCTGGATGACTCAACCGCTGACCACCTGCGCTACAACCTCGCCGCAATGGTCGCACGCTTCGAAGAAACCGGGCACTCACAGGTACTGGCGAAACACATGCCGGGTGAAGACCTGACCGAATACGGTGTTCTGACCACCGAAGCGCCAATTGATAACCCAGGTGACATCAGCACCATCACCAACATCATTGAAAAGCCAGAAGCGGGCCAGCTGGATTCAGACCTGACTGCGGTTGGTCGTTATGTGCTCTCTGCGGATATCTGGCAAGAGCTGGAAAATACCGAGCCAGGCGCTTGGGGTCGTATTCAGCTGACCGATGCCATCGCCTCACTCAGCAAGAAAAAACCGGTAGATGCACAACTGCTGACCGGTACCAGCTTCGACTGTGGTAAAAAAATGGGCTACATGCAGGCATTCGTTTCTTACGGTCTGCGTAACAACGCGCAGGGCCGTGATTTCCGTGAAGCTATCCAGAAAATCCTGGCGAAATAATCCATTCTCATGCCGCGCCGCTTGCGCGGTTTAAAGGAGTACACATGGCTATTTTGGTAACGGGCGGAGCAGGGTACATCGGCTCCCATACGGTGCTGGCTCTGTTAGAGCGCGGCGACGACGTTGTGGTCCTGGATAACCTTTGCAATGCTTCGCGCGAAGCCGTCAATCGCGTGGAGAAGCTGTCTGGCAAGAAAGCGGTGTTCGTTGAAGGCGACATCCGCGATCGCGCTTGCCTGCGTGACTTGTTTGCGGCCAACGACATCTCTGCAGTGATTCACTTCGCGGCGTTGAAAGCCGTAGGTGAATCGACCCGCATGCCGCTGGAATACTACGAGAACAATGTGGCGGGTACCGTGGTGCTGCTGGAAGAGATGCGTGCTGCAGGCGTGTGGAACTTCATTTTCAGCTCTTCAGCGACCGTATACGGCGCCGATGCACCGGTTCCTTACGTGGAAACCACGCCAATCGGTGGCACCACCAGCCCATACGGCACCTCTAAGCTGATGATCGAATTCGTGATGCGCGATTTCGCCAAAGCAGACCCAAATTTCAAAGCTATCGCGCTGCGCTACTTTAACCCGGTAGGCGCGCATGAGTCTGGCGAGATTGGTGAAGACCCAACCGGTATTCCTAACAACCTGCTGCCGTATATCGCGCAGGTGGCGATTGGTCGCCTGGAGAAGCTGGGCGTGTTTGGTGATGACTATGACACGCCAGACGGCACCGCTCAGCGCGACTACATCCACGTGGTGGATTTGGCCGAAGGCCACCTGAAGGCGCTGGATCATCTGTCGAAAGTCACCGGTTACAAGGCGTATAATCTTGGCGGCGGAGTAGGTTTCTCCGTGCTGGAAATGATTAAGGCGTTCGAGAAGGCTTCTGGTAAGGCGATTCCGTTTGAGTTTAAGCCGCGTCGTGATGGCGATCTGCCGGCGTTCTGGGCGGATGCAAGTCTGGCGAATACCGAGCTGGACTGGCGAGTGACGCGTGGGATCGATGCGATGATGCGCGACACGTGGAACTGGCAGAGTAAGAACCCGGATGGGTTTAAGTAATCCTCACTGAATTGATCAAAACCCGGCATCTGCCGGGTTTTTTTATGGCTAAATTTACTAATATCAGGCTGTTTATTTTTTAATCAACGGCGTGATTTTAGGCACAGATTATTCCTAAACCCCGGGAAACAAGATCAACGTCCGAGTTGCATATGCCGTTGTTTGTCCCTAAAGCAAATTCGAGCTCTATTTATCAGAAAAAGCAACTATATTCAATCGGGTCAATGAGTTGTATTTAAGCGAAGCGATTAAGTGATTAAAACATTGATAGCACCCCCTTAAGACAATAACCATGTTATTTCGTCAGCACAAAATGTATTATTTGCAGTGGCTTTGGAGATAGCTGAAGCCTGACGAATAATTAACCGTTTCCTATGAAGGCGGCGGAGCACATAAAATTGACTTGTTACACAGCATATTGGTTGCTGCAAGCCAAGGGCGGTAGCGTGGCTGTTTTTTATCTCCGATGAAAAAATAACCCGCTCAAAAATGATATAGCAGTTAAAATGACACATTAGAGGTTGTGGAATGTTACTTCCCGTAATTATGGCCGGAGGAACCGGCAGTCGTTTGTGGCCCCTTTCACGCGAACTGTATCCTAAGCAGTTCATCAGTTTGCATGGGCAGCACTCGATGCTGCAGGAAACTGTCAACCGTTTGACGGGTGTAGAAGCGCGCGCACCATTGGTTATTTGTAACGAAGAGCATCGCTTCCTGGTCGCTGAACAACTTCGCCAAATCAACAAGCTCTCTCACAATATCATCCTTGAACCGGTGGGACGTAACACTGCTCCGGCCATAGCTCTCGCTGCGCTGAATGCGATTGAGCAGGGGGATGATCCTGTTCTGCTGGTGTTGGCTGCAGACCATGTAATTGAAAATCGTGCAGCATTCCATCAGGCAATTACTATTGCGACTAAATATGCCAAGCAAGGCCATTTAGTCACCTTCGGTATCGTGCCGACAGGTCCTGAGACAGGTTATGGTTACATTCATCGTGGAAGTCAGATTTCAGATGATTTGAACGCCCCATTCGGCGTACAACGCTTTGTAGAAAAACCGAATCTTAAAACAGCAGAAGATTACCTTTCCTCCGGTGAATATTACTGGAACAGCGGCATGTTTATGTTCCGCGCAAAACGTTATCTGCAAGAGTTGGAAAAATTTCGCCCTGATATTCTTGAAGCCTGTCAGCGCGCAATGGCAAACGTTAAAGAAGGCAGTGACTTCATCAGCATCGATAAAGATGATTTTATCGCCTGCCCAGATGAATCCGTGGATTACGCGGTAATGGAACAAACAGATGCTGCAGTAGTTGTGCCACTGGATGCAGGTTGGAGTGATGTAGGTTCATGGTCAGCGCTGTGGGAAGTCAATGAGAAGGATGCTGCGGGTAACTCACTCAAGGGCGACACTTTCCTGCATAACACTAAAAATTGCTATATCAACAGTGAAGATCAGTTGGTTGCGGCTATTGGTGTTGAAGACCTCGTAATCGTAAACACCAAAGACGCCGTATTAGTTGCCCGTAAAGATCAGGTGCAGGACGTTAAGCGTGTGGTTGAATTCCTGAAATCAGAATGTCGTAGCGAATATCGTCGCCACCGTGAAACCTATTGGCCATGGGGTCGTTGCGATCTGATTGTTAATACCGGACGCTTTAACGTAAACCGTATCACGGTAAAACCGGGTGAATCCTTCGAATTACAGATGCATTACCATCGCACTGAACACTGGGTGATTTTGTCTGGTACCGCGAAGGTGACGATTCAGGACAAGACACTGCTGTTAACCGAAAACCAATCAACTTTCATCCCTATTGGTCACCAGCACACGTTGGAAAACCCTGGCAAAATTCCGTTGGAGCTATTGGAAATCCAGTCTGGTTCATACCTTGGTGATGACGACCTCATTTCGATTAAACAACAGCTTGCATTTAAGTAAGGACTGACAAAATCATGGCAGCACTGACCTGTTTTAAAGCTTATGACATCCGCGGTGAGTTAGGCACGGAACTGAACGAAGATATTGCCTACCGCATTGGCCGCGCCTACGGTGAATTTGTCCGGCCAAAAACGATTGTGGTGGGTGGCGATGTCCGACTGACCAGCGAGTCATTAAAGCGGGCATTGGCCGATGGATTGCGCGATGCGGGCACTGATGTGCTCGATATCGGTATGAGCGGAACAGAAGAGATCTATTTCGCTACCTTTCATTTAGGCATTGATGGCGGCATTGAAGTGACTGCCAGCCACAACCCGATGAATTACAACGGGATGAAACTGGTACGCGAAGGAGCGCGCCCGGTAAGCGGTGACACTGGCCTGCGCGACGTTCAGCGACTGGCGGAAGCGAATGACTTTGCTCCGGTTGAAGATGGCAAACGGGGAAGTTATAAGCAAATTTCTGTGCTGGATGCATATGTCGATCATCTGATGGGCTACATCGACTTGAATAATTTCACTAAACCGATGAAGCTTGTCATCAACTCAGGTAATGGTGCTGCAGGTCATATCATTGATGAGATTGAAAAACGCTTTAATCAGGCGAATGCACCTGTGTCGTTCATCAAAGTGCATCATGAAGCAGATGGCAACTTCCCGAACGGGATCCCAAATCCGCTGCTGCCTGAGTGTCGTAAAGACACCTCCGATGCGGTGCGTGAGCATCATGCGGATATGGGTATTGCCTTTGACGGGGATTTTGACCGCTGTTTCCTGTTTGATGAGAATGCAGAGTTCATTGAAGGCTATTACATTGTCGGGCTGCTGGCTCAAGCATTCCTGAAAAAAGAAACGGGTGCGAAAATCATTCACGATCCGCGTCTGACCTGGAACACCATTGATGTTGTGACCCGTGCAGGTGGTATTCCAGTCATGTCTAAAACCGGGCATGCCTTCATCAAAGAGCGCATGCGCGAAGAAGATGCAGTCTATGGTGGCGAGATGAGTGCGCACCACTACTTCCGTGACTTCGCTTACTGCGACAGCGGCATGATACCGTGGTTACTGGTGGCTGAACTACTGGCAGTGAAAGGGGAGACGCTCTCCGGACTAGTTTCGGAAAGAATGAAAGCGTTTCCTTGTAGTGGTGAGATCAACTCTAAAGTTGCTAATGCGAAAGAAAAGATTGAGAAAATAAAGCAACGCTACACTCAACAGGGAGCAGAAGCTGATACGACTGATGGGATCAGTATTGAGTTCTCAACATGGCGCTTCAATTTGAGAACTTCAAATACAGAGCCACTCGTGAGGCTTAACGTTGAAACTGTGGAAAGTACAGAATTGATGAAAGAAAAAACTGCTGAGCTGATTGATGCTTTAAATGGTGAATAACTCATGATTAATGGTTTATTAACTGGAATAAATCGATACCGCGGATTTATTTTTGATAGTATTAAGCGCGATTTCCAATCGCGCTATCAAAGCAGTTTCCTGGGAGCGATATGGCTTGTGCTACAACCGGTCGCCATGATTTCGGTCTATACATTAGTTTTTTCTGAACTCATGCGTGCCAGGCTTTCGGGCATGTCATCACCTTATGCATATAGTATATATTTATGCTCAGGTGTTTTAACATGGGGGCTGTTTGCAGAAACACTTAACGGATTGATTAATGTTTTTTTGAGCAATTCTAATATACTAAAGAAATTAAGTTTCCCACGTATATGTCTTCCCATTATTGTAACATGCTCTTCGATACTGAATTTTCTAATTATATTCACACTCTTTTTAATATTTCTAATTTTAACAGACAACTTTCCAGGAATGGTGATCTTTAGTATGTTGCCTGTATTAATCCTTCAAATGATTTTTACAGTAGGCTTGGGGATCATTTTAGGTGTAATGAATGTATTCGTGAGAGATGTGGGACAACTAACGTCAATTTTATTACAGTTCTGGTTTTGGTTTACGCCAATTGTTTATGTAAGTGACACATTACCTGAATGGGTTCAGGGTGCTTTAGCATATAATCCAATGGCAACAATAATCAAAGCTTATCACAGTATCTTTGTTTATAAACAACCACCAGAGTGGATAACTCTGTGGCCAATAACAATAATTTCAATCACCCTATTTATATTGGGATGGGTCATGTTTAGAAAACATGCTGCTGATATTGTGGATGAATTATGATTAAAAGTATTTCTGTAAAAAATTTATCAAAAGCATATAAGTTTTACTCATCTAAATGGAGTCGGGTGATTGAAAAATTTCTTCCTGAAAGTAATCCCCTCCATGAAAAAAAGTGGGTTCTGAAAAATATTTCATTTGATGTAGTACCCGGTGAGTCTGTTGGGATTGTAGGTGTTAATGGTGCTGGGAAAAGCACGCTATTAAAATTATTAACCGGTACTACTAAGCCAACGCTTGGTACAATTTCTATATCCGGGCGGGTTGCAGCATTACTTGAATTAGGAATGGGTTTTCACCCCGATTTTACTGGCAGGCAGAATGTATTTATGTCTGGTTTGATGATGGGATTAAGTCGGGATGAAATTTCAGATTTATTGCCAGATATTGAAAAATTTGCTGATATAGGTGCTTATATCGACCAACCGGTTCGCATTTATTCAAGTGGTATGCAAATGAGACTAGCCTTTGCTGTCGCCACATCCTCGAGACCGGATATATTGATTGTTGATGAGGCTCTATCAGTGGGCGACTCAAGGTTTCAGGCAAAATGTTATTCACGTATTGCTGATTTCAAGTCACAAGGTACAACTCTTTTATTAGTATCACATAGCGCGGGTGATATTGTTAGACATTGTGATCGTGCCATATTCCTGAAAAATGGTGAAATTGCTATGGATGCATCTGCACGTGAAGTGACAAATCGCTATCTTGATGAGCTTTTTGGAAAATCAGTAATTGAAAAAACTGAAGCTCTTAACAATGACATCTCAATAAATCTCAGTCTTGCGGGTGAAGCCGACAATGATATTTTTCATACTCGCCCAGGATATCGTCATGAAGAATATCGTTGGGGACAGGGTGGAGCAAAAATTATAGATTATGACATTCAAATTAAAGGTAAAAGCTTCCCTTCGAATATTATAAGTAATGAAGAAACTGATTTTTATTTTAAGACGATTTTCGAAAATGACTATGAAAATATTGTCCCAGGATTCTTAATTAAAACGTTAGATGGCCTCTTTTTGTATGGTACTAATTCCTTTTTAGCTTCTGAGGGTAAAGAAAATATTTCTGTCAGGAAAGGTGATGTCAGAATATACAGGTTTACATTTCCGATGAATTTAAATGAAGGGCAATATTTAATTTCATTTGGCGTTTCGTCAGGTAATCCCGAACTTGAAATGATTCCGTTAGATCGTCGATATGATTCAATAATCATTCATGTGAGTAAATCCATGCAATTTTGGGGGATTATCGATCTTAAATCATCTTTCAAAAGCTATGACAAAAGGTAAGTTTTAAGCATGAATAACACTTTGCACGACCTGATAACAGCATTACCTGAAGTCTATCAAACAATTTTCGGCCATCCTGAGTGGGATAGTAACGTTTCTCGTAATTGTAACGAGCGACTTGATGTTATTTATGAAGTTTACACAACTCTCTCTAACAAATTAGGGCGTCCGTTAAAAGTATTGGATCTCGGTTGTGCTCAAGGCTTTTTTAGTCTGACTCTTGCAAATAAGGGAGCCACAGTTAAAGGTATTGATTTTCTAGATAAAAATATAGATGTTTGCCGTAAGTTAGCTGAAGAAAATGAAAGTTTAAATGTTGAATTTGATACGGGGCGCATAGAAGATGTTATTGAAAACATTGAGCCCAGAGATTATGATTTGGTAATAGGTTTAAGCGTATTCCACCACTTAGTCCATGAACATGGCATTGAAAAAGTCAGAAATTTACTATCAAAATTGGCAAACTCAGTCCATGCAATGATACTTGAACTTGCGTTGAGAGAGGAACCACTTTATTGGGGACCATCCCTCCCAGATCAACCCGAAGAATTAATTGAAAATTGCAAATTTTATAGAATTATTGCTGAATATCAAACTCATTTATCATCAGTAATTAGACCAATGTATGTGGTTAGCAATAATCACCTATTACTAAATAATTATTGTCAAGAATTTACATTTTCTTCAAATGTACCTTACAATACAGACGTCGAAGTTCATGAAAATAGTCGAAGATACTATTTCAATGCTGATATAGTTTGCAAATTCTACAATTTCAATAAGGCTAATTTATCTTCATTTGAGAAAGATCGTAGTAGGAAAGAGCTCGTTCAAGAAATAGAGTTTCTCAGTTCAACCCCTGCTGGTTTTTCAGCGCCGCAATTGATAAATAGTGGCACAAGTAAAAATAACGGCTGGGTTGTTATGGAGCGTATCAAAGGTGATCTTCTTTCTGACGTTCTGGTTAAAAGTGAAGACATAGATTTAGACAAGATAATCCAAAATTTACTAGAACAGCTAGTTGTACTTGAAGAGAACGGATACTACCACGATGATATTCGGTCATGGAATATTCTGGTTAATGAAAAAAACAGAGTTAACTTGATTGATTATGGATCAATTTCTAGAGAAAAAAAGGATTGTGTGTGGCCTGATAATATATTTCTCGCATTTAATATATTTCTTAAAGAGATTTTAATTCCTACTGAAATCTCTGAAGGTCTGTTGCGTTCAGCATCAATAAGTCCTTTTAACCTCCCTGCAAAATATGAAAATTGGCTACATCAATTTTGGATAAAGCCAGTTCAAGAATGGACATTCCGTTTATTACTTGATCTCTTTAATAAAAGAAACGAACTCCCTAAGCTTAAGGATAATCTGGGTGGCACTGATGAGTGGATCAGGGCCCAAGAAAAACTATTGATGAACAATCAGTCGTATATCTATAAGCTATTAGCAGAAAATGATGCAAATCATTCGAAAATTACTCAGGTCGAAAATCACATTGAAGGTTCAATTGATAATAAGTTACATGATTTAGAAGTTGAGTTAGAGCTTAATAACAAAAAAACAGAAATTCTTATTTCCAATTTTGAAGAGCTAGTAAATACACTAGAATTAAAATTCGAAACCAGATTTAATGAAAATGTAGAAAGCGTTAACAGTTTTAGAAAAAGCTTTGAATTATCTCTAATTGAGTTAAAAAAGAGCCAGGATAAAAGTAACAGTGAACACTCTTCATCTGTTTCTGAAGAAAAGCTTATTGGAACAATCCAAGATCTACAGCACAAGTATGATTCACAGGTGAATGAGAATGCTCGCCTGCATGCTCATATAGCAGCAATGACACACAGTAGTTCATGGCGAATCACGGCCGGTTGGCGCAATACCGGCAGATATGTAAAAGCTATACGTAATAATTCATTCAATTCATTGTCTAGGAAAATAATTGTAAGGACTGTATTGAAATGTTATTCATACATTAATGAAAGGCCACGTTTAAAAACAAAGATAATCTCGTTTGCAATAAAGATAAAGCTCTATGACACTTTGTTTAAATTGCATCAGCGCATTAAATATAGAAAAGCAGGTGATGAAAATGAAACTGTAGTTGCCAATGAAGATGTCATTATATCTCAAGCCGATAACAGTCAGTTGCCTGCACTAGTTAAAGATATTTACTCTAAGTTAAAACGTTAAAATATAAATTAATATTAAAGGAGTATAACTTTGCACATTTTATTTGATATGCAAAGCTGCCAATCTGAAAGTCGGCTTCGTGGCATAGGGCGTTATTCATTGTCTCTGGTTAAAGCAGTTGTAAATAATCCTTCCCGGCATAAAGTAAGCATTTTACTAAACGGCCTTTATTCTATTGATATCATCAATACTGTCCGGAATGAATTTAAAGGTCTTATAGCTGATGAAAACATATATATTTTCTCCGCAACTAGTCCACTGGCGTATCACGATAATAACAATCACGCCAGAAATAATGCCGCAAAAATTTGCCGCAATCTAGCAATTGAAAACATTAATCCTGATGTTATTTGTAATACTAGCTTCAGCGAAGGTTTTGTAGATGATTTTGTAGTGTCAATTACAGATGAAAATAATGGGCCTAAACAGTTTTCAATTGTTTATGATTTAATACCTTTGTTGAATAAAGATGTATACCTTGTAGATGAGAGTTTTAAAAATTTCTACATGAACAAACTTGTTGAGCTTGAACACGCAGATGGGCTGCTTGCAATTTCAGGCTCTGCAGCAAATGAGTTTCGATCTAATACAAAAATCAGTCCAGAAAAAGTCATTAATATTTCGTCAGCAGTTGATTCTCATTTTAAAAAAATAAAAATTACTAACAATGAAAAGAATGAGTTATACCAAAAGTATAATATTCATAAAGACTTTGTTATGACTATCGGCGTACTGGAGCCGCGAAAAAATATTGAGGCGTTAATTCATGCTTTTAGCCTACTTGACTCAGATGTAAGGAAAAGTCATACCTTAGTGCTGGCTTGTCAGATAAAACAACACGATAAAGAGCGGTTGCTCATTATCGCGCATAAGCATGGTCTAAATGATGAAGATATAGCGTTCACAGGTTTCATACCTGATAATGATCTTGTTGCGTTATATAATATTTGCAAACTTTTTGTTTTTCCCTCGATCCATGAGGGATTTGGATTGCCGCCACTCGAAGCTATGTCTTGTGGCGCTGCAACCATAACTTCAAACACTACAAGCCTGCCAGAAGTTATGGGATGGCAGGAAGCTATGTTTGATCCGCGAAATGTTAATGATATTGCAAACTTAATGCAAAAGGCACTAATTGACGACGAATTTCGTATTGCATTAGTTGCTAATGCAAAAAAACAGGCTTTGGAATTTTCATGGGACATTTCGGCACAAATTGCCATAGATGCTTTTGAAAAAAGTTTAAACAAAGTTAAAACCGTCAAAGGCCCGACTAACAACTCGATAAATGAGGCTATAGAAAGAATTCATAACAGTTCCTCACAGTTAACGGAAGACGTTGATTTATTGGGAACGGCATGGGCTCTGGCAAAAAATAGTTTCCAAACCCATGAGCGTAAAATATTAGTAGATATTTCTGTATTGGTTCAGCATGATGCAAGAACCGGGATACAACGAGTAGTTAGAAGTGTATTATCAAATCTTATTAACTCCGGATGTGAGGGTTACACCATTCGCCCTGTTTACTGCAGAATGGGTGAATTATTTCACTATGCAAATGATTATTTAAAAGATAATTATGATATCAATTATGGCGTTGATGAACCTGTTCTTTTCAGTAAAGACGATATACTGCTCGGTTTAGACTTGACGGCACATTTATTCCCATATTTAAATAATCAAATTAATACAATTCGAAAGAGTGGTGCTTTTGTTTACTATGTGGTTTACGACATAATTCCTTTATTGCATCCTGGATGGACAGATGTGAATGTTCGTATGGCATTTCCAATCTGGTTAAAATCGATTGCTGAAAATTCTGATGGTCTGGTTTGTATATCGAATAGTGTTGCACAAGAAGTAGATGCTTATTTAAATGAGCATATCGATACAATCTCTAGAAATCCTTATCTTAAATTGAAGTATTTTCATTTAGGTGCTGATATTTCCGCAAGTAAACCATTTACTTGCCGGCCAGATAATGCGGCCGAACTCTTAAGGAAATTAAAAGTACAGCCTACTTTTCTTATGGTAAGTACTGTTGAACCTCGCAAAGGACATGAGCAGGTTCTTCTTGCTTTTGAAAAGTTATGGAATGATGGTATATCTTGTAATCTTGTTATTGTGGGAAAAAAGGGGTGGGGAGTAGATCATCTTGTTGAAAGAATTGAAAATCACGCACAAAAAGACCGGAATTTGCATTGGTTGAATAATATTGGTGACGACTTCCTTTCAGAATTATATGCTGAAACTAATGCCCTTATTGTAGCGTCCTATGCGGAGGGTTTTGGATTACCTATCATAGAGGCAGCTCAGCAAGAATTGCCAATCATCGCTCGTGATATACCTGTGTTACGTGAGATTGCAGGTGACAACGCATTTTATTTTAGTGGAAATGATCCTGACTGTGTTCATTTAACACTCAAAGATTGGATGGAAATGGAGAGAAATGGCACTATTCCTGATTCAAGAAATATTAACTGGTGTACATGGAGGGAAAGTACAGTACAATTACTGCAACAGCTTCCATTAGTAAAGTAAAACTGAATATTTTTATTAGGAGTAAGTATGAATACGGCAGTTATTACAGGTATTACCGGTCAGGATGGCGCTTATTTAGCCGAGTTATTGCTCGAAAAAGGTTACAAAGTATTTGGCACCTATCGCCGCACCAGCTCAGTAAACTTCTGGCGCATTGAAGAGTTAGGAATTAAAAATAACCCCAATCTTCATCTGGTCGAATATGATCTGACTGACCTTTCATCAAGCATTCGTTTACTTCAGGTAAGCAAAGCAACTGAAGTCTATAACCTCGCAGCTCAGAGCTTTGTAGGTGTTTCTTTTGACCAGCCGCTGACCACTGCTGAAATCACAGGTATTGGCCCAGTAAATCTGTTAGAAGCTATTCGTATTGTTAACCCTAAAATTCGCTTTTATCAGGCTTCGACTTCAGAGATGTTTGGTAAAGTGCAAGCTATTCCGCAGAAAGAGGACACGCCTTTTTATCCGCGTAGCCCGTATGGCGTTGCAAAATTGTATGCCCACTGGATGACGATTAATTACCGTGAGAGCTATAACATCTTCGCATCAAGCGGCATTCTGTTTAACCACGAATCACCCCTGCGTGGGCAGGAGTTTGTGACTCGTAAAATCACCGATTCAGTAGCTAAAATTAAACTCGGTAAGCTGGATGTGCTTGAGTTAGGTAACATGGACGCTAAGCGTGACTGGGGCTTTGCTAAGGAATATGTTGAAGGCATGTGGCGTATGCTGCAGGCTGATGAGCCAGATACATTTGTCTTGGCAACCAACCGCACTGAAACAGTCCGTGACTTCGTTTCAATGGCGTTCAAAGCAGCTGGCATTGAACTACGTTTCAAAGGCAAAGAGAGTCAGGAAGTTGCCATCGATGTCGCCACGGACAAAGTGGTGGTTAAAGTCAATCCTAAGTTCTATCGTCCTGCTGAAGTAGAATTACTAATTGGTAATCCACAGCGCGCGAAAGACATTCTGGGTTGGGAACCAAAAACCACGCTCGAAGAATTGTGCGCAATGATGGTAGAAGAAGATCTGCGCCGCAATAAACAAGGGTTTTCCTTCTGATATGACTAATGGCAAAAAAGCATTGATCACTGGGATCAAGGGCTTTACCGGCCAATATATGGCAGCGGATTTATCCGCTGCCGGATATAAAGTTTATGGTTTCGGTTCAACTCCTGCCCAGAACTCCTCACACTATTTTCAGATTGATCTTACGAATGCAGCACAGGTAAAAAATGCTGTAGACAGCATTCAGCCCGACGTTGTTGTTCATCTTGCAGCCATCGCTTTTGTTGGTCATGCTGACCCGAACGCGTTCTATAGTGTTAACCTTTGCGGTACACGTAATCTTTTACAGGCTCTTAGCGAATCAGCAAAAATGCCGGATGCAGTTTTGGTCGCCAGCAGTGCTAATGTTTACGGTAATAACACACCGGGAAAATTAGCAGAGTCGGTTCCTGCCAGACCTGCAAATGACTATGCGGTAAGTAAGCTGGCCATGGAGTACATGACCAGTCTTTTTTATGAAAAACTGCCGATTATTATTACCCGGCCATTCAATTACACCGGCGCCGGCCAGGCAGAAAATTTCCTGATCCCGAAAATCGTCAAACATTTTCGTGAGAGAAAAGACGTCATTGAGCTGGGCAATATAGATGTATGGCGTGATTTTTCTGACGTGCGTGACATCGTAAAAAGCTACTCAGCGTTAATTCATTCCCGCTCATCTGGTCAGACTGTCAATGTCGCTTCAGGTAAAATGCATTCATTGAGGGAAGTCATTGATCTCTGCCAATCCCTGATAGGCCATGAAATTAAGATTGAAGTTAATCCTGATTTTGTCCGGCCGAATGAAATCAAAGAACTTTGTGGCGATATCACTTTGCTCAGTAGCTTAGTCGGTGAGACTTCGTCTAAAATTCCTCTTAGAGATACACTAAAATGGATGCTGGAAGCAAAGCAATAAACGTCGTTTACTCTACGGACTGCATTAAATATCCTTTAACCGGTATTGGCCGTTATGCGTTTGAGCTTGCTAAACAGCTTCAGGAGAGAGAAAACGTCGCGCTGACGTTTCTTCATGGCACTAAGACTCGTGACTCACTGGCAGTCGCGAGTGAGTCTGCTCAATCGGTTCAATCTCTAAAGCGTAAGTTACAAAGAAGCAAAATAGTAAGTGAAATATATCGCCTGACTTTTCCGGTAATGAAAATGATGGCGTTGAGGAATTTTAAGAATCATATATTTCATAGCCCAAACTATTATCTACCTCCTCGCGCGAAGCATTGTGTTGCCACCTTTCATGACCTGTCAGTATTCCACTGGCCACAGTTTCATCCTGCCGGCCGTGTTCATCTGATGCAAAAAGAGTTAAGGAATACCGTTTCGCGTGCGTCTATGTTGATTACCGACTCTTATTACACAAAGAATGAGTTAATGAATTTCTTTGATATTGATGATAATAAGATTGCCGTAGCACCTCTGGCCTGTAATGAACATTTTCATCCTCGTGATGAAGCAGAAACAAAACAAGTTCTTGAAAAATACAATCTTAAGTGGCGGCGATTCTTTCTTTATACCGGCACGATTGAACCAAGAAAGAACATACTGACACTGCTTCAGGCGTATGATCGCCTGCCTGCTCAGGAAAAATCTGCCTTCCCGTTAGTCATTAGTGGTTATAAGGGTTGGGAGAATGAACAACTCTTCAGGCTTTTTGATAAAGGCGAGAGAGAAGGGTGGCTAAAATATCTAGGTTTTGTCCCTGGTAAGGATCTGCCATTTTTATTCAGTGCTGCGACGAGTTTTTTATTCCCTTCAATTTATGAAGGTTTCGGCTTACCGATACTTGAAGCAATGGCATCAGGAACGCCTGTGATTTGCTCAAATGCAACCTCGCTTCCCGAAGTGGCTGGAGATGCAGCATTAATGCATGAACCTGACGGCATTGATGCTTTGACGACTTACATCCATATGATGATTGAAAACGCTGATGAAAAGCACCGTATGATTATTACGGGACTGGCGCGTGCCCGAGAATTTTCATGGTCACTGTGTGCGGATAAAACCATTGAAGCTTATGAGCAGGTCGCAAAATATATATGATTAAAGTTCTACACTGTTACAAAACCTATTATCCTGATACTTTTGGTGGCATCGAGCAGGTTATTTATCAGCTTGCAGAGGGTGGTTTTAAATCAGGCATTGAGTCTGTGGTTTTTACTCATAGTCCCCAATTAGAAAATAAAAAAAACAGACTGGATAACCATCAGATCCATCGGGTAAAAACGCAGTGTGAGTTTGCTTCAACCCCATTCTCTTATTCAGCCATACAAGAATTCAGTAAGCTTGCTCAGGACGCGGACATTATCCATTACCATTTTCCATACCCATTCATGGACTTTTTGCATTTCGCTGTAGGTATTAAAAAGCCATCCGTAGTGAGTTACCATTCTGATATCGTGAAGCAGAAGGTGCTGCTAAAACTCTATACCCCGTTAATGAATCGTTTTCTTTCCAGTGTTGATCGGATTGTTGCCGCATCACCAAATTATGTTGAAAGCAGCCCGGTATTGCAGCAATTCAAAGAAAAAGTTGAGGTTATCCCATACGGTCTTGATAAACAGTTTTATCAAAACTATGATCCTGCCGTTTTGCAAAAATGGCAGACAAGATTTCCGGATGGCTTCTTCCTGTTTATTGGGACGTTTCGTTATTACAAAGGTCTGCATATCTTAATTGAGGCGGCAAAAAACAGCCGTTATCCCATCGTCGTGGTGGGTGCAGGACCGATTGAGGCTGAGCTGAAAGCACAGGCACAGCAACTTGGTGTGGACAATATCCATTTCCTGGGTGCGCTGGAGGATAATGAAAAATCTGCATTGCTGCAGTTATGTACCTGTCTAGTTTTTCCATCTCATTTACGTTCCGAGGCTTTCGGCATCTCTTTGCTCGAGGGTGCACTCTATTCCAAACCGCTGATCTCCAGTGAGATTGGAACCGGAACAACCTTTATCAATATTGATCGAGTCACCGGTTTAGTCGTCCCTCCATCCGATCCTGAAGCATTAAGAAAGGCGATGGATGAAATATGGTATAATCCCGACATGTCTATGATCTACGGTGCCGCTGCGCTGGCGCGCTTTGAATCACTCTTTACGGCAGATAAAATGATTCAAAGCTATACAAAACTTTATGAATCCTTGTTAAGTGTGTGATTTTTATTGAGATGATTTCATCTGCTCTACCGCACCATTCATTACCTTTAATCCGCTATCCTGAGTTAACATACTGATCACTTACAAACTGGTGTTACTAGTAACACCATGCGAGACCACAGACAGGAGTATTTAATGTCCAAGCAACAGATCGGCGTTGTAGGTATGGCAGTGATGGGCCGTAATCTGGCTCTTAATATTGAGAGCCGCGGTTACACTGTTTCTATCTTCAACCGTTCGCGCGAAAAGACTGATGAAGTTATCGCTGAAAGCCAGGGCAAGAAACTTGCTCCGTTCTACACTGTAGAAGAATTCGTTGAATCGCTGGAAAAACCACGCCGTATCCTGCTGATGGTGCAGGCGGGGGAAGCGACAGATAAAACTATCGCTTCTCTGACTCCTCACCTCGACAAAGGTGACATTCTGATCGATGGCGGTAACACCTTCTATAAAGATACCATTCGTCGCAACAAAGAACTGTCAGACCAAGGCTTCAACTTCATCGGTACCGGCGTTTCCGGCGGTGAAGAGGGAGCATTGAAAGGTCCTTCCATCATGCCTGGTGGTCAGAAAGAGGCATACGAGCTGGTTGCCCCAATTTTGGACAAAATAGCTGCGCGTGCTGAAGACGGTGAAGCTTGTGTTGCTTACATCGGTCCAAACGGTGCCGGTCACTATGTGAAGATGGTTCACAATGGTATCGAATACGGTGACATGCAGCTGATTGCAGAAGCTTATGCGCTGCTTAAAGGTGCACTGGGTCTTAACAACGAAGAGTTGGCTAAGACTTTCACTGACTGGAACAACGGTGAGCTGAGCAGCTACTTGATCGACATCACCAAAGATATCTTCACCAAGAAAGATGAAGACGGTAAATATCTGGTTGATGTGATCCTTGATGAAGCAGCTAACAAGGGCACCGGTAAGTGGACCAGCCAGAGCTCTCTTGACCTTGGTGAGCCACTGTCACTGATCACCGAATCAGTATTCGCTCGTTACCTGTCTTCCTTGAAGACGCAGCGTGTCGCAGCTTCTAAAGTGCTTAGCGGTCCTCAGGCTAAAGCTTTCACCGGTGACAAAGCTGAGTTTGTTGAGAAAGTGCGTCGTGCTCTGTATCTGGGCAAAATCGTTTCTTATGCGCAGGGCTTCTCTCAGCTTCGTGCTGCTTCAGAAGAGAATAACTGGGATCTGCACTACGGTGAAATCGCTAAGATTTTCCGTGCTGGCTGCATCATTCGTGCTCAATTCTTGCAGAAAATCACTGATGCTTATGCGAGCAATGCTGATATTGCTAACCTGCTGCTGGATCCATACTTCAAAAACATCGCTGATGAATATCAGCAAGCTTTGCGTGATGTTGTGTCTTATGCAATCCAGAATGGCATCCCGACTCCGACCTTCTCTGCTGCAATTGCCTATTACGACAGCTACCGTTCAGAAGTGCTTCCAGCTAACCTGATTCAGGCTCAGCGTGACTACTTCGGTGCGCATACTTACAAGCGCATTGATAAAGACGGTGTATTCCACACTGAGTGGCTCGACTAATAATTGTGAGGCTTCCTTCGGGAAGCCTCAATTTTTTACCCCACCAACAACTCACCCTCTCTGCCCGCATTTTCCCCCGCAAGCCTTACCACCAGCATTCCCGCCGTAGCAAACTTCATCAAATTCCGCGCATACAGCACCCCACCAAACTCCACCACCAGCGGCGTGACCTGGTCGGTAATTGGGTCCACAATCTCGGCCACCACTTCACCCGGCTTGATCCATTCGCCCAACTCACGGCGATTCAACAACAGCCCTGAATGCGGAGCATGGATATACTCACAACCTGCCAATGGCGTTGCAGGGTTGATCAGAGCAGGTGACTCACCCACGTCACCCGCTATATAGCCGCCTTCAATCAGCGCATTAATTATCGCATCTGCATCATTCTCCGCCTGTTCGGGAGAAACATCAGCAACCCCACGTAACTCCAGCGTCACTGGCAACAAACCACGAGGCATTGGATACTCACCACCAAATCGCTCAGCCAGTGTCAGCCACGGTTCACAGCAGGCCTCATCAAAGGGTTCGCCACCGGAGATTTGCGCCAGCAGTTGCACTTCACTGCCTAACCAGCGCGCTAATGGCTCGATATCCTGCCATGCGTGCGGCGTGGTATACAGATGCGGCAATGCGTCCCAGTCGCAGTGCAAATCAATCATCAAATCTGCCTGGCTGGCCATACGCATTAGCGTGAAGCGCTGCGCATCCAGTTCGGTACGAGCAATGCGATCGCGATAGTGGCGATCAATGGCATCACGGATCAGCCGTTTGTTCTCATATTCGCTTTGCGTCAACGAACCGGCCAACTCTTCAGCCAGGGTATCGCCTAATGCCGGGAAACGGCGATTGAAATCCTGACCTGAAAGCGTATGGAATCGACCCAAATGGCTGCCGTGCCAGTGTTGACCCATCGCCAGCGGATTTGCCACCGGCACCAGCGTAATTTTGGATTTAAGCTGCCCGGCAGATTCCAGCGCCAGCAGCTTGTGTTTCAGATACCACGCCACCGCCATACCCGGCAGTTCATCACCGTGCAGTGCCGCCTGAATATAGACGCGTTGCTGGGAATCGGTACCGAAATGAAAGCTGACGATTTCGCGCTGTGTACCGAGGGAAGCACTTAACAAGGGATGATGTTGTTGTTGCATGGCGCGGTCGATGTCCTGTATCTACGGCACGCTGAACGTCGTGCCTGATTAATTTTATTGACTGGAATTATAGTGCTGCTGTGAAAATGAGCGGGTATGAAGCCGCTAAATTTGCGCTCGCTCATGTTAGCAGCGCGAACAGGGCGGCCTGAAGACCGCCCCTGCATTGATCAATGCTGGATCGAGATATCAGTGGCGAAGTACTTCTTCTGGATCTTGTCAAAAGTGCCGTTTTTCTTGATTTCAGCAAAGGCGTTATCCAGGGCTGTTTTCAGCTCTTCATCGCCTTTACGCAGACCAATCGCCGTACCTGGACCGATAATCGGGTCTTCCACGATCGGGCCAGCCAGCTCGAAATCTTTGCCTTGCGGATGTTTCAGGAAGCCGTTAGCTGCCTGTGCTGCATCGGTGAACACCACATCCAGACGGCCAGAAATCAAATCACTTTCCACCTGCGCCTGATCGCCGTAAGGCACCACGTTTACACCGTGTGGCTGCCATTTTGCCAGCGCATAACGTTCCTGCACGGTTCCTTGCTCAACGCCAACTGTTTTGCCTTTCAGCGATTCAGCCGTTGGCAGCAGGCCAGAGCCTTTACGCGCAATCAGCTGGGTGTGCGTATCGTAAAGCGGCACGGTGAAGTCAATCTGCTTCAGACGCTCTTCCGTGATACCCATATCAGAGAGGATGGCATCGAACTTACGCGCTTTCAGCGCCGGGATCATGCCATCGAACTGGCTCTCCACCCAGACGCACTTGGTTTTCATCTGCTCGCACAGCGCATTGCCAAGGTCGATATCAAAACCAACCAGCTTGCCTTGTGGTGTTTTGGATTCGAAAGGAGGATAGGTTGGATCAACAGCGAAGCGTACCTGATCGATCTTTGCCTGTGCGCCAAATGCGCAACCTGCCAGCACGGCCAGCGCCAGCGTCTGACGCAGGCGGGCAGTAAAACGAGAACTTGCCATAATATCGGTCTTCTTTATTCGTGATGTGGAATAACGCAGAGTACCGATCACTGCTGGTTATGGCAATTAACAGATTATTTTCACAATGTTACCACTATGCAGTGCACAATAATCGTCCACCTTCAGCACCACGGATTTCTCAAGCAGGCCCGCGTTGAAGGCAATCTCTTCGTAACGTTCAAACATCAAAGGGTCCACCACCAACTTCAGATCGGGGTGAAAACTGAAGGGCGGAATCGCACCGAACACACAGCCCGTTAACGCGTCCACTTCTGCTGGAGAAGCCAAAGAAGCGCGACGTCCTCCTACCGCTTCAGCCACTTTGCTCAGGTCTGCTTGTTGGTCAGCGGGCAATATCGCCAGCACGTGTTGTTTGATGCCGTTACCTTTCACATGGCACACCAGCGCCTTAGCACCTTGTCCAACTTCTGTACCACGGATCGCAGCTACGGCTTCACACTTACCCGTTGCTTCATGCTCCATCAGACGATAGTGGGCGTGGTGCTGGTCGAGCAGGGCGATCAGTTTTTCATGGGTGGTCATTCGGCTCTCCATGTTGAGTGAGATTGGTGAGCAGTTCCTGCATCATATGTGTCTGACGTGGCAGTAAACCCAACCTTAATCCAAGTGGTTTAAATACGCGATTCAATGTCGTCAGCGTAATGCTTTCTTTATCCTGCTCAACGTCAGATAGCGTGCGACGACTAATACCCGCCAAGCTGGCATAGCGTTCCTGTGAAAACCCCAGTAATTCTTTTCGAATCTTACGAAGCAATTTTCCATGAGTTGAGTTGTTCTTGATTGCCTCTTCCAAAAGATCCAGGAAGACTGCTTCGCGTTCAAATGGACTCATTAGGGGGTTCCAATTAATCAACTAAGGATAGGATGATGAAAAAGAACAAGGCTGCATTGGTTTCTTAAATGCAAATACTGCAAATGAGCAGTATGTTGCTCATTCCGATGAGATGGAAATCAATAATGAGAAACATACTGCTCAAAATCCGCCTTTGAAGCCAATTTTGAGCAGCTTATTGCACAATCCGTTATTTATGACGCGCACGCAGATTATTAATGATGGTGCTCAAATCCAGCTCTTGATCCTGCAGCAGCACCATCAGGTGATACAGTAAGTCAGAGGCTTCATTGGTCAGCTCATGGCGGTCATTCACTGTGGCAGCCAGTGCGGTTTCCACGCCTTCTTCACCCACTTTCTGCGCGATACGCTTGGTGCCGCTGGCATACAGTTTCGCGGTGTAAGAACTCTCAGGATCGGCGCTCTTACGTGAAGCCAGCAGCTGCTCCAGCTGATACAGGAACGCCCAATCTGGCGCAGCCGGTGAGAAGCAGCTTGATGTTCCGAGGTGGCAAGTTGGCCCAATCGGGTTTGCCAGCACCAGCAGGGTGTCGTTATCACAATCCGGCGTGATGCTCGCGACCTGCAGGAAGTGACCGGAGGTTTCCCCTTTGGTCCACAAGCGGTTTTTGGTGCGAGAGAAGAAAGTGACGTTGCCTTCCGCCAGCGTCTTTTGCAGCGCTTCCTCATTCATATAACCATGCATCAGCACTTCGCCAGAAACGTTATGCTGGACGATGACGGGCATCATGCCCGCGGTTTTGGCCCAATCCAGTTTGGCCAGTTGTTCTGCAGTTAACACGCGCGAATCTCCACACCGTTGTCGATCAGGAAGTTTTTCAACTCGCCAATATTGATAATTTGTTTGTGAAACACTGAAGCGGCCAGCGCACCGTCGACGTTTGCCTGTTCAAAGGCTTCGAGAAAGTGCGGCATGGTGCCTGCTCCACCAGAAGCGATGAGGGGCACTTTACACACGTCACGGACTTTCTTCAGCTGCACCAGGTCGTAGCCATTACGTACACCATCCTGGTTCATCATGTTCAGCACGATTTCGCCCGCGCCCAGCTTCTGCACTTCCTGCACCCAATCCAGGGTTTCCCAGGTGGTGACACGGGTACGTGACTCATCGCCGGTATACTGGTTGACGTGATATTTGCCAGTGGCTTCATCAAACCAGGTATCAATACCCACCACGATGCACTGCACACCAAAGCGATCCGCCAGACGCGTGATTAGCGTCGGGTCAGCCAGCGCCGGGGAGTTGATGGAGATCTTATCCGCGCCGAACTGCAGAATGCGCGCGGCATCCTCCTCACTCTTGATACCGCCCGCCACGCAGAACGGAATATCAATCACTTCTGCGACGCGAGATACCCAGCTTTTATCCACTACGCGGCCATCGGAAGAGGCGGTGATATCATAGAACACCAGCTCGTCAGCGCCTTCCTGCGCATAGCGCTGCGCCAGAGGCACGATATCGCCAATAATTTCGTGGTTGCGGAACTGCACGCCTTTCACCACTTGTCCGTCACGGACATCGAGACAAGGAATTATCCGTTTTGCCAGCATGCAATCGCCTCCGCTACGGTGAATTTATCTTCCAGTAAAGCACGACCGACAATCACGCCCTGTGCGCCACTGCCACGTAAGGCAGCGATGTCATCCAGCGATCCAATGCCGCCGGAACTCTGAAACGCGATGTCGGGGAAGGCATCAGACACTTCTTGATACAGCGCCACGTTGGAACCACTTAAGGTGCCATCGCGGGAGATATCGGTGCACAGCACGTGCTTCAGGCCAACCGGCTGATACCAGCCAATCACCTCTTCCAGTGTTACGCCAGCCGCTTCCTGCCAGCCACTGATCGCCACTTCTTTACGATTATTGGCGTCAATGCGCACATCCAGCGCCAGCACGATGGCATCGGCGCCGAACTCGTTGAACCAGCTTTTCACTTCTTCTGGCTGTTTCACGGCCGTGGAGCCCACCACCACGCGGGTCGCGCCAGCCGCCAGCAAGGCTGCAACGTCTTGACGATTGCGGATGCCGCCGCCGACCTGCACCGGTACATTCACGCCGCGCAGCAGGGTAGTCAGCAGAGGGATCTGGCGTTTAGCCGGATCTTTGGCGCCAGTGAGATCCACCAGGTGCAGCACTTCCGCGCCCTGACGTTCGTAATCCTGCAGGCGCGGCAGCGGATCGCTACCGTAGTCGCGCTGCTGGCCGTAGTCACCCTGATGCAAACGCACCACTTTGCCGTCGATTAAATCTAATGCCGGGATAATCATCACATCTCCAGGAAGTTTTTCAGCAACTGCGCGCCTGCTTTGCCAGAACGCTCCGGGTGGAACTGCACGCCGAAGAAATTATCTTTCTGCAACGCAGCGGTGAACGGATGGCCGTAATCGCACTGGGCGATGGTGGCGGCGTTCACCGGCATGGCGTAGCTGTGCACAAAGTAGAAGTAGCTGCCGTCCGGGATATTACGGAACAGGTGGTTGCCAGCTTGCGAAGTGATCTGGTTCCAGCCCATGTGCGGCAAGGGCAAACCCTGGGTATCCATCAGCGAAACGGGTTCATCCACCAGACCCAGCGTGGTCACGCCGCCATTCTCATCGCTCCCGCGCCCCAGCAACTGCATACCAAGACAAATGCCGAGCACCGGTTGGGTACAGGCTTTGATCAGATCGATCAGGTCACGCTCCTGCAACTGGTTCATGGCGGCTTGGGCGGTGCCCACGCCCGGCAGCAACAGCTTATCGGCGCGCAGCACCACATCCGGATCGCGGCTCACCTCGGGCGTATAGCCGAGGCGCTCAATTGCCCACTTCACCGATGACAGGTTGGCGCACCCGGTATCGAGAATCACCACATTCATCACAGCACTCCTTTCGAACTCGGCAGGGTGTTGCCTTCTACGCGAATTGCCTGGCGCAAGGTGCGGCCAAAGGCTTTGAACAGGCTTTCCACACGATGATGGTCGTTCTTGCCTTTGGTCTTCAGGTGCAGGGTGCTCATCATGGCGTAGGATAGGGAGCTGAAGAAGTGCTCAACCATCTCGGTGCTGAGATCGCCGACACGCTGGTAGCTGAACTCGGCTTTAAATTCGATGTGCGGACGACCAGAGATATCCAGTGCGCAGCGCGCCAGGCACTCGTCCATCGGCAGCACGAAGCCGAAACGGCCGATGCCTCGCTTGTCGCCCAGCGCTTTCAGCAGTGCTTCACCCAGCGCCAGACCGGTATCTTCTACGGTGTGGTGATCGTCAATATAGAGATCGCCTTTCACGTCGATGTTCATGCGGAAGCCGCCGTGTACGGCAATCTGATCCAGCATGTGGTCAAAGAAGCCGACACCGGTGTTGATCTTGCTGCCGCCTTCGCGGTCCAGCCACACTTCCACCTTGATCTGTGTCTCTTTGGTGTTGCGTTGCACCAGCGCATGGCGGTCACGTTTGGTCAGGCGTGCCTGGATCGCGTCCCAGTCAATACCTTCCGCACCGTAACGCAGGCCCTGAATGCCCATGTTCTCAGCCAGCTGGATATCGGTCAGGCGATCGCCAATCACGTAGCTGTTTGCGGTATCCAATGCGCCTTGTGCCAGCCAGGCTTCCACCATTTTGGTTTTCGGCTTGCGGCAATCACAGTTATCTTCTGGCTTATGCGGGCAGATCAGGATGTCGCTGAAGTTCACACCCTGTGAAGTTAGGATCTGCATCATCAGGTTATGTGGGCCATCAAAATCAGCCTGTGGGAAGCTGTCGGTGCCCAGACCATCCTGATTGGTGATCATCACCAGCTGATAGCCGGCATTTTGCAGGGCCAGCAGCGCAGGGATGGCGTTCTTTTCAAACGCCAGCTTCTCCATGCGATCTACCTGAAAATCCGTTGGCGGCTCAGAGATAATGGTACCGTCGCGGTCGATAAAAAGGGTCTTCTGACTCATGCTTGCTCCACTGATAAGGCTTGCAGCGCGGCGATCAGGCGCTCGCACTCTTCACGGGTGCCGATGGAGATGCGCAGGCATCCCGCAAGGCCGGGGTTTTTGTTTTGGTCGCGCAGAATAATGCCTTGATCCCACAACGTTTTAAACACTTTTGGCGAATCAGTGAAACGCGCCAGAATATAGTTGGTTTCGCTTGGGAACACCTGCTGCACCACGCTCAACTGTGGCAACTGCTCAAACAGCCAGGCGCGATTGGCGTTGAGTTCCGCCACGTGCTGACGCATCAGTGCAATGCCTTCTTCGCTCAGCGCCTGTCCCGCCACATCAGCAACCGGGGTCGCCAGCGGGTAAGGAGCGATCACTTTCATCAACAGATCGATCACTGGCTTGTTGGCCAGCGTAAAGCCACAGCGCAGGCCAGCCAGCGCAAAGGCTTTTGACAGCGTGCGCAGGATCACCAAATGTGGATATTCTTTCAACCAACCCGCGAGAGTCGCTTCCGGGCAGAACTCGATATAGGCTTCATCGGCGACCAGCAGTGCTTTACCGGCGGTCATCTCCAGCAGTTTGCGGATATCATCTTGATTGATCAGGTTGCCGGTCGGATTGTTCGGGCTGCACATGTAGACCACTTTCACGCCGTCTAACTGGTCCGCAATCGCCGGCAGGTTCAGCTGCCAGTCATCCAGCGCTGCCACGGTGCGATACTCAATGCCGATGGTTTCTGCGCTGACGCTGTACATGCCATAAGTCGGCGGACAGAACAGAATCGCATCCTTGCCCGGCTCACAGAAGGCACGCATTAACAGCTCAATGCCTTCATCAGCGCCACGGCTGACAATCACTTGCTCCGGCGATAAACCGGCATAAGCCGCATAGCGCTCAATCACCATCTTCGGCTGGCATTCCGGATAGCGGTTCAGCGTTTGCTGTGACAGCTCAAAGGGCACCGGAAGCGGAAATTCGTTGGCATTCAGCCACACATCACCGTTACCCCCCAAACGACGCGCAGATTGATACGGCGTCAACGCGCGCACATTGGCGCGGGCTAAATCTTCAATGCTCATGCTTGCTCCTTCAGCGCGGCAACACGCAGGGTAACGGCGTTCTTATGGGCTTCCAGCTGCTCAGCAGCGGCTAAGGTTTCGATGGTGGCCGCCAGATTGAGGAAGCCTTGCGGCGTCAGCTCTTGCACCGTCATACGCTTCTGGAAATCGGCTAATCCCAGGCTGGAACAGGTTGCGGTATAACCGTAAGTCGGCAGCACATGGTTGGTGCCGGAAGCGTAATCACCTGCCGATTCCGGTGACCAGTCGCCCAGGAACACGGAACCCGCACTGGTGATCGTATCCACCAGATCGCGTGGCTGGCGCGTCTGAATAATCAGGTGCTCAGGACCGTACAGGTTGGAGATCTCCACACACTGAGCCAGATCGCGCAGCACGATCAGACGGCTACTCTCCAGCGCCTGACGCGCCGTGGCAGCACGTGGCAACTGCGCGAGCTGTTCTTCCACCGCCTGCGCCACGCCTTCTGCCAGTTTCAGCGAAGGGGTCAGCAAGATGACCTGAGAATCCGGGCCGTGTTCTGCTTGTGATAGCAGATCAGAAGCAACAAATGCCGGTGTGGCACCTTCATCAGCAATCACCAAAACCTCTGACGGGCCAGCAGGCATATCAATCGCGGCACCATCCAAGCGCTGGCTCACCTGGCGTTTAGCTTCAGTGACGTAGGCGTTGCCTGGGCCAAAGATCTTGTCGACTTTCGGCACGGTTTCAGTGCCGAAGGCCAGCGCAGCAATCGCTTGTGCGCCACCAACCTGAAACACTTCTTTCACGCCGCACAGTTGCGCGGCATAGAGAATTTCGTCGGCAATCGGCGGGGGAGAACAGAGCACCACACGACCACAACCGGCGATACGTGCTGGGGTTGCCAGCATCAAAACCGTGGAGAACAGCGGGGCAGATCCGCCAGGAATATACAACCCAACCGATTGCACCGGACGGGTGATCTGCTGGCAGCGCACGCCAGGCTGCGTCTCGATATCCACCGCGGGCAGAATCTGCGCGTTATGGAAAGTTTCGATATTACCGACAGCCACTGCCATCGCCTGCTTCAGCGTATCGCTCAAGCGATCGCTGGCGGCTTGCATCTCTTCTGGCGTGACGCGCAGGTTTTCCACCTGCGCTTTGTCAAAGCGCGCACTGAACTCGCGCAGCGCATCATCGCCTTGTTCTTTTACTTGCGTCAGCACATCGCGCACGATTTCGCTGATGCTCGCCGAAGCAGAAATTGCCGGGCGCATCAGCAGCGCTTGCTGCTGTTGTTCATCACACTGTTGCCAGTCAATCGGGGTCATGATTGTGCTCATGCTGTTACTCCAACATTTTTTCAATTGGCAGTACCAGGATGGAGCTGGCACCCAGCGCTTTCAGTTTTTCCATGGTTTCCCAGAACAGGGTTTCACTGCTCACCATGTGCATCGCCACGCGGCTTACTTCGCCTGCCAGCGGCAATACGGTTGGGCGCTCGGCACCTGGCAGCAGGGCGATCACTTCTTCCAGGCGCTCGCTTGGCGCGTGCAGCATGATGTACTTGGATTCACGTGCTTTGATAACGCCCTGAATGCGCGTCATCATTTTGTCGATCAGTTCTTGTTTCGCCGCTGGCAGTTCGCCATCGCGCTGAATCAGTACCGCTTTAGAACGATAAATGACTTCCACTTCGCGCAGGCCGTTGGCTTCGAGGGTGGCACCGGTCGATACCAGGTCGCAAATGGCATCGGCCAGACCCGCACGTGGCGCGACTTCCACCGAACCGTTCAGCAGGCAAGACTTAAAGGAAACGCCTTGCTTATCGAGATATTTCTTCAGCAGGTGCGGATAAGAGGTGGCAATACGTGAGTTCTGCAGGCACTGCGGGCCGGTGTATTCTGCATCTACGGGCATCGCCAAAGACAGGCGGCAGCCGCCGAAATCGAGACGGCGCAGGGTGAAGTAGCGTGGATCTTCG
Organism: Pantoea sp. BL1; assembly: GCF_000963985.1. NCBI lineage: Bacteria > Pseudomonadati > Pseudomonadota > Gammaproteobacteria > Enterobacterales > Erwiniaceae > Pantoea > Pantoea sp. BL1. The sequence continues at coordinate 110,156 of NZ_JZRH01000010.1, read as the reverse complement.
CCCTGTGCACGGCGGTCCAGCAGCTCTTCTTCCAGCACGTTCTCACCGACGATACCGAGATCCACCACGCCATCCATCACCAGGCCAGGGATATCGTCATCACGCACACGCAGGATATCGATAGGCATGTTCTCCGCAAACGCAATCAGACGCTGCTGCTGAAGGTTAATTTTGATACCGCAGCGGGCCAGCAGTTCGCGTGATTCATCACTTAAACGGCCAGATTTCTGCATAGCTATGCGAATACGGGTGTTATCTAACATGTTTCCTATCCTCTTATTCAATCCTGTCTGAACTCAGTTGGGTTGCGTTCGCCCATAAAAAAACCCCCGGAAGATGATCTTCCGGGGGCTCTCTTTGCGTTCGCACCACTGGAAGATCCTAATCGTCTCCCAGCACACATCGCCTGAAAGACTAGTCAGGATGATGGTGATGATGGTGGTTGAACTGAACGCGTGTCATAGTAAATTCCGTTGCTGAATGAGTATTCATTTGCGTGCTGATTAACCTAACGAAGATGACGGCGCTTGGCAACCCTTTTTTAACGTCAGTTCTCGGAACCTTCCGCAACAGTTTGCGCTGGTTTGCCATAATCGCTGGGACTAAGATGAAGTGTCTTAGCGCTGTAAAGCAGGAGTCGGTATGAAAAAAGTCGCGATTGTAGGTCTGGGATGGCTGGGTATGCCGCTGGCGATGGCGCTGACGGCGCGCGGCTGGCAGGTAACCGGCAGCAAAACCTCCCCCGATGGTGTGGATGCTGCGCGCCGCTGCGGTATTGAGGCATTTCAACTGGTGCTAACACCCGAGATTGAATGTGAAGCGGATGAGTTGGCCACGCTGATGGCGGTGGACGCGCTGGTGGTGACATTGCCTGCCAGCCGCACGGTGCAGGGCGGAGAAGATTACATGCAAGCCGTGCAGAACGTGGTCGATACGGCATTAGCGCATAAAGTACCGCGCATCATTTTTACCAGCTCGTCGTCGGTGTATGGCACCGGTTCGGGCGTCATGAAAGAGAGCAGTGCGTTGCAGCCAGAAAGTGTGGCGGGCAAGACGCTGGTAGAACTGGAAAACTGGTTGCATGATCTGCCCGGTACCAGCGTGGATATTGTACGACTGGCGGGTCTCGTCGGGCCAAACCGTCATCCGGGGCGCTTCCTCGCCGGGAAGATTGGACTGGAGAATGGTGGCCATGCAGTTAATCTGGTGCATCTGGATGATGTTGTGGATGCCATTGTACTGCTGCTGCAAACGCCGAAGGGTGGACGCGTGTATAACTTGTGTGCCTCAAAGCATCCAGCGCGTGATGATTTCTATCCGTTTGTCTCGAAGCAGTTAGGGCTGGTGGCACCAACGTTTGTTGCCGAGCCGGAGCGAGAGGCGGGGAAAGTGGTGGATGGGTCGAAGATCTGTAATGAGCTGGGGTTTGAGTACAGCTACGATGACCCGATGAAAATGCCGCTGGAGTGAGGTTAGCGTTCGAGTGCCGACTTTTGCACTTTTTCCGTAGCGGCGAGGTTTATCACGCGTTGTGCAAAACCCACGCAATAAACTTTGCCGCTACAATACGTTACGGCTAAACCCCCAACCGATCCCGTAACGCGTACCACGCCGCACCCATCGCCGTCAGTGGCACTTTAAACCGCCTGCCGCCGGGAAACGGTAAATGCGGTAATTTGGCAAACGCATCAAATCTTTCTGCATGTCCGCGCAGCACCTCGGCAATCAGCCTTCCCGACAAATGGGTACAGGTCACGCCATGTCCACTATCCCCCTGCATAAAGAACGCATTCTTCTCGATCTGTCCAAACTGCGGCATACGTGACAGCGTCAGCAGGAAGTTGCCGCTCCAGCGGTGGCTGAATTTCACTTCCTTCAGCTGCGGGAAAGTGCGTAACAGCTTGGGTCGAATCAGCGCTTCAATATCATCCGGCTCGCGTGCGCCATACACCACGCCGCCGCCGTACAGCAGGCGGTTATCGGCGGTGAGGCGGAAGTAATCCAGCAGGTAATTACAATCTTCGACACAGTGATTGTTCGGCAATAAACCCAATGCCTGATCGCGGCTTAATGGCTCAGTGGTGAGGATTTGCGAGCCACACGGCATGCTTTTACGACTCAGGCGCGGTTCAAGTTGTGAGGGGAGATAAGCATTACCGGCAAAAATCACAAAGGTGGCAGTGACTTCGCCTTTAGCGGTCTTTACGCGATGCGGCTCGCCATACTTCACTTCCAGCGCAGCAGATTGTTCATAGATACGTCCACCGTGCCGGCGAATTGCTTCCGCTTCACCCAGCGCCAGATTAAGCGGATGCAGATGACCGCCGCGCTTATCCAGTAAGCCGCCGACGTAACGATCGGTCGCCACTTCGCGACGAATCGCGCGCTCATCCAGCAGCTCTAAATGATGGTTGCCATAGCGCTCCCAGTTGGCTTTTTGGCTGCGCAAGTGGCCCATCTGGCGCTGATTCAACGCCGCAAAAATGCCGCCTGGGCGGTAATCGCAGGCGATGGCGTAACGGTCAATGCGATCGCGAATAATCTCCGCGCCCTCAAACATCATATTGCCCAGCATCTTCGCCACGTCTTTGCCGTAGCGCTGTTCGATCACGTCCACGTCGCGGCTGTAAGAATTCACCACCTGGCCGCCGTTACGACCGCTGGCTCCGAAACCAATCCTGGCCGCTTCGAGTAGCACCACGTCATAACCGGCTTCGGTCAGAAACAGTGCCGAGGAGAGGCCGGTAAATCCGCCGCCAATAATACAGACATCACACTGCACCGATTCCTGCAGTTCGGGCCACGGCTCATGCGCATTAGCCGTTGCTGCGTAATAACTTCCCACATGTTGCATCACATCCTCCTTTAGCGCGTGAACTCAGAAATTCGCTGGGGTGTGCGCACTGACGATGCGACACGGCAGCTCAGACGTATTGGTAAAACTGTGCGGCAAACCGGTATCGATCACATAACTCTCGCCACAATAAAGGTGATAACTCTGACCATTGACCACTAGCGTGATTTCCCCTTCCAGCACCGTGCCGGTCTCCTCGCCAGGGTGACGCAGTTTCTCTCCGGTACTGGAACCCGGTTCGTAGCGTTCAATCAGCATCGCCAGCGCACGTTTTTCAGCACCGTTCTCCACCAGACGCAACGACACGCCGAGGCTGCCGATCTCCACGCACTCTTCCGGACGGACAATAACGCGCGGCGTGCTGTTCACCTTGGGTTCCGAGAAAAATTCTGACAACGACAAGCCGTACACCTTCAGCAGTTTCTGCAGGGTACTCAGCGCTGGGCTGACTTTGTCCTGCTCAATGGTGCTGATGGCACTGTGAGTGAGTCCTGACAACTCAGCGACGCGACGCTGAGACAATCCCATCTCCTGCCGGATTTGCGATAAACGTCGTCCGGGCGCCAGAGTGGCATCATTCATGGCCGTTTTTCCTTGTGATAACAGACAGCAGCGTGGATAAAAGCCGCAAACAGGCGTTGCGAAACCGGGTCTTGATCAGAGTGCCACTCCGGATGCCACTGCACCGCAAGTGCAAACGGGTGCTGACGCAAACTCACCGCTTCAATCAGCCCGTCAGGCGCACGCGCTTCAATACGCAGCTGCGGGCCGGGTTCGCGGATGCCTTGTCCATGCAGAGAGTTCACGGCAAAGGATTGCGCGCTGCCCAGCACCTGGCTCAATAGACCTTCCGCTTCAGGCTGCACTTCATGCACCGGCGCGTATTGCTGTTCGAGCGGCAGCGCATCATCCTCACGATGTTCCTGAAACAGGTGCGTCATGTGCAGCTGGCGATGCAGGGAACCCCCGTTGGCCACCACCAACTCCTGCAAGCCCCGACAAATACCCAATATCGGCATTTTTTTACCGATTGCATGGGTGATTAGACCAAATGCGAGGCGATCGCGTGCCGGATCGGCATGTTCCTCTTTACCCTCTTCACCGTAGTGCCAGGGCTCAATATTGCTCGGGCTGCCGGTGAGTAAAATGCCGTCCAGCAGCGTCATACTGTTTTCTAATAGATAAGGGGCGTGCATCAGTTGGTGGGGCAAAGGCAAGGGAACACCACCGGCAAGCACGATGGCATCGAGATACTTATTGTGAACTGTCTGTCCGAGATGGCTGCCGATGTGGTTCTGACACATCACTACGCCAATCAAGGGTTTGTCAAAAATAATGCCCATAACGTCTCCGCGTTGCTGTTCAATATTTTCACCGTTTTTGCGCGTCCGGCCTAAAAAGTGTGCAATATATTGTCAATCTAGCAACCGGTTGTTCGTTCTTCCAACAGAATTGTTACATTTGCACACTTTTTGCGTTAGCGCTATGTTAGAAGAGTGGCTGTTATTTTGAGCATTGCGCGAACCAATACTAGACGGTAAAGGGCGGGTGGGAACATGACGAACCTCGTAGAAGTAGAAGACTTCACGCGGCACAGTGAAGAGAAACGAACAAGCGCGTTCCAGCTGGAGGTCAAAACCTGGCTGGAACGCCATCCTGAAACGCAGTATGTCGATATTCTTCTGAATGATTTAAATGGGGTATTTCGCGGAAAGCGCATTCCCATCGCTGCATTGGCAAAACTGGAAAAAGGGTGTTACTTCCCGGCCTCGGTTTTCGCCATGGATATCCTCGGTAATACCGTCGAAGAAGCCGGACTCGGACAGTCCCTGGGTGAACCCGACAACCTCTGCATCCCGGTTCCCGGAACCTTAATTCCCTCTGCCGCCGATCCTGAACGCATTGCGCAACTGCTGCTCACGATGTGTAACCAAGATGGCACTCCCTTTGACGTTGAACCCCGCAATGTCCTCAACCGCTTGTGGCAGCAACTGCGCAATCGAGGGCTATTCCCGGTGGTAGCGGTAGAGCTGGAGTTCTATCTGGTGGATAAAAAGCGCGATGCGGAAGGCTATATCCAGCCACCCTGTGCGCCGGGCAGTGATGAAAGGAATATGCAGAGTCAGGTTTATTCAGTCGATAATCTCGACCATTTCGCTGATGTTCTGCGTGATATCGACGATATTGCAAAACAGCAGGGCATTCCTGCTGATGGCGCGCTGGCGGAAGCTTCGCCGGGCCAGTTTGAGATCAATCTGCATCACACTCGTGATGTATTAAAAGCCTGCGATCATGCCATTTTGCTCAAACGTCTGGTGCGCCAGGTGGCGGAAAATCACGGCATGACGGCGACCTTTATGGCCAAGCCCTATGAAGAGTATGCGGGGAGTGGCATGCATGTGCACATCAGCATGCTGGACGCCGCCGATCACAACGCTTTCTCTCTCGATGACGGCAGCGATTCGCCGCTGTTAAAACGCGCGTTAGCAGGGATGATCGATTTAATGCCCGCTTCAATGGCGCTGCTGGCACCGAACGTGAACGCTTATCGCCGCTTCCTGCCTGAGGCTTACGTGCCCTTGCAGGCTTCATGGGGACACAACAATCGCACCGTTGCTTTACGTATTCCCTGTGGCGATGTGGATAACCACCGCGTGGAGTATCGCGTAGCCGGTGCGGATGCAAATCCTTACCTGGTAGTGTCAACAATTCTTGCCGGTATTTTGCACGGTCTGGATAATCAACTGCCCTTACCGCATGCGGTGCAGGGCAATGGTCATGAGGCGGAAGGGCTGCCATTACCGGTCCGCCAGAGTGATGCGCTGTATGAATTTGAAAATAGCTATCCGCTGCAAAAACTGCTGGGCGAGCATTTCAGCGGGGTGTGGCACTGCTGCAAACAGAACGAGTTAATGCAGTTTGAACGCCTTATCACCGCCACGGAAATTGACTGGATGCTGAAGAACGCCTGACCCGCAGAAGAATTTCGCTAACGTCTTGTGCCGATGGCATAAGTTGGGGCAGAATACGTCCCCTGCAAAATTCGAAACATAACCGACGCTTATACCGTCGGTTATTTTTTTGCAGATTGCAGTACACACACAAATTACCGAGGCCGGACACGCATCCGGATAGATAGATACTGACAACACGCTTGGGCGTGAGATTTGAGGAAAACAAAGATGGGGCTGTTTACAATTGCACCAGCGCAAGCTGGTTCTCGCTTTCGTGATGATTACGGCGCGGCGACAATCGCAAACACTAATATCACTTCTCACTGCAGCACGTTGCGCAGTATCCCGCAGATCACCTCTGTTGGGGGCCTGAACAATGTCGCTTAACACCTCCGCACCACAGCGTGCACACCTGAAAAAATCCCTGACTCTGATCCCGGTTGTCATGATGGGCCTGGCGTATATGCAGCCAATGACCCTGTTTGATACTTTCGGTATCGTCTCTGGATTGACCGACGGCCACGTCGCCACCGCTTATGCTTTCGCGCTGATCGCGATACTGTTTACTGCCGTGAGCTACGGCAAGCTGGTACGCCGCTTCCCATCTGCGGGCTCCGCTTACACCTATGCTCAGAAGGCTATCAGTCCGCACGTCGGCTTTATGGTGGGTTGGTCATCACTGCTGGACTATTTGTTCATGCCGATGATCAACATCCTGCTGGCGAAAAGCTACTTTGAGACGCTGGTGCCGGGCATTCCATCGTGGATTTTCGTGGTGTTGCTGGTGGCCTTTATGACCATCTCTAACCTCCGTGGTATCAAAACCGTTGCCAACTTCAACAGCGTGATCGTCGTGCTGCAAGTGGTCGTGATGGTGGTGATTACCGGTATGGTGGTTTACGGTGTGGCGCACGGTGTTGGCGCAGGAACCCTGACCAGCAGCAAGCCTTTCTGGTCTGAGAATGCTCACGTAGTGCCGATGATTACCGGTGCGACAATTCTGTGCTTCTCGTTCCTCGGCTTTGATGGCATCAGTTCGCTGTCAGAAGAGACCAAAGATGCAGAACGTACCATCCCGCGCGCGATTTTCCTGACCGCGCTGATCGGTGGTGTGATCTTTATCGGTGTGTCTTATTTCCTGCAGTTGTACTTCCCGGACATCTCGCGTTTCCAGAATCCGGACTCTTCACAGCCTGAAATCATGCTGTTTGTCGCGGGTAAAGCGTTGCAGATTGGCATCCTGATTTTCTCTGTGGTCACCGTGCTGGCGTCTGGTATGGCCGCACACGCAGGCGTTTCTCGTCTGATGTACGTGATGGGCCGTGATGGCGTGTTCCCGCAGCGTTTCTTTGGCTTCGTGCATCCGAAATACCGCACGCCGTCACTGAACGTGCTGTTGGTCGGCGCTGTGGCACTGCTGGCGATTAACTTCGACCTGGTCACGGCGACTGCACTGATTAACTTCGGTGCGCTGGTGGCATTCACCTTCGTCAACCTGTCAGTGATTGCGCAGTTCTGGATCCGTGAAAAGCGTAACAAGACGCTGAAAGATCACCTCAACTATCTGGTGTTGCCAGTGATGGGTGCTTTAACAGTGGGCGCGTTATGGATCAACCTGGAAGAGACCTCGATGGTACTCGGCCTGGTGTGGGCAGCGGTCGGTATTATTTACCTGGCGTTTGTTACTCGCACCTTCCGCAATCCGGTTCCGCAGTTCAGCGAAGAAGTGTAATTTTCGCTGCGCAATGCGTAGCGGATAAAGACTTCATGTTGTATGCAAAAGGTCGCCATATTGGCGACCTTTTGCTTTTATCCCGGCACATTCAACCCGCCAGCACCAACTCCCAACTCCCCGCACTCAGCGTTTCACGTCCCGCTTTACTTAATTCTGAATCGGTCACCAGGGTATCAAAGCGCTCCAGCGGCAACGCCAGATGCGTGGCAATCTTGTTGTATTTCGAACTGTCGCTCAGCAGCACGCGTTTACTGCTGACATCGCTGGCCGCCAGTTTGACTGGCACCTTATCTTCATCCGGTGTAAACAAGCCGCGTGGCCCCCAGCAGGAGGCAGAAATAAACGCGATATCAATCGCCAGCATGCGCAGACTTCTCGCCGCCGCTTCGCCCACGCTGGAGCGATTCTCACGGCATACGGTGCCGCCAGTGTGAATCAGTTTGCAGCCGCTGCTCTCCATCAATAAACGGGCGATCACGAAATCATTGGTGACCACCAGCAAATCGTCGCGCTCGACTAACTCACGGGCCAGCGCCAGCGTCGTGGTGCCTGCATCGAGATAAATGCAGCTGTTACGTGGGATGTGGCGCGCGGCAAACTGACCAATAGCCATCTTTTCACTGCTGTACATGCTGGTTTTCACCAGATGTGACGGCTCGGCCGCCAGACGATCGGCCGAGCGCACGCCGCCCGATACCGACAGCACGGCACCTTGCTCTTCCAGCTTCTGCACATCGCGACGAATGGTCATGTGCGAAACGCCCAAGCGCTCGGTCAGCTCGGCAATGCTCACCACGCCGCGTTCGGCAACCAGCGCTAAAATTTGTTGATGACGTTCTACCGGAATCACATCGATCTCCCTGAATTACCAATTTTTCACATTGTAAGGCATCGATTCACAGCCTGCAGCACAAATTATCCCAGAGAAATGTTAGCAAATACCCCGCCATACTGGGCGTTTCCGTGGGGATGCTGGGGTGTGAATCGATGTTATGCGTTGTGCGTGTAAGTTAATTTTTGTGATTTACCGCACGTTTCTCCGCCAGTAACTGCGGCAGAATTAACACCATTGAACAAAATATCACTTAAATTAACAACGGAGGTGTGCTGTGTCAGCAACCGTGAATAACATTGGCGTCATTGGTTTGGGTTCCATGGGCATGGGCGCAGCGCAGTCCTGTATTCGCGCTGGATTGAACACCTGGGGCGTTGATTTAAATCCGCAGGCGCTGGAAACCCTGCGTCAGGCGGGTGCGCGCGATGCACAGACTTCCGCTGCCAGCTTTGCCGCAGAGTTAGATGCCGTGCTGCTGTTGGTGGTCAACGCTGCGCAGGTCAAAGCGATTCTGTTTGGCGAAACCGGTCTGGCGGCACAACTCAAGCCGGGTACTGTGGTGATGGTCTCTTCCACCATTTCTTCACAGGATGCCCAGGCGATTGAACAGCAGCTGGCGCAACATCAACTGCTCATGTTGGATGCGCCGGTCTCAGGCGGCGCAGCAAAAGCGGCGGTCGGCGAGATGACCGTGATGGCGTCCGGCAGCGATGAAGCCTTTGCCCTGCTGAAGCCGGTACTGGATGCGGTTGCCGCCAAAGTGTATCGCGTGGGCAGCGAAATTGGCCTGGGATCAACGGTGAAAATTATTCACCAGCTGCTGGCGGGTGTTCATATTGCGGTAGGTGCTGAAGCAATGGCGCTGGCTGCGCGCGCAGGCATCCCACTCGACACCATGTACGACGTGGTCACCAACGCAGCGGGCAACTCGTGGATGTTTGAGAACCGCATGCGTCATGTGGTGGACGGTGACTACTCACCAAAATCTGCCGTCGATATCTTTGTGAAAGATCTCAACCTGGTGGCAGATACGGCAAAATCGTTACATTTCCCGCTGCCGCTGGCTTCCACCGCACTCAACATGTTTACCGAAGCGAGTAATGCAGGCCACGGCCGCGAAGACGACAGCGCAGTCATCAAGATTTTCAGCGGCATCACGCTGCCAGCGTCAAAGGAGAAGTAACCATGCGTTTAGGCGTGATTGCAGACGACTTTACCGGTGCAACGGACATTGCCAGCTTCCTGGTGCAAAACGGTTTGCCCACGATTCAGTTCAACGGCGTGCCGCAAAGTCATGACGATGTGAGCGCGCAGGCGATTGTCATTAGCCTGAAGTCACGCTCTTGCCCGGCGCAGCAGGCGATTGATCAGTCACTGGCGGCGCTCGCCTGGCTGCAACAGCAAGGCTGCGATCGATTCTATTTCAAATACTGCTCGACCTTCGACAGCACCGAACACGGCAATATCGGCCCGGTGACCGATGCACTGCTGGCCGCACTGGTGCAAACGCAGACGGTGATCTCCCCAGCGCTGCCAGTGAATGGGCGCACGGTGTATCAGGGCTATCTGTTTGTTGCCGACCAGCTGCTGTCTGAATCGGGCATGCGTCATCATCCGGTGACACCAATGACCGATAGCAATCTGGTGCGTCTGATGACACGCCAGGCGAAAGGGCAGGCGGCGGTGATCAATGCTGCACAGCTCGATAAAGGCGCGGCCGCGGTGCGTGAACAGCTGAATGTGCTGAAAGCGCAGGGCATCAACTATGTGGTGCTGGATGCACTCAACGAACAGCATCTGTTGACACAAGGTGAAGCCCTGAAAGAGACCGTACTGGTCACCGGCGGTTCGGGTCTGGCGATTGGTATCGCACGCGCCTGGGCCACCCAACAGCAAAACAGCGATGCCGAGCAAGCGGGTCGTCCACAAGGCGATCGTGCAGTGGTGATTTCTGGCTCTTGCTCGCAGATGACCAATCGTCAGGTTCAGGCCTATCGCCAGCAAGCGCCATCGCACGAGGTGTTGGTTGAGCGCTGCCTCGACGATGCGCAAGGTTACGCGCAGGAACTGTGTGATTGGGTGGCAGCGAATAACGAGCAGCCTTTGGCACCACTGCTGTTTGCCACCGCGGATGCACAGCAATTGCAGGCAATCCAGCAGCAATATGGCGCAGCACGCAGCAGCGAAGCGGTTGAGCACTTGTTTGCCGCCGTCACCCGTGAGCTGAAATCACGCGGCTGGCAGCGCTTTATCGTCGCCGGGGGCGAAACCTCTGGCGTGGTGGCACAGAGCCTGGGCGTAACGGCGTTCCATATCGGCCCGATGATTTCCCCTGGGGTGCCGTGGGTGCGCGACATCCAGCAGCCGCTGTCGCTGGCCCTGAAGTCGGGCAACTTTGGTGACGAACAATTCTTTGCCCGCGCACAAACGGAGTTTTCAGCATGACCGAACAACAAGCACGCGAAGAGATGGTGCAACTGGGCGCGTCCTTCTTCCAGCGCGGATACGCCACCGGTTCAGCCGGCAATCTTTCACTGTTGCTGGAAGATGGCAATCTGCTGGCGACCCCCACCGGCTCTTGCCTTGGCGAATTGCAGGCCGACCGCCTGTCAAAAGTGACGATGCAGGGCGAGTGGATTTCCGGTGACAAGCCTTCTAAGGAAGTGGCGTTTCACCGCGCGCTTTATCTGAACAATCCCGCCTGCAAAGCGGTGGTGCACCTGCACAGTCACTATCTGACCGCGCTTTCGTGCCTCAACGATCTCGACAGCGAAAACTGCATTCGCCCGTTCACGCCCTATGTGGTGATGCGCGTGGGCGATGTGCCCGTGGTGCCGTATTACAAACCGGGTGACGATCGCCTGGCCGAAGATCTTGCGCAGCTCGCGCCACGTTACAACGCTTTTCTGCTGGCCAATCACGGTCCAGTGGTGGTCGGAAAATCGTTGCGAGAAGCGGCCAATAACACTGAAGAATTGGAAGAGACCGCGCGTCTAATGTTCACGCTCGGCGACCGCTCAATTCGCTATCTTACCGATAGCGAAGTGGCGGAATTGAGGAATTACTGATGCCTAAGTTTGCAGCCAATTTATCTACGCAGTTCGGCGAATTACCGTTTATTGAACGCTTTGCCGCAGCGGCTAACGCCGGTTTCCGTGCGGTGGAGTTCCTGTTCCCGTACGACTATCCGGCTGAGGTGATCAACGCTGAGCTGGAGAAACATCAACTGGAGCTGGTGCTGTTCAACACGGCTGCCGGGAACGTGCAGGCGGGTGAGTGGGGCGTGTCGGCAATTCCAGGACGTGAAGACGAGGCGCGTGCCGATATCGATCGTGCGCTGGAATATGCGCTGGCGCTCAACTGCCCACAGGTGCATGTGATGGCGGCAACGGTGCCTGAAGGTGCCGACCACGCCGCATACGAAGAGACCTTCGTGCGCAATATGCACTACGCCGCTGAGCGTTTTGCGCCACACGGTATTCGCCTGCTGCTGGAAGCGCTCAATCCGATGACGAAACCGAATTACCTCTACTCCAGCCAGTATCAAACGCTGGCGATGATGGAACGTATCAATCGTCCTAACGTGTTTACGCAGTTGGATCTGTTCCATGCGCAATTGGTAGACGGCAACCTCAGTCATCTGATTCACGAGTACGCCGGGCGTTATCGCCATATTCAGATCGCTTCTGCGCCGCATCGTCACGAACCAGACGAAGGCGAGATCAACTATCCGTACCTGTTTAGCCTGCTGGATGAAGTGGGCTACGACGGTTGGGTCGGCTGCGAATACTTCCCACGCGGTCGCACCGAAGCGGGCCTCGGCTGGTTCGCACCGTACGCGAAATAACTTTTTTGTACCGACCTGCACAGGGCCTTTACGCCCTGTGCGGGGAAAAATTGCCTGAAGCCGCCAATACCAGAGAAAGCTGTACCCAAAATATACTAATATAATTAGAGGTTTATCATGTCTACCGCGTTACTGCTCGCTATTGCGACAGCCAGCATTGTGATATTGCTGCTGCTGGTGATAAAAGCCAAAGTCCATCCGTTTGTTGCTTTACTGATTGTCAGTCTGATCGTCGCCATCAGTACCGGGATTCCGGCTGATAAGATCATGGAAACCATCTTTAGCGGCATGGGCAACCTGCTGGGTCATATCACCATTATCATCGTGTTGGGGGCGATGCTCGGCGCAGTGATTGAAGCCTCGGGCGGTGCCGAATCACTGGCGCAGCGCTTCAGTAAGTCGCTGGGTATCAAACGCACCGTCGCAGCCCTGACCATGGCGGCATTCATCCTGGGTATTCCGGTATTCTTTGAAGTCGGCTTTATCATTGTGATCCCGCTGATTTACGGCTTTACCAAAGTGGCGCGCGTCTCACCGCTGAAATTCGGTTTGCCGATGGCGGGCGTGATGTTGACCGTGCACGTAGCGTTGCCGACACACCCAGGCGCAGCCGCCGCAGCCGGTATTCTGCATACCGACATGGGCTGGTTAATGATGCTCGGCATCCTGATTTCAATCCCGGTGGGTATCGTCGGTTACTATGTGGCAAAAGCGATGAACCTGCGTCAATACCACCTCTCAGTGGATGTACTTGAGCAGTTGCAGCTGGCAAAACCTGAAGGCACGCCAAAAAGCGAAGTGCCACCACCGGGTGCGATGACCATTGCGGGTCTGATTGTCGTGCCGATTGTGCTGATCGTATTGGGTACGCTGGCGCACACCATGCTGGCGGAAGGCAGCATTTTGCGTGATGTGATGACGGTGATTGGCAATCCACCGATTGCGTTGCTGATTGCGCTGGCACTGGCGGCATGGCTGCTGGGCGTGCGTCGCGGCTGGAGTAAAGAGAAGCTGGAAGACTTAACTGGACGCGCGATTCCCAGTTCAGCCAGCGTGATTCTGGTGGCCGGTGCGGGCGGTGCATTCGGTAAAGTGCTGGTGGAATCCGGTGTGGGTAAAGCCCTGGCGGTGACGCTGGAAACCCTGCATCTGCCTCTGGTGCCCGCTGCTTTTATCTTGTCACTGGCACTGCGTGCGTCTCAGGGTTCTGCCACGGTGGCGATTTTGACCACCAGCGGCTTGTTGAGCCAGGCGGTGGGCGATGTGACCGATATGCAGCGCGTGCTGGTCACACTGGCGGCGTGCTTCGGTGGCCTGGGCTTGTCCCACGTTAACGATGCCGGTTTCTGGGTGGTAACGCGTTATCTGGGGCTGTCAGTCGCCGATGGCCTTAAGACCTGGACCGTACTCACCACATTGATGGGGTTAAGTGGTTTTGCGCTGACCTGGCTGGTGTGGGGGATGATTTAAGGTTTAAAACGGTCGCCATTGAGGCGACCCTAAAGAGGCTACTGGTATGGCGCACATTAAAGTGCGCCTGCATCTGAAATGCATTTCAAACGATCATCAACCTGGTACACATTTATGCCCACCAGGTTGCGATATGCCGCGATTCAAATGACAGGATCACGCGCGTGAGCGATTAAGACATCAACTCCTGCGCATACAAATACAACGCTTTCAGCTGCGCCATCTTCTCCGCATTATCCTCATGCAAGCTCGCTAATGACTCCAGCTCTAACAGGAACGCCTGCACACGCTCGGCATTCAGTGCTTCACGGCGATGCTGCAACCATCGCTGCTGCTCGTGATCATCCAGCGTGCCGGGGAAGTTACGCGCACGATAGCGGAACAGCAGTTTCGCAATACGTTTATCGTCGAAGGTCAAATCCAGCGCCGGTAGATTCTGCGGCGGCGTCTGACGCACAATGTTCATTGCCGCGCGATCCGCATCGCTAAAGAAGCCGTCATACAGTTGCGCATCGACATCATCGGAAGGTTTGAACGGCTCCGCTTCAGCAAACAGCGTCACTGCTTTCTCGCGCACTTCGGCATGCTGACGCAGCAGCGCCAGGTTCGCCAGACAGCGCTCACGATCAATATTCAGGCGTGCAGCATCTTCAGGACGTAAGGTATTCGCCGGGGCTAACACCGGGCATTTATTAATGTGCACCAGCTTAATCGGCACTGCTACTCGATCACCCAACTCACTCTGTTTGGTGTACAACCGCTCGCGCAGTTCATCCGCATCCAGTTCCAGCAGCGGCGACATATCGCCCGCCAGATCCACCACAATCAGCGCATTACGATTATCCGGATGCCATGCCAGCGGAACGACCCAACTGGTGTTGCCACGTGCCGCACCGAACATGCCGGAGACGTGCACCAGCGGCTTCATCTGTGGAATATCAATCAGGTTCATCAGTTTCTGCTTGTTGCGATGGGTAAACAGAAACTCGAACAACTTCGGCTGCTTCTCTTTCACCAGTTTCGCCATCGCCAGCGTGGCATACACATCCGACATCGCATCGTGCGCCTGTTCGTGCGCCACGCCGTTGGCCTTGGTGAGATGTTCCAGTTTAAAGCTGGGGAAGCCGTCATCATTTTCCGGCCAGATAATGCCTTCCGGGCGCAGGGCATAACAGGCGCGCATCACATCCAGCAGATCCCAACGTGAATTGCCGTTCTGCCAGCTCCAGCCGTAAGGATCGAAGAAATTGCGATAGAAGATATTGCGCGTCACTTCATCATCGAAGCGCACGTTGTTGTAACCAATCACACAGGTTTGTGGCTCGGTAAACAGCCCATGAATTCGTTCAGCAAATGCCGTCTCTGTTACGCCGCGCGCTTTAGCGACCTGTGGCGTGATGCCGGTGATCATCACCGCTTCCGGCTGCGGCAGGTAGTCATCGGCGGGCTGGCAGTAAAACACCTGCGGTTCACCTACGGCGTTGAAATCTTTATCGGTACGCAGCCCGGCAAACTGCGCCGGACGGTCCAGTGAGGGACTTTTACCGAAGGTCTCGTAATCGTGGAACAAGAAGGTGAACTCAGAGGCGGGCACGGCAGTATCCTGGCAATAGAAAATCAACGCACAGAATAGTCGTGTGCAGCAGGCAGCACAACCTTGTTTACCGCTGCTGCGGGAAGGCGCACAGCATTTGTCCGCAGTTCATACTTTTTTTCAATTTATTCAACTATCCAGGCGCTAATTGCCGTAAAACGTGCGGCGGTAAATTCATTTTTTGATTTGAGGAAGAAGTGTTGAAAAGGCGTCTGCTGGTAACTGTATCTGGAATGATTGTTTGGGCATCACTGGCACACGCTGATGACAGCATGCCATTCCCAATGACACCTCCGCCGATCGATGCGGCTTCGTGGGTGTTAATGGACGCCACCACGGGCCAGATCCTCACTGCCGGCAATCCCGATGAAGAGCGTAACCCGGCCAGCCTCACCAAGCTGATGACCGGCTACGTGGTGGATCGCGCGGTTGATCAGAAAAAAATCACCCGTGATGATGTGGTCACTGTCGGTAAGGATGCCTGGGCTGCCGGTAATCCGGTGTTCAAAGGCTCCTCACTGATGTTCCTCAAGCCCGGCGACAAAGTGACGGTTCGCGATCTGATGCGTGGCGTAATCATCGACTCCGGCAACGACGCCTGTGTGGCGCTGGCGGATTATGTGGCGGGCAGTCAGGACAGCTTCGTCAATATGATGAACAACTATGTACAAAAGCTCGGTCTGACGCATACCCATTTTGAAACCGTGCACGGCCTGGATGCACCCGGCCAGCACACCACCGCGCGTGATTTGGCGGTGCTGTCGCGTGCCATCATCAATGGTGAGCAGGATTTCTACGCCATGTACGCGGAGAAAACCCTGAGCTGGAACGGGATTACGCAAAATAACCGTAACGGTTTGTTATGGGATCAAAACCTTCACGTTGATGGCATGAAAACAGGCCATACTGAAACGGCAGGTTTCAACATCATCGCGTCAAACATTGTTGGTCGTCATCGCCTGATTGCGGTGATCATGGGCGGTAAGAGCTCGAAAGGGCGTGAAGAGCAGGCGCGTAAATTGCTGGTGTGGGGCCAGAACAACTTCGATACCGTGCAACTGTTCCATGCAGGTAAGAAAATCGGCACCGAAAACGTCTGGTACGGCAATCCGCACAAAGTGGATGTCGGCACCACTCAGGATGTTTATCTGTCTCTGCCGCGCACCGAAGTTTCAAACGTCATGGCGAAATATGTGATTGAGCGTAAAGACCTGGAAGCACCGCTGAAAGCCGGTGAGCAGGTGGGTGAGATCCAGGTGATGGATAAAGATAAGCAGTTGGCGAGCTATCCGCTGTATGCCTTACAAGGTGTGGATAAAGCCGGCATCATCACGCGTATCAGTGACTACGTAAAACAGAAATTGTAATCCGCAGCGGATAGCTGAGTCACTCCCATGGCACAACAGCATGGGAGTAAAACAGTGAAGCTTTCTGCTGCTGAACGGAGGCAAAGGTATGAAAGCATCTATCGTTGAACGCAATCCTCAAAGCTGGCTGGGCTACCATCTACAGGGACCGTGGCAGGAAACCGTGCCGCGTGGGTTTAACCAGCTTAAAAGCTGGGTCGAGCAGCATGGCATGACAGGCGAGTGGCTGGCCATCTATTATGGCAATCCTGAAGTTCTGCCGCCGGAAGAACTGCGGGTTGAAACGGTGATCACCGCGCCTGCAGATGCGGTGCCCTCCTATGGCGACGACATCGAACAAGGGTTGCTGCCCGGTGGGCCATATTTTCATGCGCGCATGGAAGTGATGAATAACGATTTCTTCACCGCCTGGCACAGCCTGTTTGATCACCTCAAGACGCAAACCGACTGGCAGGTGGATAACCGCCCTTGCTTCGAACACTACCTGTCCGACGGCTCCGACAGTGGCGACTGGCTGGTGGACATGTACATTCCAGTGCGTTCAGCCGACTAATATCATCAGTGCGTTACCTCAATGTTTCATAAGAGAAAATAAGATGTAGCGCACTTGTTGAATCGTAAAAAAAGAGCGGAAATAGTGCTGCGCAGCACTCAATGTTCCTGCCGTGCCAGGGTAACATAGCGCGCAAATTTTTATCGTTTCCGGACCACCATGTTACGCGCCGACAAACCCATCTCTGCCATTGAGTTCTGGTTCTACCGCCACTATCGCGCTGTGCACGGCGTGCGCATCGCTATTGCCTTCGTGCTCTGTTTTCTGTTTGTGCGTTTGACGGATATTCCGGAAGGAACCTGGCCGCTGATCACCCTGGTGGTGGTGATGGGGCCGATCTCGACCTGGGGCAATGTGTTTCCGCGTGTGATCCAACGTATCAGCGGCACTTTTGCCGGGCTGGCATCGGGTTTGATTGCTCTGAAACTGGAGCTGATCTCACTGCCGATGATGTTGTCATGGTGCTTCGTGGTGATGATTATTTGCGGCTATCTGACGCTGGGTAAGCACCCTTATATGGCGCTGTTGATTGGTATCACGCTCGGCGTGGTGGTGGGTGCACCGGCCGGTGACTTCACCGTGGCGCTGTGGCGTGGCGGCGATGTGATCCTAGGTTCGATTATGGCGCTGCTGTTTAGTGCGATTCTCGCTCAGCGCGCCTACACACACTGGCGGATTCAGCTGTCCGATTCATTTCTGGCGATGGCGAAACTGCATCACACCGGCTTTTCCGCTAACCTGCTGGAAAAACCCCGACTAAACAAACCCTTCCAGAAACAGCTGACCAGCGTCATTAAGATGCGCGCGCTGCTGGAACCGGCCAGCAAAGAGACGCGTATTCCTAAATCGGTGTTTGAAGCGATTCAGACCATCAACCGTAATATGGTTAACACGATGCAGATGCAAATTGATGCATGGTGGTCATCACGTGAGAGTCACCTGTTGCTGCTCAATGCCCCGACGCTGCGCCGCAGTCAGAAAATGACTGAAGACACGTTGAACGCGCTGGCCACATTGATGGTGAAAGGGGAGACGGAAGGCGTGATCGCCAACAGCCATGAGTTGGAAGAGATCACCCAGGAGCTGGAGCAGTTGATTGCCAACCGCAGCGGGCGCTTAGAGACCACGGCGATCTATGGCTACGTGTGGTTGAGTCTGGAACAGGCGCGTCAACTGGAGCGTATTACGGACCTGGTCCGTCTGGCACTGCGCAAATAGTTTTCTCAGGCAATGACTTAATGTGAATCACCCTTTCTTTGCGCTAAGATAAGTGCCAGTCCGAAATTAGCTGTGAAAATTGCGAACTCAGCTAGCAAGCCGCTAAGCTGTAGCTCACCCGTCATACTTCAAGACGCAGGTGCGTTAGCTACATTCACACACCCCGGTCGCTTACTGATGTAAGCTCGCGGGGATGTGTACATTTGCTGCCTTCCTGCGCCTTGAACTATCTAGGGTGTATGACTATTCCGCCTGCCGCGGCAGGCTCAAAGAAAGGTGCCAACATGGAAAATGCCAAGCAATCATTTCAGGACGTGCTGGAGTTTGTACGTATGTTTCGTCGTAAAAACAAACTGCAGCGCGAAATCGTGGATAACGAGAAGAAAGTCCGTGATAACCAGAAACGTGTGTTGCTGCTGGACAACCTGAGCGAGTACATCAAACCAGGCATGAGCGTTGAGGCGATTCAGGAAATCATTGCATCCATGCGTGTGGACTATGAAGACCGCGTCGATGAGTACATCATCAAAAATGCTGACTTGTCGAAAGAGCGTCGCGAGCTGTCGAAGAAGTTGAAAGCGATGGGTGAACCAAAGCCGCAGTAAAAATGTTGGGACCGTAAGGTCCCAAATTTTTTGCAGCGTAACGGCTTCCGCCACGCATTGCCTGCCGTGGCATGCGTATTAGCCTGTGCTGCTTTAACCTGATCAGGCTTTGGGTTTTAATTGTCGCGCTAATGCCTGCAACTGAACGGCGATCTCCGCCATATCCACATCGTCTTGCATCGGCGCAGCTGTTGTTTCGCGCAATACCAGCTCGGTTACCAGCGGCAGAGGCTGTACCGCTTCTCCGGCCAGTTCCGCCAACAAGCGGTCCACAGATACCGCACCCAACTGCTGCAAATCCTGACGCACGGTGGTGAGCGGCGGCTGATACCATGCGCTCTCGGCAGTGTCGTCATAACCAATAATCGACATCTCCCCAGGAATCTTCACGCCGTGTTGGTGCAGTGCACGCATCGCCCCAAGCGCCATCTGATCGTTCGCCACCAGCAGGGCCTGTGGCAGGCGATCCGGCAGCAACTGCAAAAGCGCCTGATATCCGGATGCCGCGCTCCAGTCGCCATGCAGTACGCATATCGGCTGCAACTGGTGTGACGATAACGCCCGTTGCCATGCAGTGAAGCGCGCCCGCGCCGAAGCCGAACTCTCAGGCCCATTCAGCACGCCAATCTGCTGGTGGCCCAGCGCGATGAGATGCTCTACTGCCTGCTGCGCACCCGATTCACTCTGATACTGGCACTGGCTGACAGCAGCATGTTGTTCAACATCGAGAAACAGCACAGGCTTGCTGCCGCACTGCTGCTGCACCTGTGCCGCCTGTTCAGCATCGAGCGGCAGGTTGATGAGTAGCGCATCAACGCGCTGCGCCAGCAGTTCATTCACCGTGTCCTGGGCATTTCCGGCCGTATTCGCCATGGCGATCACCAGATGGTAACCCTGTGCGGCGGCACGTTCATGGATCGCAGAGGCAATCTGTGCCGGGGCCATCAATGCCAGATCGCTGGTTGCCAGCCCCAGCGTGCGCGTGGCTTTTCCTGCCAGCTGCTGTGCCACGCGGTTGGGCACATAGTTCAGCTGTTGCATCGCGGCTTCGACTTTGGCGCGCGTGCGTGGCGAAACCTGCACGGAATGGTTGAGCACACGGGAAACGGTCTGGTAGGAAACCCCCGCCAGTGCAGCGACATCATCGAGGGTAACGGAACGCGCAGTCATAAACTCTCCTGAATCTGATAGCGGCGAGTGTAGCAAATTTTTCTCTGCTGTCGCGGAGTTAAGCCGCTACACTGCCAGTGTTAATGCGAGGAGAACGCGATGCAGCTCAATAGCCAACAGATTCAGGATATCAATACGCTTGCGGCCTGGCTGGCGCTTGACCACATGCCGACAGATGGCACGCTCGAGGTTGATTTGGCAATTCTTGCCGGTCACGCGGTACTGCCCAACGTTGAAGGTGTGATTGCGCTGGCGAAGAAGTATCAGCTGCCTCTGATGATCAGCGGCGGTATCGGTCATTCCACGGTGCTACTGGCGGAGATGATCGCTAATCATCCGCTTTATCGTCAGATTTCTACCCAAGGCAAAAGCGAAGCAGAGTTGCTGGGCGACATGGCGCGGGTTTTTGCCGCACTGCCGGACGATCAGCTGCTGCTGGAAACCGCCTCACGCAACTGTGGTGAGAATGCCGCCTTCAGCCAAAAACTGCTGGATGAGCAGAAGTGGCAGCCGCAGCATGTGCTGCTGGTGCAGGATCCACTGATGCAGCGACGCACCTGGGAAACCTTCCGCTACCAGTGGCGCGACCGAACCGATGCGCCTGAATTTATCAGCTGGCCGGTGTTTGTTCCGCAGGTGATGATGGATGCCGGTATGCTGCGCATTATCGGTGCGCCGCCGCAAGGATTGTGGTCGATGGAGCGTTTTCTCTCCCTGCTGATGGGTGAAATCCAGCGCCTGCGCGATGATGAAAACGGCTACGGTCCGCGCGGCAAAGGTTTCCTCGGGCATGTGGATATCCCGGATGAAGTTGAAGCAGGCTGGCAGCGCTTGATGCAACTCAAAGGCGTGCAGTCGCGTCTTTAAACATCAGGCCACCACCCACAGTGGCCCAACAATCCCCGTAGGGTGTGCATGTTGTACGACGGATGTTAACCATCAGGTCACCAGCAACAGCGACCTTACAAACCGCGCAAAGGTGCGCTTTTATGCGCACCTGGCCCGAAAACCACAGCGGTTAACGTGGCGCAACTATGCGCTGCGATTCTGTAAATACACCTGCAAATTCACATACACCGCATTCAACAACGGCGTCACCACGCCACTGCGTGCGCCTCGCACCAGCAGATCACCAATCACCTGATCCGCCTCAATCTCATAACCCTGGGTTAAATCGCGATACATTGAAGAGGTCATCGCCACCTGAGGATTATTCAGCGTCTCATAGATCTTTGCCGTGACCGCTGGCCGTTCCTGATAGCCGTCAGCACCAAGCACTGAAAGCACTTCAGTAAAAATCCCCTGCAATAAGGCTTCACCACCTTGAGACCGCAACACCTGCTGGGTATTACCCCGCGCGATGCAGCACACCGCCCCTAGGGTGCTTAGCAGCAGCCACTTCTCCCACAATTCGCTGATGATGTTGTCAGCAAAGACCGTATCGAATTGCGCGATGTTCAGCGTCTCATCGACACGTTGCAGACGTGCATCATTGTGCCCATCGAGTGCACCGTAGTAGAGAATATGCAGTGGCGTCATCTGCACCACTTCACCTTGTTCACCCAGCGTGGCGTTGATTTTGCACAGGCCGCCAATCACCTTGTCGCCAAAGCGAGCGCGCAGCGTATCGATATGCCGCATGCCGTTGAGGATCGGCATGATCAGGGTTTCTGGCCCGACGGCGGGTGCGATATCCGCGATAGCCTGATCGAGCCCGAAGCTTTTCACCGTCAGAATGATCAGATCAAACTGGCCTGTCAGCTTGCCGGTTTGCGCCAGCTGCGGCTGAATCACTTCTGTGCCGCCCGGCGTTTTTAGCACCAGACCGTTTTGCTGCAGTTGCTGAAAACGGCGCTCGCGCACCAGAAAAGTCACATCACGTCCTGCTTGCGCCAGACGTGCACCGAAATACCCGCCGGTGGCTCCGGCGCCGACAACCAGAATGCGCATGGTTAGATTTCCCGTTGAGAGTGAGACCTTTACCATAAATCGCCTGGGATAAGCTTGCCAGCCCGTAAATGCTGAATCTATTGCAAGATTTTTTCGATGGCTAAAAAAGGCTCAAACTGTTCGTATTTACTCGTACAATAGGTCTATGCTGTTGCGCAGCGGCGGGCAATGGTGCCCGCCCACTTTTCCAGTCGAACAGACTAAGGACGCATCATGCCCCGACCCCTACCTATCGAACGTTATCGCAATATCGGCATCTCCGCGCACATCGATGCCGGCAAAACCACCACAACGGAGCGCATCCTGTTTTATACCGGAATGAGCCACAAGTTAGGTGAAGTGCACGATGGCGCGGCAACCACCGACTGGATGGCGCAGGAGCAGGAGCGCGGCATTACCATCACCTCGGCGGCAGTGAGCTGCTATTGGCCGGGAATGGATGGCAGCTTCACGCCGCACCGCATCAACATCATCGACACGCCCGGACACGTGGATTTCACCATCGAAGTGGAGCGATCCATGCGCGTGCTGGATGGCGCCGTCATGGTATATGACGCTGTAGGTGGCGTGCAGCCACAGTCGGAAACCGTGTGGCGCCAGGCCAACAAGTATCATGTGCCACGCATTGCTTTCGTTAACAAAATGGACCGCCAGGGCGCGGACTTCTTCCGCGTGGTACAGATGATGAAAGATCGTCTGCATGCCAACCCGGTGCCGATTGTGATTCCGATTGGTGCGGAAGAGCACTTCGCAGGCGTGGTGGATCTCAACAAGATGCGCGCCATCTATTGGGATGACGCCAGCCAGGGCATGACGTTCAGCTATGCGCCGATCCCTGATGAGTTGCAGGCGCTGGCTGCCGAATGGCGTGAGAATATGGTGGCCGCTGCGGCGGAAGCCAGTGAAGCGTTGATGGATCGCTATCTGGAGCAGGGTGATCTCAGCGAAGAAGAGGTCATCGCGGGCTTACGCCAGCGTACGCTGATTGGCGAGATCCAGCCGATGCTGTGTGGTAGCGCGTTCAAAAACAAAGGTGTGCAGCGCATGCTTGATGCCGTGATTGAGCTGATGCCTTCACCGCTGGACGTGCCGCCGGTTGCCGGTGTGAACGAAAAAGGCGAACACGATGAACGCCATGCTGATGACGATGAACCGTTCTCGGCGCTGGCCTTCAAACTGATGAGCGATCCCTATGTGGGCCAACTGACCTTTGTCCGCGTCTATTCAGGCGTGCTGCGCAAAGGCGACAGCGTGTGGAATGCGGTGAAAGGGCGTAAGGAGCGCATCGGACGTATCGTGCAGATGCAGGCTAACGATCGCATCGAAATCGAGGAGATTCGTGCGGGTGATATAGCCGCCTGTGTCGGTTTGAAAGAGGTGACGACGGGCGAAACGCTGTGCGATCCCAATGCGATGATCACGCTGGAACGTATGGAGTTCCCGGACCCGGTGATTTCGCTATCGATTGAGCCGAAAACCAAGGCAGATCAGGAGAAAATGGGGCTGGCGTTGCAGCGTTTGGCCGCAGAAGATCCGTCATTCCGCCTGCACACCGATGAAGAGTCGGGGCAGACGATTATCTCCGGTATGGGTGAGTTGCATCTGGAGATCATCGTTGATCGCATGAAGCGTGAATTCGGTGTGGAAGCCAACATTGGTCGGCCACAGGTCACCTATCGCGAAACCATTCGTAAGACGGTGCGCGATGTGGAAGGCAAGTTTGTGCGTCAGTCGGGCGGTAAAGGGCAGTATGGTCATGTGGTGCTGACGCTGGAGCCGCAGCCAGCAGGCGCCGGTTTTGCCTTTGAAGATGCCACCAAAGGCGGCGTTGTGCCACGCGAGTTTATTCCTTCGGTGGAGAAGGGGATTCGTGAAGCGCTGAACAGCGGCGTACTGGCGGGTTATCCGGTGGTAGACCTTAAAGCTACGCTGACCTTTGGTTCGTATCATGACGTCGACTCCTCGGAAATGGCGTTCCGCATGGCGGCGATTTTCGGTTTCAAAGCCGCGGCAAAACAGGCTGACCCGGTGATCCTTGAGCCGGTGATGCAGGTGGAAGTGGAGACGCCAGAAGAGTATGCCGGTGGGGTGATGGGCGATCTGTCCTCACGTCGCGGTACGCTGCAAGGCATGGACGAACGCTTTGGCGCTCGTATCATTCGTGCGGAAGTGCCGTTATCGGAGATGTTTGGCTACGCCACCACGCTGCGATCCATGTCGCAGGGCCGTGCCACTTACAGTATGGAGTTTGCGCATTACGCTGAAGCACCACGCAATGTGGCCGAGGGAATTATTGCGGCGCGTGCGGAGTAATTTTATCGGCGGCAGGGAAGCCGCCACTTAACGCCCTTTCAGATCATGACTCGTAAAGTACGCATGACAGCGCCGGATTGCAGATCGGTATAAATAGCGACTTTACGGTTTTATTTCCCGCCTTAAATCATTTCATCACAACCTTTGCCACTATTGTCGTTTTACATTTATTTATCCGGATTTTAATAATTTAGCGGAAATTAAAAACAGACCGAAATCGGACTGATTAAAAATAACACCTGCTATCACCAAGGATAATATGAAAATAAATGCAATTTCTCTGGCACTGGGCCTCAGTTTGCTCGGCGGTGCACCTCACGTTGTTGCCGCCGATAAACCGGTGACCGGTGGCAGTTTGACGGTGGGCGTAGAAACCGAACCCACCACTTTTAACCCGCAGCTGAACGGTCAGGACAAAGCCGAAATCACACTGCGTAACTTCTGGGAATCGCTGTTGGCACGCCGTCCTGACGGCAGCTTTGTGCCCTGGTTGGCCGAAAGCTATCAGGTCAGCGAGGATAGCAAAACTTTTCGCTTTAACCTGCGCCGCGATGTCACCTTCTCCAACGGTGAAAAATTGGATGCAAACGCGGTGGCTGAAAACTTCCGTCAAACTCAGGTGGCGCAATACTGCGCCGGCACCAGTCTGTGCCTGATGGGATCGCACATCGACAAGATTGAAACACCAGACGATCATACGCTGGTGATCACGCTGAAAGAGGTTTATTCGCCGTTCCTCTCCTTCGCCGCTGGGCTGCAAATCCTCTCTCCATCCAGTTGGAAATCATCGCAGTTGAAATCCGGCGGTCCAGAGATTGCGGGCACCGGGCCGTTTATTCTGCAAAGTTATGAGAAGGGCCAGCAGGTAACCTTCGTCAAGAACCCAAAATACCACTGGGCACCAGCCACCGCTAAGCATCAGGGGCCGGCTTATCTTGACCGTGTGACCTATCGCTTCCTGCCAGAATCCTCGGTGCGAACTGGCGCGCTATTGTCTGGCCAGGTGGATGCCATTGAAGGGATTTCCGGCAACGATGCCGGTGAGTTCAAAGACAACAGCGATTTCACCTACCAGCACGCGCTCAATACCGGTACGCCGTACTCGCTGTTCCTCAACGTCGAATACGGTCCGACCCAGGATGTGAAAGTGCGTCAGGCACTGTTGCAGGGGCTGGAAATCGACCCGCTGCTGAAATCAGTGTATCGCGGTGAACGCACGCGCGCTTGGGGCATTACTTCGCCAATTGATCCGCTGTATAACAATGAATTAGAAGGGAAATACGGCAATAGCCCGGATGCTGCTAACAAGCTGCTGGATGAAGCGGGCTGGCAAACCCGTGACAGCGAAGGCTTCCGCACTAAAAATGGCGAACGCCTGCGCATTGAACTGATTCAGGCACAGGCCACGGTGCGTGACCAGCGAGACGTGTTGTTACAGGCGATTCAGGCTCAGGCGCGTCAACGTTTAGGCATCGATCTTAAACTCAACTACGTGGATTCTGGAACCTACGCGGACGTGCGAAAAAGCGGCAAATTCGGCACCATTGCTAATTCCAACACGCCGACCGATGGCGTAGATATTGAGAATCACTATCGGCCGATAGCCCAGGGGGGTGCGATTAACTACAGTCGCGTCAACGATACCAGTATCAATACATTGCTGGATAAGGCGGCCGCAACGCTGGACTTGCAACAGCGCCGTCAGTTCTACAGTGAACTGCAACAGCGCGCACTGCCGCAGCTAGCCTTAGCGGTTCCGCTGTACGAACCGGAAGATCAATTGGCCACCGCCAGCTATGTGCACGGTTATGGGTTCCGCAGTTATAAACAGATGCCGGAAAGCGTTTACGATGTGTGGTTAAGCAAACACTGATCCATAAAAACGATTTGTAGCGGCATGATTTATTGCGCGTGTATGAAAAGCAGCTTTAATGCTCATCGGCGCGCGATAAATTTTGCCGCTATGCTGCATGCCGAATAATCGAGGGTGTTATTTCCCACAATTAACAAATCGATTGCCACTATTCTCGTTTTACTTTAATTCCCCGGATTTCAATAATTCCCTGAAGATTAATTCAGGAAACTCGCAGATGAGCCAATCTATTCAGGTCGCAACTCCCGACGATGCCGAAGAAATATTTGCCCTGTTACAACGGGCGTACGCCTCGCTGGTGGCGCTGGATGTGCATTTCACCATCTCGCAGGGCAACGTGGAGCAAGTGCGTCGTGTCATTGAACAGGAAACCGTATTGGTGCTACGCAAATGGAAGCGGGCGGTGGCGACCGTGACGGTTCGTTTTCCATGGCAGCAAGAAACGGATGCGCCTTCCTCTTTGCCGTTTATCCACTGGTTTGCCGTGGACCCCGATTACAAGGGGCAGGGCTATGGCCGTGAAATCATCAGCTACGCCGAAGACACACTGCTGAAACAGACACTGAAAGCACCGGGTGTTTATCTGGCGACGGCCACCAAACATCCGTGGTTGAGCGAGCTTTATCTGCGTCGTGGCTATCAGCCTTTCTATCATCGTACCAATGCGTTGGGCGAAGCGCTGGTGTTCCTGAAAAAGGAGTTCCACCCGCAGCCCATCGCCAATATTGCCTGATTTACCGCAGTTAAAATAACAGGGACATTATGAAAGCGAATTCAATCACGCTCGCACTGGGGCTGGCGTGCCTGCTGATCACCACGGCGACGTTGGCCGCAGAACAACCGCGCAGCGGCGGTTCACTCACCTATGGCGTGGAAACTGAACCGGCGCCGTTAAACCCGCAGTTAAATGGTCAGTCAAAAGCGGAAGTCACGCTGCGTAATGTGTGGGAATCACTGCTGGCGCGCCGCACCGATGGCAGTTTTGTACCCTGGCTGGCGACGGGTTACGAAGTCAGCCCGGACGCAAAAACCTATCGATTCACGCTGCGTCCTGACGTCACTTTCTCGAACGGTGAGAAACTGAATAGCCGTGCAGTGGCGGAGAACTTCCGCCAGGTTCAGGATCCAAAATACTGCGCCGGAACCAGCATCTGCGCTTTGAGCGCACGCATTGCCAGCGTTGAGACACCCGATAACGACACCGTGGTGATCACCCTAAAAGAGGGTTATGCGCCATTCCTCTCGTTTGCCGCCAAGCTGCAGATTCTGGCTCCCGCTAGCTGGCACTCCTCACAGCTCAAAGCGGGCGGTAAAGATATCGCCGGGACCGGGCCGTTTATCATCGAAAGCTACGAAAAGGGGCAGCAGCTCACGCTGGTGCGCAATCCACACTACAACTGGGCTCCGGCGACTGCACATCACCAAGGTCCGGCATATCTGGAACGGGTGACGTACCGCTTCCTGCCAGAATCCTCGGTACGTACCGGCGCGTTGCTTTCCGGTCAGTTGGATGTGATTGAAGGCATCTCGGGGAATGATGCCAGCGAGTTTAAAGACAGTGCGGATTTCACCTACCAGCACGCCCTCAACACCGGTACACCCTATTCGTTATTTCTCAATGTGGAGTATGGCCCTACGCAGGATATGAAGGTGCGTCAGGCGCTGCTACAAGGGTTGGATATCGATCCGTTGCTGAAGTCGGTGTATCGCGGTGAGCGCACCCGCGCATGGGGCATCACCTCACCCGTGGATCCGCTCTATAACAACGATCTGGAAGGGCAGTACGGCAACAACCCGACGGCGGCCAATAAACTGCTCGATGAAGCGGGATGGCAAACCCGTGATAGTGATGGTTTCCGCACCAAAGCGGGCCAGCGCCTGAGCATCGAAGTGATTCAGGCGCAGGCCACGGTGCGCGATCAGCGTGATGTGTTGCTACAGGCGATTCAGGCACAGGCGCGTCAACGTCTCGGCGTCGAAATCAAACTGCGTTATGTCGATTCCGGCACCTATGCCGAGGTGCGGAAAAGCGGCCACTTCGGATCTATCGCTAACTCAAATACCGAAACCGACGGTATCGACATTGAAAACCACTATCGCCCGGTCAATGCCGGCGGGGCGATCAACTACAGCCGGGTAAATAGTCCGGAAATCAATGGCTGGCTCGATCAGGCTGCCGCCACCCTGGATATCAACCAACGCCGCAAGTTCTACAGCCAGCTGCAGCACTACGCATTGGCGCAGCAGGCTTTGGCGATTCCGTTGTATGAACCGGAAGACCAGATTGCGGCAGCCCGCTATGTGCACGGTGTAGGTTTCCGCAGTTATAAGCAGATGCCGGAGAACGCTTACGACATCTGGCTAAGTGACCATTAATCAGGAGGCGAAGATGAGTCTGGAAAGCATCGTAACCCGCGCACCACGACCGCGTAAGCCGGCCCTCTGGCGCGGTGAACTGTCGCGCCGCATCATCGGCCGCTTGCTGGGAGGTGTACTGGTGCTGTGGGCCGCCGTCTCACTGGCCTTCCTCGGTGTGCATTTAGCACCCGGTGATATCGTCAGCCTGCTGATTGGTGAGCAGGTACGCACCCCGGCGATTGAAGCGGCGATCCGAGCCGAATGGGGGCTGAACGAGCCGCTGTGGTGGCAGTATCTGCACTACCTGTGGCGAGTACTGCACGGCGATTTTGGCCGTTCCTACATGCTCAACACAGAAGTCAGCCATCTGCTGGCGACCCAGCTGTGGCCGACCATCAAGCTCACGCTGGCGGCACTGCTGGTGAGCATTATTTTCGCCGTGGCCGTTGCTGTGGGAACGGCACATCGCCGTATCGGGCGCCGTGTTGCCAACAGCGTTGAGCTACTGCTGGCGTCCACGCCTTCTTTCTGGATGGGCATCGTATTGCTGTTTATTTTCAGCTTCACGCTGCGCTGGTTCCCGGTGGCTGGCGATCGATCGTTATCTTCGCTGGTGTTGCCCGCGCTGGCGCTGGGACTGGCACAAGGTGCGGTGGTTGCACAGCTGCTGCGACGTGAACTGGAGCGCGCTTTGGATGCCCCGTTCACACTGACACTGCGCGCCTGGGGCGTGGGGGAAACCACCATACGTTTGCGCCATGCACTGCGCCATGCTGCGTTACCCGCGGTGACCTTAACCGGCTGGCTGGTGGGGGGCTTGCTGAGCGGCGCGGTGATCACGGAACAGGTGTTTGGTCGCCCAGGCCTCGGCAAGCTGACCGTTGATGCCGTGTTAGCCAAAGACCTGCCCGTGGTGCTGGCGGTGGCGATTCTCTCGGCGCTGATCTACGTGGTGATGAGTACGCTGGTCGATATCCTGTCGTTGTGGATCGACCCGCGTCTGCGTGGGGAGAACAAATCATGATTGCCGCATTGCAAAGGCTACCGACCACATTGCCCAGCGCTGTCTGGCTGGCACTGCTTTACCTGGTTTTACTCGCCATCGCGGTAATAGCACCAGGTGTGCTCACCCACAGCGATCCGCTGTTAGCCGATCCGGTCAATGCCCAGTTGCCACCTTCCGCCACACATTGGCTGGGCACCGATCAGCTTGGACGCGATCTGCTGACTCGCGTCATTTACGGTAGCCGCTATTCGCTGTTGATCAGCGTAGCCGCCATGGCCCTGGCGGTGGTGTTTGGCACCTTACTGGGTCTGCTTGCCGCGCTGGCGCGTGGTGTGATCGATGAGCTGTTAAGCCGTGCGGTGGACGTGATCTCCGCCTTTCCGGATCTGCTGCTGGCACTGATGCTGATCGCCTTTACCGGACCGGGCACCAATAACCTGATCATTGCACTTGGTGTGGCGTCGGTGCCGCGTTTTGCCCGCGTGGTGCGTGCACAAACTTATACGGTGATGACCTCTGGCTACGTCGAGCAGGCGCGCACATTTGGCTTGTCACGCTTCACTTTGATCACTCGCCATATTTTGCCACATGCCATCGCGCAAGTGCCGGCCTTGGCCACGTTGGGTCTCGGCACTGCCATTATCGGCACCGCCGGGTTGAGCTTTCTCGGCATGGGGCCGCAACCGCCGACTGCTGAATGGGGCTTGATGCTAGCGGAAGGGCGTAACTATCTGCGCAATGCCTGGTGGATTGCCGTATGGCCGGGGGTGTTTATCACCCTGACGGTGATTGCGGTGAATACGCTGGGCCGCTATTGGCAGGCCCGTTTTGAAGGGAGAAGCGCATGAACCAGCCATTTATTGATATTCAAAATCTCAGCATTCGCTTTGGCCCACAGCAGGTGGTGAAAAATCTCAACCTACAGGTATGGCCAGGTGAATCGGTGGCGCTGGTAGGGGAATCTGGATCGGGTAAAACCCTGACCGCACGCAGTTTGCTTGGCCTGTTGCCCGAGGGGGCGGAGATCAGTGCAGACCGCTTCATGATTGATGGTCGCGATATGCGCAAGGCTAACCGAGCTGACTGGCGCGCACTGCGCGGTCGGTGCATTGGCTATGTATTGCAGGATGCGCTGGTTTCACTCGATCCGTTGCGCCGGATTGGACAACAGCTGAGCGATGCACTGAATGCCGCTGGGCATCGTGAAGGGATTGAGGAGAAGAGTCTGTCCCTGCTGAAAGCGGCAGGTATTCATGATGCCGAGAGTCGCCTGGCGCGCTATCCGCACCAACTCTCCGGTGGCCAGCGCCAGCGCGCGTTGATTGCCACGGCATTGGCGGGCAGTCCGATGCTCTTGATTGCTGACGAACCCACCACCGCGCTGGATATGACCGTGCAGCGTCAGATTTTGCAGCTGCTGGCACAACGCCGTCGCGAGGGTCATGGCCTGCTGCTGATCAGCCACGACCTGGCGGTGGTGGCTGAGCTGGCGGATCGTGTGCTGGTGATGCGCGATGGTGAAGTGGTGGAGCAGGGTGAGAGTGGCCCGCTGCTGCAGCGCCCGCAGCATGCCTGGACGCAACGCCTTTTGCGCGCGGTGCCCACACCGGCCACCCGTGGGTTGCGCCTCAGTGCCGCAGAACCCACGCCGCTGCCGCCACGTCCACAGCCGGGTCATGCACCGTTGCTGCAGGGTATTAACCTGAATAAAGCCTATGGCGATCGGCAGGTGCTGAACAACATCAATTTCACACTGCATGCCGGGGAAACTTTGGGTGTGGTCGGAGAATCTGGATCGGGCAAAACCTCGTTAGTGAAAGTGGTGATGGGCTTAACCGAACCCGACAGTGGCACGCTGCAACTTGAAGGCGAACGCTGGGACCGCCTGCCAGAGAAAGCCCGTCGCGCACGTCGTGCTCGCTTACAACTGATCGCGCAGGACCCGTTCAGCTCTTTCGATCCACGCTACACGGTCGAGAAAATCATCGGTGAAAGTCTCGACAGCGTGGGGATTTATGGCGACGCACGACGTCAGCGAGTGCGGCAATTGCTGGATGAAGTGCAGCTTGGCGATCGCTTCCTGCAGCGCTATCCACAGCAGCTGTCAGGTGGGCAACGACAACGTGTGGCGATTGCCCGCGCCTTCGCCCCCAATCCGGCACTGTTAGTGGCGGATGAACCTGTCAGCGCATTGGATGTGTCGGTGCAGGCACAGGTGCTGGATCTGCTGGCAGAGATGCAGGCCGAGCATGGCACCGCACTGCTGTTTATCTCTCACGACCTTGGCGTGATCCAGCATCTGGCGGATCGCGTGCTGGTGATGCAAAACGGTCAAATCGTCGAAAGCGGGGCGCTAACGCAAGTCTTTGCCGCCCCACAGCATCCGTGGACACAAAAACTACTTCAGGCGCTGCCGGTCATCCCTGACTGGCAGCCCGCACACGTATAAGAGGAGCACGACATGAGTCAGACACAACGCCAGCTGCGGTTAGGCGCCATCATCCAGGGTGTATCCGGCAATATGTCCGCATGGCGCCATCCTGACGCGGTGGCGGATGCCAGCATCAATGTGGATTACGTGCTGGATCTGGCGCGCAAAGCCGAACAGGCAAAGATCGATTTTCTATTCGTTGCCGATGGCTTGTACATTACACCCCAGTCGATCCCGCATTTCCTTAACCGCTTTGAGCCAATAACGCTGCTATCGGCGTTATCGCTGGTGACGAAAAACATCGGCTTAGTGGCGACACTTTCCACCTCGTATAGCGAGCCGTTTACCGTAGCACGTCAGTTTGCCAGCCTCGATCACCTCAGCCATGGGCGCACGGGCTGGAATGTGGTGACCTCGCCGCTGGAAGGTTCAGCGAAAAACTTTTCCCGTGCGACGCACCCTGAGCACGATGAGCGCTACCGTGTGGCCAGCGAATATCTTCAGGTGGTGAAAGGGTTGTGGGACTCGTGGGAAGAAGGTGCTTTTGTGCGCGACAAAGCCAGCGGGCAGTTCTTTGATGCAGACAAACTGCACACCCTGAATCACAAGGGGAAATACTTTGCCGTGCAAGGGCCATTAAACGTTGGCCGCTCACCGCAGGGACGCCCGATTGTGTTCCAGGCGGGTGCTTCTGGAGCGGGGAAAGCTTTTGCGGCAGAAGCAGCGGATGCGATATACACCCGCCAGGAGACGCTTGAAGAGGCACGAGAATTCCGTGAAGACGTGCGCCGTCGCTTAGTGGCGCGCGGCCGTGATGCCGATGATATTCGTGTGTTCCAGGGCATCAGTGTGATCATTGGTAACACCGAACAGGAAGCTGAGCAGCGTTACCAGCAAACCGCCGAGTTGGTGACCATCGATAAAGCACTGGAGTATTTGGGCCGTTATTTTGAACACCATGACTTCAGCCAATATGCGTTGGATGAACCCTTCCCGGAGATTGGCGATCTCGGCGCAAACAGCTTCCGCAGCACCACCGATAAGATTAAGCAGAATGCGCGCGAGCGCGGTTTAACCTTGCGTCAGGCCGCGCTAGAGGAAGCCACTCCGCGTCCGAGTTTCCTCGGCACTGCACATCAGGTGGCAGACGGATTAGCGCAGTGGTTCCTTGCAGGTGCAACCGACGGATTTATCGTACGCGGCGGCACACCGAATGCCTTTGATGATTTTGTTGAACAGGTGATCCCGCTGCTGCAGGCGCGCGGTATTTACCGCACCGAGTATGAAGGGGAAACCTTGCGTGCGAACCTGGGCTTAGCCGAGCCAGCAAACCAATTTGCCGATCAGCGTCGTCAGCACGTGGCGTAAAACTCTGTTAAAGCGCCGCCAGCACGTGGCGTAATACTCTATTAATGCGCCGACAGCATGTGGCGTAAAACTCTGTTAAAGCGTCGTCAGCACGTGGCGTAAAACTCTGTTAAAGCGTCGTCAGCACGTGGCGTAAAACTCTGTTAAAGCGCCGCCAGCACGCGGCGTATTACTCTGTTAATGCGCCGTCAGCAAATGGCGTATTACTTTGTCAAAGCGCCGCAAAACCCGTAGCGGCGCGATTTATCGCGCATCATTTAACCGCAGCTCACCTGGCAGAAAGACAACACATCTCGCCGCTAACCCTCCTATCACAACGCCGTCACACCGTATTCCGCTGCCTGATCTTCCCACGCTTGCACCTCATCGTAGAATGCGCGTTCTGGCACAGCAAAACCGCCGATCAGACTCTGTGCCAGCGACGGCTGATACTTCTTATCCGTAGTGAGTTCGGTCAGGGCGCTGCGCAAATGCTCAAGGGTGGCGGCGTCTGTTTTCGCGGAGGTGATCAGTGGCAGAGCGGCGCACAGCGGGGTTTCGCCGATGATCTCTAACCCGGCCAGTTCTTCAGGATGGTGAGCACGCAGCAGTGCCCAGGTGATGCAATCGATCGCCGCAATATCCGCACGCTGTTCACGCAGCGCGGTCAAAGACTGACGATGACTGCCACTCAGCAGCGTCGTACTAAAGAACGTGCCAGCGCGAGCCAGTGGGGCGATCACATAGCGCAGTGAGTTATAGCCTGAGTGCGAATCCTCGCTGTTGCACACCGCGCGGCGACCGCGAAAATCACGCAAAGTGAGATTCTCATCCTCCTTACGCGCCACCAACCAACTGCGATAGCGTAATCCCTCGCAACCCTGTGCGCTGGATTGAAATGCCCCAACCAGTTGCACATCAGGCAGCAAAGCGACCAGCGGATAGCCGCAGGTCTGGCTCAACAGCACATTATCATCGCGCCAGTGGGGTAAGAGATCGGTGTGCCACTCAACCTCAGCCAGCACGCCGCGTTGGGTCAACAGCGTCGTTAGCGCTGTGGTCAGGCCAAGCGTCGTCGGATGATGGATGTCGTACATTGGCAATGAAATGATTGGCATGCTGTGCATCCTTGTTCGTTCCCGGATGGGCGTTTACATCGACCGGTTTGCGCCAGAAGCGCAGCAACCACTCGCCATAACCGGCGACGCGGAAACCGTGATTGCGCTGATGGTAGCCGTCGCGATACAGCAAATAGACTTTGCGCAGGCCGTACCATGGCAAACCGGGCAGATCGTGATGTACAGAATGATAGTTGAGATTCAGAAATAGCAAACGCCACGGCCACGCGGCTTCGTTGTTAACGGAACGTGCCAGTGGGGCCTCTTCTGCGCGATGCTCGTAAAAGGAGCGTACTTTCGTCAGCGCCAGCGCTGGATAACTGACCGCAACCACAAACCACAGCGGCGACAATCCTTGCTGTTGCATCCAGTAAAAAAGCCCAGCCAGCAGCGTCAAATGAATTACCCACATTGAAACCGCGGCACGGTCCCGCGCCAGCAGCATCATTTTCAGCGTAGCCACGATATCCAGCAACGGTGCTAACAGCAAACGACCGGGAAAGGTATTGCGTAAATGAATCACGCGCTGTTGCCACGGTTTGAGCTGCGCCCAGCGTTCCGGTGACAGGTAATAGGTTTCCGGGTCGTCATCCGGTTCGGTCAGGGTGTGATTACGGTGATGGGCCAGATGCGAATCACGATATAGCCCATAGGGATACCACACCGCCAGCGGCAGGGTGCCGAACAACTGATTGAGGCGTGGGAAGCGCGTGGGATGTCCATGGATCAGCTCATGTTGTAGCGACATGTACCAGGTGGTCAACACGATCAGCAGCAGGGTAGTCACTAACAGTCCCAGCGTTTGCCAGAAAATCACGCAGGCGAACCAGCCGCCGTACACCGTCACCATCAAAGCCCAGGTGGGCAGTTCACTGCGCCACAGCCAGCTGCGGCCCAGTTGATGCACCACTTCGCGCTGCTGTGCGTTGATATAGTCGTTTGCCATGCGGATACCCTAAACCTGCAAAACCGGGAAAATTCTGCGCACGATGATTGATCACCGTGATAAACACAAAGACCGTGTTTTTATGACTTATGCAAAAAAGTTGATGAAGCGCGCGAAAACTATTGGCTATCAGTCACCTCTTGCGTGGCGTAACCTTTCTCCATCGAAACGTAATGCATCACGTGCGGGCCAGTGCGCCCCCCTGGAGAATTTCACTATGAAAAAGATTGGCTTCTTGTCCTTTGGTCACTGGACCCCGTCATCGCAGTCAGCGACCCGTTCCGCTCAGGATGTTTTACTGCAATCCATTGATTTAGCCGTGGCGGCAGAAGAGCTGGGCGCAGATGGCGCCTACTATCGCGTCCACCACTTTGCGCGACAGTTAAGCTCGCCTTTCCCACTGTTGGCGGCAGTCGGTGCCAAAACCAACCGCATTGAAATAGGTACTGGCGTGATCGATATGCGCTATGAGAACCCGCTGTATATGGCGGAAGATGCCGGTGCGGCAGATCTGATTTCTAACGGACGCTTGCAGTTGGGTTTGAGTCGCGGCTCTCCGGAGCAGGTGATCGAAGGCTATCGTTACTTTGGTTTTAACCCGAAAGAGGGCGAAACTGATGCCGATATGGGACGTCGCCATACTGAGGAACTGCTGGAAGTGCTGCGCGGTGAAGGTTTTGCCAAACCGAATCCGCAGCCGATGTTCCCAAATCCGCCGGGCCTGCTGCGTCTGGAGCCGTTCTCAGAAGGCCTGCGTGAGCGTATCTGGTGGGGCTCCGGCTCAAACGCGACATCAGTTTGGGCAGCACAGCAGGGGATGAATCTGCAAAGCTCCACACTGAAGGATGATGAAACCGGCGAACCGTTCCACATCCAGCAGGCGAAACAGATTCGCGCTTACCGTGAAGCCTGGAAAGCAGCTGGGCACCAACGTGAACCGCGTGTTTCAGTGAGCCGCAGTATCTTTGCGCTGACCAACGATATCGACCGTGCTTACTTTGGTCGCAGTGGCCAGGATCAAGACTCTGTGGGCTTCCTTGATGAGAAAACCCGTGCCATCTTTGGTCGTAGCTATGCCGCAGAGCCAGAGCTGCTGATTAAACAGCTGGCGCAGGATGAGGGCATTGCCGAAGCGGATACGCTGCTGCTCACTATCCCGAACCAGCTGGGCGTGGATTACTGTGCACATGTGATGGAAAGCATCCTGACCCATGTGGCACCTGAGCTGGGCTGGCGTTAAACCTTAAAAGGCGCACTTTTTGAAGTGTGCCTTTTCTTAACCATCACCTTAATCAGTAAATCAATCTCACTTAAATTAAAAGATAACTCTGGCAACCCCGAATATTGCAATTTAGGGTTATTGGAGTTATCTTTCTGCTTTCAGGACGAAGCAGAGAATGGACATGGATAGCAGGTCATTAATGGCTGAGATCAAGGCCGATGGTTGGGAGCTGATTCGGATTAACGGCAGCCATCATCATTTTGTGCATCCCACCAAGAAAGGTCTGGTAACGATTCCGCACCCCAAAAAAGATCTGCCGATTAAGACGGTAAAAAGCATCCGCAAACAGGCCGGACTTGCAGTCCATTAAACTGAGAGAGGTATTCCTTATGTTCTATCCGATTGCGATTGAAGCGGGTGATGAAAGCACGGCGTTTGGTGTCACGGTTCCTGATTTACCTGGCTGCTTTTCAGCCGGAGATACGCTGGAAGAAGCGGTAAAAAACGCGAGAGAAGCCATTATTGGTCATTTGGAATTGATGGTTGAGTTGGAGCAGGATATTCCCGCGGTTTCAGAGTTAAAAAGCGTGATGAAAGATCCCGCCTATACAGGTTATGTTTGGGTGTTGGTAGAAGTAGATGTCACACGCATTTTAGGTGGTTCAGAGAAGATTAATGTCACTCTGCCGAAGCTGTTAATTGACCGGATTGACCGTTGTGTCGCTACCCATCCGGAATTTAAAACCCGTTCAGGTTTTCTGGCTCAGGTGGCACTAGAACGTATTGCCAAAACTCGCGAGTAAACTGTTGGCAAATACGGGCCTCCGCATTATTGCTGAGGCCCGTATTTGTGAGCCGCATGCCTCAGGCATTTCTGAGGCGATAATGTTAATTGACCCCTAACTCCCACCACAGCTTATCCAGCGCATAGTAACGGTCGCGCTCGCTTTCGGGTTGGTTGAGGTCGCGTTTCCATGGCTTAGCCAGAATAAAGTGCAGATTCTTCACTTCATCCTCTTGCCACATCGCACTGTGCTGGAACGGCAGCGTTTTCAGCGCGTTGTAGATATATGGCAGCGGCAGCCAGCGATGCTCAAACACCTCATTAAGCAAATCTTGTTCTGAGAACGTATAGCGGCGTAAATCCGTGATGGCCGCAACTTTTTGCTGTAGCCAGTTAAACACCTCTTCATTCGGTTCAAGCACCAAAAAGCCGCCATTCAGATAACGGTCAAGGCTAGCCGGTGCCGGCTCACCGCGATCCTGCCACGTATAGTGACAGTTCTCCGGTTGCCAGCTGGCAGGATAACTGGCGATCTTGTTGGGATTGCAGCGGCAGGCATGGCAGGCGGCCAAAGCGTGATCGCCCAGATCCAGCGTAAACAGCTCATCCATATTACGCAGCACCAGCATATCCGCGTCGAGAAACACCACGCGCTCGCAGCCGGTCAGTTCCCAGGCCCGCAGCTTGCTCCACACTTCGCCGAATTGAGCAGAAGCGTAGTGCTGTTCCAGGTCGGCGCTGGGCATCAACGGCTCAACCGGGTGAATCACACATCCTAATTCCTGTAAGGCTTCACGCGTTTCGATATCAATTGCATCGGTGACCATGACAATTAACGGCCATTTCGTTTCGCTGCGTTTTAGCGATCGGTGCAGCGCTTTTACGCCGATAAAATAGTCCGGCTGCGTCAGAAGTGTTACCCAGGCGTACATAAATCTCCCCCGTCAAAATTTAATCAAATAAAGCCGTGACATAGTCATTGCTAAAACGAGACTGCGGATCGAGCTGTTCACGCACCGCGCGGAAGGCATCCCACTGCGGATAAATTTCACGCCAGCTGTAGCGCTGTGGATCGTAATATTTGCCCCAGTGCGGTCGCCCACCTTCTGCGGCCAGCAATTTCTCCACTTCGGTGAGGAAGTGCAGGCCTTCCTGGGACAGCGAACCGTCATCGGCGTAATAGACCACGAAGCCAAAGAAACAGGTCGGCTGTTGATAAGCCGGGCTGAGCCAGGCTTCGGACGCGCCGGTGCAGCGCAGGATGATGGGGTAGTGCATGTGCGGATGATTCTCCGTATACCAGGCTTTGATTTTGCTGATAATCTCCGGGGTTCTGTCCAGCGGCACGCCAATTTCAACATTGATTTGCGGCACGGCAATACCGCGACAAAACAGCTGGTAGATATCGCCGCTCAGGTCGGTGAAATCGCGGAAGCGCGTGACCGTACGGAACTGTTTGCCGCCTTTACCTTCGATCTGCGTATCACGATGCATGTGCGCCAGCGTCTGATCGATGGTGTCATTCAGACTGCTGTCGGTATCCTCGCCATGCTCGATCACCTCGCCGCCATTGGCGTGCCACGCCTGAACATCTGCTTCACTGGCGGGGTTGGCATTCCAGACGTGCATCAGGTTGTCATCCACAAACCACCAGGCTTTGCTCAGTTCATTTTGTTGATTCCAGCGCGGCAGGTCCTGCTCCAGGGTATCGGCAGACACCGCGAATTTATGACAGGTAAACAGGCGAAACGGCTCAGTGCGCATCGTTATGGCGGTCACAATCCCCAGTGAGCCTAATGAGGTTTGCGCCGCAGGGAAATCGCTATCGCCACGTTGAAACTCCCGCACGCTGCCGTCGGCCATCACCATGCGGATGCTTATCACTTCATCCGCCAGTGAACTCTGGTCCAGTCCCTGGCCGTGAGTGCCCGTTGCTATCGCGCCCGCCAGCGTCTGCACGGATATCACGCCAGGCGAACAGCCTAACATGCGATTGCGTGCGGTGAGGGCGTCGAACACCTGCTGCAGCAGCGTGCCTGCCGCGAAAGTGATGCTGCTCTCATCTTCTCCCAATACACCTTGCATGGCGCTAAGATCGAGTAACAAATCGTCAGTATTCACACACAGCATGCGGCCGGGTGATAAACGGCTGCCAATCACGCGCACTTTGCCTGTTGACGAACTCAGTAGCTGTTGCAGTTCGGCTTCGTTTTGCGGCTGATGGACTTGTTCACGCTGGCCCACCACCGTGTTTTGCGCCCAGTTCCACAGCGCACTGTCGTGCTCGGTATTTTGTGGGTTGCGAAGGGGATAAAGGAGGGAATCTCTATTCACTACGGCGTTCCTTATTCTGAGGTCTGTGACGGTCCCAAAGCTTTAAGCGTAGACCATCACAGCACTGCCCAGGTTTAAGGCGCCTTGCAGATGTAGCGCAGCGTTGCGGTCACGGCCAGTTGGCGGTTACGACGGATGCTGTCCTCTTCCGTATCTTCAGGAGTGAACAGGAAATGGAAGGTGTAACGGTTGGCGACGTGGTGCACACAGATACTGCTTAGCAAGCGGTGTACATCCACGGTATTTAGGCCATCCATAAAGATGCCTTGCTGCTGACCGCGCGTCAGGATGTCATCCAGCAGGTCCAGTGTACTTTTATTCAGTGCTTTGATGCGCTCAGACTGCACAATATAGCGACCGCGCAACAGGTTTTCCGTACACACCAGGCGCATAAAATCCTGATGGGTGGCGTGATAATCGAAGCTGGCTTCGACCAGTTTAATCATCGCCTGTTCGGGCTCCATTTTAGCCAGATTCAGCCCGGTTTCATGTTCGCGAATCGCCTGATACACCTGCTCCAGCACCTCAATATACAGCTTCTCTTTATTGACGAAGTGGTACACCACCATGCGTTTGGTGGTTTGCGCATGTTCAGCGATCTGCTCAAGGCGTGCACCCTGCATGCCAAACTCGGCGAAGGTCTTTAGGGCACCGGCAAGGATGCGTTTTTTTAGCCCTTCCGGGTCATTTTTACGTTTCGTTGTAGTGTCCGACATAGCGCTCAATACAGGTCAATCAAAACGGCATGGTATCACAGCCACCCTCTCACTTGTGGCGATGCGAGCGGCTGCGCATCTTTATTCTTTTCAGGAATAGCATTCCCGAATAAATCATAATGCAGGAATAAGCATCTGCGTATACTGCGGCTAACTGTTCATCACAACAGTCGATTTTACCTGACGCAATAATAACCATTAGGAAATAACTATGCACACACGCCTGGCCTCTGCCAAAAATAAATTTTTGTTAACCGCAGGCGCTTTGCTGCTGGCTAGCACTACCTTAGCACCGCTGTCACTGGCGCACGCCGCCGATAAAACCGCAGTGAAAGTCGGCATCATGAGCGGAGAAGATGAAGACGTTTGGCGCGAGGTGATCAAACAAGCCGCTGCTAAAGGATTAACGGTGAAAACCGTGATTTTTAACGACTACAACCAGCCAAATGAGGCACTGCAAAACGGTGAAGTCGATGCCAATGCCTTCCAGCATCAGCCGTTCCTCAACAACCAAATCAAAGTGAATCATTATGATATCGTGCGCGTGGGCGATACCGCTGTATGGCCGATTGGCCTTTACTCGAAGAAAGTGAAGAAGGCGGCTGAGCTGAAAGACGGTGCCGTAATTGGCGTGCCAAACGATCCCTCCAATGAAGCGCGTGGTTTAGTGCTGCTGGAACAGCAAGGCCTAATCAAGCTGAAACCGGGCGTCGGTATTGCCGCCACCACCGCGGATATCACCGCTAATCCACATCACCTGCAAATCAAAGAACTCGACTCGGGCATTATTGGCCGTTCAGTACCGGATCTGGACGCAGCAGTGGTGAACACCGACTGGGCATTGAAAAGCGGCTTGACGGCTGACGACCGCATTGCGCAAGAACCGGTGAAGGACAATCCTTACAACAACTTTATCGCCGTAAAGAAAGAGAACGTGGGCGCGCCTTGGGTGAAAACCCTGGTGTCCTCGTATCAGAACGACGCTGTGAAGACCGTGTTTGACAAGGTCTACAAAGGCACTGGCGAAACGGCCTGGTAAGGATTAAGCATGACGATTTTCTCAGGAGCCGAAGCACCCTTTAGCACGTTGACGCGTGGCGTGGTAGAGAATGCACAAGACCGTGAACGCCTTGCTCGCGAAAGCGGCAGTGTGGTGCGCTTACAGGGTGTTTCACGTCGCTTTGGTGAAACCCAGGCGCTGCGCGATATTTCACTGACGGTGCAGAAGGGTGAAATTCTCGGCCTGATCGGCCGCAGTGGTGCGGGCAAATCGACGTTGATTCGCTGTTTGAATGGACTCGAACAACCTGACGAAGGCGTCATCGAAATCGAAGGCCGGAAAATTACCGGCCTGACGGAAAAACAGCTGCAATCGGTGCGCAGCCGCGTCGGTATGGTGTTCCAGCACTTCAATCTGCTGTCGGCGAAAACCGTGGCGCAGAATGTGGCGCTGCCGCTGAAAATTGCTGGTCTGGATAAGGTGCAGCGTGCACAGCGCGTGACGGAGCTGCTGGAACTGGTCGGCCTGGCGGATAAGGCGCATCACTATCCGGCGGCGCTGTCGGGTGGACAGAAACAGCGTGTCGGCATTGCCCGCGCACTGGCGGCAAGCCCGGCGCTGCTGCTGTGTGATGAAGCAACCTCTGCGCTCGATCCTGAGACCACCCGTTCCATCCTTGCCTTGCTGAAATCGCTCAACCAAAAGCTGGGCATCACTATTCTGCTGATCACTCACGAAATGGAAGTCATCAAGTCGGTGGCACACCGCGTGGCGGTGATTGATGCGGGGGAGATCATTGAGCAGGGCCCGGTGTGGCAGGTGTTCGCCCATCCGCAATCCGAACTGACACGCACCTTGTTGCGGGGTTTGCTGCCGCAGCTACCGGAAGCGTTGGCCGCACGAGTTACCGAGCAGAGGCAGGGGGAAGCCATCTACAGCGTGCACTTTGCTGGCGAAGACGCGCAGGGCGATCTGCTGACCCGTTTCGCCGCGGCGTTGCCGGGCAAATTCCGCTTACTACAGGGCGGCATCGACCATATTCAGCACTACGCCGTAGTGCGTTTCTTTATCGCGCTTCCGGTCGCCAACGTGTCCGATGAGCAACAGATTCTCAGCTGGCTGCGCGGGCAGCAGGCGCAAGTGGAGTTAATCGGTTATGTCGCCAGTGATGATTGATTTATTGCTCAACGCGTTGGGCGAAACGGTGTTGATGACGCTAATTTCAGGATTGTGTTCGCTGGTGGCCGGTTTGCCGTTGGGGCTGATTCTGGTAATGACCAGCCCAGGCGGTATTGCGGAACATCGCGGCATTAACCGGGTGCTGGGGCTGGTGATCAACGGTTTTCGTTCGCTGCCGTTCATCATTTTGCTGGTCGCGCTGATACCTTTTACCCGCTTTCTGGTCGGCACGTCACTGGGGACCTGGGCGGCGATTGTTCCGCTGTCGATCACCGCAACGCCCTATTTTGCTCGCGTGGCAGAGGTCTCGCTGCGTGATGTGGATCGCGGTCTGATTGATGCGGTGCGCGCAATGGGGGCCAGCAAGCTACGTATCGTCTGGGATGTCCTGATTCCTGAAGCGCTGCCCGGCATACTCTCGGGGTTTGTGGTGACGCTGGTGGCATTGATCGGCGCATCAGCGATGGCCGGGGCGATTGGCGCGGGCGGGCTGGGAGACCTGGCAATCCGCTACGGTTATCAACGCTTTGAAACTTCAGTGATGATTGCGGTGATCGCCGTGTTGATTGTGCTGGTGTGTGGCATTCAGTGGGTTGGCGATCGACTGGTGCAGCACATCGATAAGCGACACTAGTTTTCACGCGATACATTGCCTGGCTACCGATGTTTAGGGGCTGCGAACCGTAGCTGATGCCCAGCACGCAAAGCATTTTCACGGTGCAGCCTTCAGGCCGCCCAATTCGGGCGTGGCAGGCTCGCGCCGCTGCGAAATAACCGTAGCGGCGCAATTTGTGAAGTGAACCCTAAATCAGTTGTGCCTTTTCCCGCAATCCTTATCACTATTTCTTGATAAACATCAGCAGGTAACGCGCTTAGAGTGAGGGCATTCGATTGCCTTGATTCAGGAGACTTCGTTATGCCGCTGAATACCCTTCAGCTCACGCTGGAAACCCATCTCGAACAGCACAACGCCGCGTATATTGCAGTGGCGAAATCGATCTTTGCTAAGCCGGAAACCGGTAACAACGAATACTTTGCCAGTGAGCAGTTGACGCGATTGCTGACTGAGCAGGGCTTTGAAGTGACGCGCAACGTTGCGGGTCATGAGACCGCGTTCTACGCGGTGAAAGCCAGTAGTAAGCCGGGGCCGACCGTTGCCTTCCTGGCAGAATACGATGCGCTGATCGGTATCGGCCATGCCTGCGGACACAACCTGATCGGCACCACCAGCGTCGCAGCAGCTATTACGCTGTCTCAGGTGCTGGAACAAACCGGCGGTCGTGTCGTGGTGTTAGGGACGCCAGCGGAAGAGGGCGGGCTGGCGGGTCCCGGCGGACCCAAAGGCAATGTGAAGAAGCGTTTTGTCGAAGCCGGGCTACTCGATGACGTCGATGTGGCGCTGATGGTGCATCCCTCAGGTAAAACGCGCCTCACCGAGTCGACGCTGGCGAACAATCATCTCTACTTCCATTTCTATG
The DNA here is from genome assembly GCF_000963985.1 of Pantoea sp. BL1. NCBI lineage: Bacteria > Pseudomonadati > Pseudomonadota > Gammaproteobacteria > Enterobacterales > Erwiniaceae > Pantoea > Pantoea sp. BL1. Next base: position 65,899 of record NZ_JZRH01000010.1, on the reverse strand, counting down.
GCAAACCTTCGCACGCAGCCAGTGCGCCGCATGAAGGTATTAATGCGCTGGATGCGCTGGTGCTGCTGTACAACGGCATCAGTGTTTTGCGCCAGCAGTTGCCGGATGGCGTGCGCGTGCACGGGATTATCACCAATGGCGGCCAGGCACCGAACGTCATTCCGGAATACGCCTCGGCGCACTACTACATTCGTGCCGATAGCCGCGAGGTGGTGGAGTCCCTTGAACCTAAGCTAAGAGCGATCGCAGAAGGGGTGGCGCTGGCGACGGGCGCTCGCGTAGAGATAGACCATCAAATTGGTCCGCGTGATTTCAAACTCAATCCCGCACTGGATGCCTTGTTGCTGGAGGAGTTTCGTGCGGCGGGTGAACAGGTCGATCTCTCGCCGCAGCGCAATAAAGTCTCAACTGATGCCGGGGACATCAGCCATGCGGTGCCCACGGCGCACCCCTGGCTGAAAATTGGCCCGGATGATCTGATTTTTCATACCGTGCCGTTCCGTGAAGCTGCCAATTCGGAACGCGGCTATCAGGCGTTGCTGATTGGCGCATGCGTGCTGGCACGCACCGGGTTACGTCTGCTGATTGATGCAGACGCACTTCAGGCCGTTCAGGCCGATTTCATCCGTCAGGCCTAAAGGAGATTAGGGTGTCGCAAACGTATCGTCGCAAACTCAAAACATTAGTGGGTGCCAGCAGTGTGATCTCCGCGGGCAATGACAACCAACCTGGCGTGGGGATCACGCGTGCTATTGAACTGGCGAAAATCGCGGAGCGCGAGAAAATCACCGGCCTGTTCACCGCTGATTTGCTACAGACCGACCCGGCCGGATTAGCGGGTACGACGGGCACACAGGATCCGCTTATCGCATTAGCGGCGTTAAGTCAGGTGACGTCGCAGATTGGCCTGATCGCCACTGTCAGCACAAGTTGGCTACACCCTTATAATCTGGCACGTCAGGTCGCCACGTTAGACCATATCAGCGGCGGCAGAGCAGGCTGGAATGCGGTGACATCCTCGGTCGGTGAGGAGAATTTTGGTGAAGGTCAGCTGCCACCGCCACAGGAACGCTATGCACGCGCCACCGAGTTTATCGAAGTGATGAACGCGCTGTATGATGCTAATGAACGGGCGGCAGTACAGCGCACGGCAAGCGGTGGCATTCGCCTTGACCCTCGCAAACTGCATCCTATCCATTATCGTGGTGACTTTTTCCAGGTCGCCGGCCCACTGAATGTCCCGCCGCCCCCGCAGCGGCGCCCCGTCCAGTTCCAGGCCGGGCAATCTGAGGCGGGTGTCACGCTGGGTGCGCGCTACGCCGAGGTGATCTACACCTCGCAGCCCACCTTTGAAGCGGCACAGACGTTTGTGGCTGATGTGCAGCAGCGTGCGCGACGTTTTGGCCGCGAGCATAATCCACCGCTGATCATGAACTCATTCCATTCCATCATTGGCGAGAGCGATGCGGACGTAGCACGCCGCTTACGCGACAAACATGACCGCATCAATTATGAACAGGGTAGATTGCGTGTCGCGGATATGCTGGGCGGCGAGGTGAATCTGACTGAGGTGCCGCTTGATCAGCCCCTGCCAGCTGCTTTAATTCCACCGCTGGAGCAGGTGCATCGCCGGCAGGGACGAGCCGCCATTTTTCGCCAATATGCGCTGGAAGGGTTGACGCTACGTGAGCTGATTATCAAAGCAGAAGAGACGGGACACTGGTTTGTCGCGGGTACGCCAGAGCAACTCGCCGATGCTATTGAACAGCGTTATCAGGCGGGCGTACTGGACGTGATTTCCCTGCACGGTCTGGGGAGCCCAGACCAGCAAGATTTGTTGTTAAACGGACTGCTTCCCGAACTGCGTCGGCGTAACCTGCTGGATAGCGACTATCAAGGCAGCGATTTCCGCAGCAGCCTGGAGCTGGCACCTTTACCGCCTGCCGTGGATTAGCGTTTTCGTTGATGAGGGCCACGCCCGCTCAGGACAACTGAGCGGGCATTTTTTTTGGAATCTCTATCGACACGTCATTACAAATAAAGTGCCTGATTTCCCATACTTCGCCACACTGATTATCGCCTTTAACCTATATAGTATTTGACCTATATCGACAGGGGCGTATCATGTGGCAGATAGTAACAACGGACACTTTTGATGATTGGCTGGTGGCGCAAGATGACACTGACCGAGCATGCGTTTTGTCTGCATTAATAGTATTGCAGCAAGCAGGCCCAGCGTTATGCAGGCCTTACGCTGACACCCTAAAAGGCTCTCGTTTTAGCAATATGAAAGAGCTTCGTATTCAAAGCAAAGGTGTTCCTATCCGGGCTTTTTACGCATTTGATCCCTGGCGCAGCGGTGTAGTGCTTTGCGCAGGTCATAAGAGTGGCAATGAAAAGCGTTTTTATGCCGGGCTGATCCCGCTCGCAGATAAAGAATTCACGCATCACCTTCAACGCGAAGAGAGAAAGGAGTAACGGTATGGGCAGAACACTTGAACAAATTCTTGCAGCTGAGAGGCCGGAAGTGGTGGCTGAAGCTAACGCCATGGCTGAAGAAGTATTACTGAATATCCACCTTGCTGAATTGCGTGAAAGAGTAAAAAAAACTCAAGTGGAGATCGCGCAACAATTAAATATTAAACAGCCTACGGTTGCAGGAATGGAGAAACCCGGTCGGGATTTAAAACTCTCGACGCTTAAGCGTTATGTTGAAGCTGCAGGAGGAAAACTGCGCCTTAACATTGAGCTTCCCGATGGCTCGCATTACGAATTTGTCGTTTAAACCCCATTTGTAACCCTCCACCCGTGAAAAAACAGTGCGTTCTCGCGCACTGTTTCACGCGCATGTAAACCGACTCACTTCTCCTGTTTTGCTTTTTTACTCACGAACAAATCACTAAATCGACAACTGGCGTATAAAAAACTCAAAATGATCAAATCACCCTGAATCTTTCATTTTGGCTCCTCTGACTGGGAGCGTTATTGCCGAAGTCTGGTCAGAAGGGATTTGTGCAAGCGGTGCTTGCACAATTACCCTGAAACCATCAGCTTCCCTGCTTAACAAACTCAACAGTCAGTAAAAACGGGGCGGGTATCTGCCAAAGCTAAGACTTCCTTCGTATCCGTTGCAATTAGCTTTTTTGCAAACAAAAAGCCCGCTCAGGTTTCCCTGAGCGGGCTTCTCTAAATATGGCTCCTCTGACTGGACTCGAACCAGTGACATACGGATTAACAGTCCGCCGTTCTACCGACTGAACTACAGAGGAATCGTGTGAACGAGGCGCATATTAGCGATGCCGATCCCTGTTGTCAAAGCCCTATCGCACACTTCTGGTTTAAGTGCGCGTAAAAGCAGCGGAATGCTGTTTTTCTGCCTTGAACGTTCAGATTTCAAACTGCCAGCAAGATCTCACTTTAAGCGCATTTCCTTTGAGATGTTAGATGCATGTCAAAGTTTTGTTATTTGCCGATTTTAAAACAATCATTTCAGTGCTTTTATGATGAAAATTTCAAATGCTGATCAGATGAAACAAATGAACTGCTTATCATCACGGGTGAAATCAGTTTTGAAGTCTGAAACAGCATTTTGAAAATAACCTTTTGATAAGTAGATAGTTGCAGGAAAGAGCAGTACCGAAACGATAGCGTTAGACCAGAAGCCTTACCTCTACAACCAGATAAATAACGCCAGTGCCGTTGAGTGAATGTAAAAAATATTTTTCATTCGTCGTATCAGCCCAACTGAGCATGTTAACGAATAAGAAGGGTTACCTATGAAATTCAAAAAAGCGTTAGTGACTTCCCTGTTAGCTTGCATGTTACCTGCCGCTGTTATGGCAAAAGACCTTCAGGTGGGCGTCTCTATGGCGCTATTTGACGATAACTTCCTCACCATTCTGCGCACCGCGATGCAGAAAGAGATGACCAAAGATGGCGTTAAGGGTCAGGTCGAAGATGCGAAAGGCGACGTTTCCCAGCAGCTGCAACAAATTCAGAACTTCATCGGTCAGGGCGTTGACGCCATCATCGTTAACCCGGTGGATACCAATGCGGTTAAACCGCTGATGGATGCGGCTTCTAAAGCGGGGGTGCCACTGATCTTCGTTAACCGCAAACCGGCAGGTGAATTGACCGACAAAATGGCTTACGTCGGCTCTGACTCCGAGCTGGCGGGCCGTCTGCAAATGGAAGCGCTGGCAAAAGCGATGAACGGTAAAGGCAACGTCGCCATTTTGATGGGCGATCTGGCTAACGAATCCACCCGTGACCGCACCAAAGGTGTTGAAGCGGTGGTGGCTAAATACCCGGGCATCAAAGTGGTTCAGAAACAGACCGCGAAATTCACCCGTAACGACGCGGTGGACGTCGTGAGTAACTGGATGACCGCAGGCGATGACATTCAGGCGATTGCGTCTAACAACGATGAAATGGCGATCGGTGCGCTGCAGGCGCTGGGCAAAAACCCGAACCACATCCTGATTGCGGGCGTGGATGGTACGCCGGATGCGTTGCAGATGCTGAAGAACGGCAAGATGGTCGCCACTGTATTCCAGGATGCTAAAGGTCAGGGTGAAGGCGCCGTACAGGCTGCTGTGAAACTGGCGAAAGGCGAGAAATTGGAGAAGGTGATTAACATTCCTTATCAGCTGATCACTAAAGACAACATGGCGCAGTTCGAATCTCGTAACCAGAAATAATCGTTCCCGACTCAGCCGTACGGAGGTGATGTATGACCGCTTTTGCGCTTGAAGCCGAAGGCATCAGCAAGTTCTTCCCCGGAGTGAAGGCACTCGACAATGTCTCACTACGCATTAAACCGGGGTCGGTACATGCCCTGATGGGTGAAAATGGCGCGGGCAAATCCACTTTAATGAAATGCCTTATCGGGATGTATCGTCCCGATAAGGGCACCATTCGCATTAAAGGGGAGCCGGTGCAGTTTCAGGACACCATGGATGCGCTGCGTTCTGGCATTTCCATGATCCACCAGGAACTGAATCTGGTGCCTTACATGACTGTGGCTGAGAACATCTGGCTCGGTCGCGAACCGATGAAGTACGGCTTTGTTGACCACGCGTTGCTGAACAAGCAAACGCAGGAATTACTCAACAAACTTAATATCCGTTTAAAGGCCGATCGTATGGTTGGCGAGCTGAGTATCGCTGCTCAGCAGATGGTGGAAATTGCCAAAGCGGTGTCGTGGAACTCCGACATTGTGATTATGGACGAACCGACCTCGGCACTGACGGAAACCGAAGTGGCGCATCTGTTCACCATTATCCGCGACCTGCGTGCACAGGGTAAAGCCATCATCTATATCAGCCACAAGATGGATGAAATCTTTACCATCACCGATGAGATCAGCATCTTCCGTGACGGAACTTGGGTGGGCAGCAACAGCACCTCTGAATTTACTCGTCAGTCATTAATTACCCAGATGGTGGGCCGTGAACTGACGCAACTGTTCCCGAAATTCAATGGTGAGATCGGCGAAGAAGTGCTGACGGTGCGCAACCTCACCTGTAAAGACCGTTTCACCGATATCAACTTCACGGTACGCAAGGGTGAAATCCTCGGCGTTGCCGGCCTGGTCGGAGCGGGTCGCAGTGAGGTAATGGAAAGTTTGTTCGGTATGGAAAGCTTCGACAGCGGTGAAGTGCTGATCGATGGCGTACCGGTCAAAATTGATTCGCCTTCCACGGCGATAGAGAAGGGCATGGCGTTCCTGACCGAGGACCGTAAAAAGTCCGGCTTATTCCTGGTGTTGTCGGTGATGGAGAACATGAGCATCGTCAATATGCCGGATTATGTCAGTAAAGCCGGTTTCGTTAGCCACATGAAGATGGCGCAGGACTGCATGGAGCAGATCCGCAAGCTCAATATTAAAACGCCGACCATGGATCAGATCATCAACAACCTCAGTGGCGGTAATCAGCAGAAGGTGTTGATTGCGCGCTGGCTGCTGGCACAACCGAAGATTCTGATCCTCGATGAACCGACGCGCGGTATTGACGTCGGGGCAAAAGCCGAGATTTACCGCTTAATCAGCGAACTGGCGAACCGTGGCGTGGCCATCATTATGGTCTCGTCTGAGTTGCCGGAAATTCTGGGCATGAGCGACCGCGTGATGGTTATGCACGGCGGACGTATAACTGGCATCCTCGATAAAGAAGAGGCCAATCAGGAAACCATTTTGTCGTTGGCATCCGAGTGAGGCGCGAGACATCTATGAGCAACGTAAAAATTACGGCCCCGCAGGCCGCGGAATCGACATCCTTCTTTGGCAATCTGCGCCATAAGCTGCCGAAAGATACCGGCATCTTTGTGGTGATGTTAGGTATTGCCCTAATCTTTGAAATTGCAGGCTGGTACGTACGTGACCAATCTTTCCTGCTCAACACCAACCGTCTGGTTTTAATTGTGTTACAGGTGGCGATCATCGGCATTATCGCGGTGGGCGTGACGCAAGTCATCATCACCACGGGGATTGACCTGTCGTCTGGTTCGGTGATTGCACTGACCGCGGTGGTGGCGGCCAGCCTGGCACAAACCTCTGACAGCCTGACACCGATGTATCCTTCTCTGGTCAACCTGCCCGCAGTCATTCCGATTGTGGCGGGGATCGGCGTAGGTCTGCTGTGCGGGGTAATGAACGGTTTCCTGATTACCAAAACCGGTATCCCGCCTTTTATCGCGACACTGGGCATGATGGTGTCGGCGCGTGGTCTGGCGCAGTACTACACGCAAGGTAACCCGATCAGCTTCCTGTCAGATGGCTTTACCTCCATCGGCCAGGGTGCAATGCCGGTGATTATCTTCCTGGTGGTGGCCTTCCTGTTCCATATCGCTCTGAAGCATACGCGTTACGGTAAGTATGTGTATGCCATTGGCGGCAACATGACCTCGGCCAAAGTGTCAGGGATTAACGTCAATAAATACCTGATCATCGTCTATACCATTGCCGGTGCGCTCTCTGGTCTGGCGGGTGTGGTGCTGGCGGCGCGCGTCAGTAGCGGCCAGTCAAGTATGGGTATGGCGTACGAGCTGGATGCGATTGCCGCAGCCGTTATCGGCGGTAGCAGCCTGATGGGTGGCGTGGGCCGTATTACCGGCACGCTGATTGGTGCGGTGATTCTGGGTCTGATTAAGAGTGGATTCACTTTCGTCGGTGTGGATGCTTACGTGCAGGACATCATTAAAGGCATCATTATCGTTGCCGCAGTCTCCATCGATATGCATCGCAACCGCAAAAAACGCTGATACGCTTCATACTTCACACTGTAGCTGCGTTGGCTGCGCCCGTTTACCCTGGTCACATAGTCATCTATGCTCCCAGGGCTAAACGGGCTTGCCGCCTTGCTACAGCGCGAATTATTTCGCGTATCTGCTTCGAGTGGGTTGTAAAACTTTTTATTTTTTCATGGATGACATGTTCAGCGGTTATCTGTGCTCTCAGATCTAAACTGCCTGCCAGCCTTGTTACAGCGCGAATGACTTAGCGTATCTGCTTTGAGTAGGGTGTAAAACAATTCATTTTTACGTTCATCTCCATCCGTTATCTGTATATCCCATGCTGAACGGCCTTTTCAGTTTTACAGCGCGAATGAGTGAACATATCGCCTTGAACGTGCTGGAATCAAAACTCCGCTTCTTGAGTCCTGTCACGCTTTAGCTGCCTTGCCTCACAATAAGTTTTCCCACTGGTTGATCCTGTTCCTTTCCCCGCGTTTGCTTTCGTTCTGACCGTTTTTGGTCACTTTCTGCGACTTCTGCACCACTGCAACGCTTTGGGTCATCACTTTTTTGCACACCTGCCACGCAATTTATGCACCATGGTGGTGCATTCTGATTCGTTTTTAATCACTCTGCGTCATGCGCTCAGCTTATTAACTCTTAAGAGGTAATCAGAAAGGCTTATTTTCCGTGCCGTTAGGAATATTCTGGCACTGCTTTTTCACGCTTCGAATAAACCTGGCCTGCATATTGCAACTTCATGAACACAAGCCAGCAGGCTGAGACACCCAAACGGGTTATTCGGGGATTGACGGAGGCAATATGAATTTAAGACGACTGAAGTACTTTGTAAAAATCGTCGATATCGGCAGCCTGACTCAGGCAGCAGAAGTGCTGCACATCGCGCAGCCTGCGCTTAGCCAGCAGGTTGCGACGCTGGAAAACGAACTCGATCAGCAGTTGCTGATTCGCACCAAACGTGGCGTAACGCCAACCGAGGCGGGCAAAATTCTTTATGCTCATGCTCGTACTATTCTGCGCCAGTGCGAACAGGCGCAAACGGCCGTCATCAACGCGGGTCAGGCGTTAAATGGCCAGGTATCAATTGGTCTGGCACCGGGCACCGCCGCTTCTTCGCTGACAATGCCGCTGTTGCAAACGGTGCGTGAACAATTCCCGGATGTACTGGTGTATCTGCATGAGAACAGCGGCACCTCTTTAAATGAAAAAGTGATGAACGGCCAGTTAGATATGGCGGTGCTGTATGACCGTGCTCCGACAGCCGGCATTAACAGCATTCCATTAATGAAAGAAGAGTTGTATCTGGTCGGTGCGACCGCATGCCCGGGCGCTACCGTTGATCTCGCCGACGTGGCGCAGATGAATTTGTTCCTGCCGCGTGACTACAGCGCGGTGCGCAAACGTGTTGATGAAGCTTTCTCTCTGCGTCGTCTGAGCGCAAAAATCATCGGTGAAATCGAGTCAATCTCAACCCTGACCGCCGCAGTTTCCAGCGGCATGGGGGTGACCGTTCTGCCGGAATCAGCGGCTCGCGCCCTGGTGAGTTCAACTCACGCGTGGATGGCACGTATTAATAGCCCATCGCTGAATCTGCCGCTCTCACTGAATATCTCTGCGCGCCTGCCACTGTCACCTTCCGCGCAGGCAGTGAAAAACATCCTGCTGTCACTGCTGAATAAGCCGATGATGGAAGAACGCGAGTTGATGTTGGTCGGTTAATCCCTTCTTCTTTACCCCAGCTATCTACGGCTGGGGTAAACCCTTCACGGTTAAACATCCGCAAACGCGTCGGGATATCACACCCTCCTTATTACTATTCCGCATAACACACCGTTTTTTATTATTTCCTGCAATGACACCAACTTCATAACATGGACGAAACAGGGCAGGGTACAGGAGAAAAGGGTGTGAATTTCCAGCAACTTAAAATTATACGTGAAGCAGCACGTTGCGAATTCAACCTGACAGAAGTGGCGAACACGCTGTTTACCTCACAATCTGGGGTCAGCCGCCATATTCGCGATCTGGAAGATGAACTCGGCGTCGAGATCTTCATTCGTCGCGGCAAGCGATTGCTGGGCATGACTGAACCGGGCAAGGCGCTGTTAACCATTGCTGAACGCATTCTTGATGAAGCAGGCAAAGTACGTCGCCTGGCGGATGTGTTTACCAATGAAACCAGCGGCGTGCTGACGATTGCCACCACACATACGCAGGCCCGCTATAGTCTGCCGCGTGTGATCAAAGCATTCCGACAGCTCTATCCTAATGTTCGTCTTGAACTCAATCAGGGTTCGCCGCAGGAAATTGTGGCCATGCTGCTGGCGGGTGAAGCTGATATTGGTATTGCCTCCGAGCAACTGGTGAACAACAGCAGCCTCGCGGCATTCCCGTGGTTTAGCTGGCACCACTCGTTATTGGTGCCACACGACCATGAACTGTTACAGCATCAGCCGATCACGCTGGCTAGCCTGAGCCGCCATCCATTGATCACCTATCGTCAGGGGATCACGGGTCGCTCGCGTGTTGACCGCGCGTTCCAGGCGGCGGGCCTTAAGCCGGACATTGTGCTCAGTGCGCAGGATTCTGATGTCGTGAAAACCTATGTTGAGCTGGGTCTCGGCGTCGGCATTCTGGCTGATCAGGCATGTGACATCTATGAGGGTGAAGATTTGGTCAAAATTGACACTCACCATCTGTTTGATGCCAACACCGTATGGCTGGGATTGAAGCGCGGCCAGCTGCAACGCAATTACGTCTGGCAGTTTCTGGAACTGTGTAATGCCAATCTGTCGCTGGAAGAGATTAAGCGTCAGGCGCTCTCTTATGAAACGGAGTCTGAACCCGCTATCGATTTCCAGATTTAAGCCACAGGTCGCCATGAAGGGTGACCCAACATTCCCCGTAGGGTGCGCATTCATGCGCACCTGGCCACAAACCTCACCGTAAACGACGACGCATTCATGCGCACCTGGCCACAAACCGCACCGTAATTGATGACGCATTCGGTGCAGCATAAAATTTCTTTTGTCGCCCTAAAACGCATCCCAGCCCAGTTTCCACCCCGTAGAAAAACATCCTGCACTGCTGCGCCACGTTACAGTGAAATGAACAGGATAAAGGGGATGAAAATGTCGCGGATTCAATTAAAAGATGCAGAACTGTTGCGCCAACAGGCGCTGTTTGGTGGACGCTGGCAGGACGCCCATGCGGGCGCCACGCTGCCGGTCATCGATCCCTCCACTCAACAGCAGATTGCCACTATTCCTGCACTGGGTGCAGCCGAAACCGAGCAGGCGATAGATTATGCTGAGTCGGTGCGTGTCAGCTGGGGCAAAACCCCGAATGCATCGCGCGCCGCGCTGTTGGATAAGTGGCATCAGCTGATTCTTGATAATGCGGACGATCTGGCGATCATCATGACCGCCGAGCAGGGCAAGCCGCTGGCAGAAGCGAAAGGCGAGGTGTTATACGGCGCCAGCTTTGTGAAGTGGTTCGCTGAAGAGGCGCGCCGCATTTATGGCGATACCATTCCGGCGCCCAGCGAAGACCGCCGCGTTCTGGTTCTGAAACAGCCCGTTGGCGTGGCCGCCGCGATCACACCGTGGAATTTCCCGATTGCGATGATTACCCGCAAAGTGGCACCTGCACTGGCCGCCGGTTGCCCGATCATCGTGAAACCTTCTGAACTGACGCCCCTGTCGGCTCTGGCTCTGGCGGTACTCGCGGAACGTGCAGGGTTTCCCTCTGGCGTGCTCCAGGTGCTCACCGGATTGCCGACCGAGATCGGCAGCACACTGACCGCCAGCCGCACGGTACGAAAAATCTCCTTTACCGGATCCACACGTGTTGGCCAGTTGCTGATGCAACAAAGTGCCGACAGCATCAAGCGTCTGAGCCTTGAGCTGGGCGGCAATGCCCCTTTGATCGTGTTTGATGATGCCGATCTCGATGTCACCATTCCCGGTGTGATGGCGAGTAAATTCCGTAATGCCGGGCAGACTTGCGTCTGCGCCAACCGCATTTTGGTGCAACGCGGCATCTATGAGCGTTTTAGCGAGAAACTGCTTGAGGCAGTGGCAACCCTTAAAGTGGGGGATGGATTTGAACCCAGTAGCACGATTGGGCCACTGATTAACGATCGCGCTGTTGAGAAGGTGAACAGCCATATTGATGATGCGCTTAGCCAGGGCGCCACCTTACTGCGTGGCGGGATAAGTGCAGCGAATGGCACCTTTGTTGAGCCGACCGTGTTGGGTAATGTCACCAGCAGTATGCGTATTGCGCATGAAGAAACCTTCGGCCCGGTCGCACCGCTTTTTGTCTTCGATACGGAAGAGGAAGCGATACGCATGGCGAATGACACACCTTATGGATTGGGCGCTTATTTCTTTACGGAGAATATACGCCGAGCCTGGCGCGTGGCGGAATCATTAGAATTTGGCATGGTCGGTTTTAATACCGGTGCGATTTCATTAGATGCGGCCCCCTTTGGCGGAATTAAATTATCCGGATTAGGACGTGAAGGTTCTCGCTATGGAATTGAAGAGTATCTGGAGCAGAAAACGTTTCATATGGGCAGTATATAAATGCAGCAATGCGCGTTAAATCGTGCCGCTACAAATAGGTAGCCGTGCAATTTATTGCGAATAATGACTTTCATCATCAATTTCATAATCAGCGCCGGCGGCCTCAGGTTCCCGGCGCTGTTTTATTTTGTGCGTGCCGTCATACTTTTCCGGCTCATCACCGTTTTAGTGCAAATTTCGTGCGAGCTGCACCGTAGGGATGCACGAATTTTGTGAAGTAAATCATCTGTTTATTCCTTCGGCAATTCCGCAAATTTTCCCTCTTCAATACGGCAGAAAATTTTTCTGGGCTGTTTTTTACGCATTTTTATTTTTTACTGGGCTGGCATACTTTCTGCATTAGCTTATTAACGTGACAGATAAATGTAGTGCAAATCGTTAATTGGCGCACATGTGATGGGTGTAACAAATAAGGAATTTTCCATGTTAAGTTTCGACCCTGAAAAAGTTTCTCTCCCCATTGGCCATTATATTGGTGGCCAGCATGTCACCACCCAGGGCGCACGTTTCGCTGTAAAACGGCCGTCTGATGGCAAAGTCTATGCCGAGCTGAGCGAAGCCCAGGCCAGTGATGTTGATCGGGCTGTCACCCTGGCTCATGAAGCGCTAAAAACCAGTGGCTGGCGCAGCTGCCCACCACGGCAACGTGGCAAAGTGTTACGCCGCTGGGCGGATCTGATTGAAAGCGATCCGTTACTGGCTCAGCTCGAAGCGTTGGGGTCGACGCGGCCGATCAGCGATGTGGTACAGCATGAAATTCCGTTCACTGCAGAAGCTATCCGTTTCTATGCCGAGTGTGCAGACAAATACAGTGGCGATCTGTTCCCGACGCAAGAAAGCAGCCTCGGCATGCTGATTTCGGAGCCGTACGGCGTGATTGGCGCGATTACCCCGTGGAATTTCCCGCTATCGATGGCGTCGTGGAAATGCGGTCCAGCACTGGCAGCAGGTAATGCGGTGGTGCTGAAACCTTCGGAGCTGACACCTTTCTCTACGGTGCGCATGGCAGAACTGGCGGTACAGGCCGGTTTACCGGCGGGCATTCTGAATATTGTGCAGGGCAGTGGCGCAGTAACCGGCAGCGCCCTTGTCACCCATCCGCTGGTGCGCAAAGTCTCGTTTACCGGTTCCACTGTGACGGGCGCTCGCATCATGAGTGACGCAGCACAGCATGGCATGAAGCCTGTCACGCTGGAGTTAGGGGGTAAAAGCCCACAGTTGGTGTTCGATGATGCGGGCGATATCGATGTGCTGGCACAGCGCATCCTGCGCGGTTTCACCGCCAACGGAGGACAGGCATGCGTCGCGGGTACTCGCCTAATTGTACAACGTGGCATCGCTCAACCGCTGCTGGATCGCCTGGTGGCGCTGTGTCAGCAGCCGCAGCCAGGTGTCACCTGGCAAGACAGCAGCCGTTATGCGCCGCTGATCGATGAGCGCCAGGGCAACAAGGTGGCATCAGTGATTGCTGAAGCCAAAGCGCAGGGCGCGGAAGTGTTAGTGGGCGGTGAGCGTTTTGCCGACACCGATGGCGGGTGGTTCTGGCAACCGACCTTGCTGTGTGGTGTGGCGGCAGACAACCCAGCCGTGCAGCAAGAGATTTTTGGCCCGGTGCTGACCGTGCAGGAGTTCGACAGCGAAGAGGAAGGTCTGGCGCTGGCCGCGCATGAGACTTACGGATTGTGTGCGGGCGTACATACGCTGAGCCTGCCGCGTGCCATGCGAGCGATGCGTGCCATCGAATCTGGCACCGTATGGATCAACCGTTATGGCCGCTCCGGTGATTTTATTATTCCTACTGGAGGCTTCCTTGGCTCTGGTATTGGCAAGGATCTGGGACGTCAGGCATTTCAGGCCTGTCAGCGCCAGAAGAGTGTATTAATCGATTTTTAAATTCACGTATCAGACAACGACGAGGTCGCGTCATGGCACTGTTTAAACCGAAATTCATCACCTTTGATTGCTACGGCACCCTGATTAACTTTGACATGGCGGGAGCGGCTGAACGCTGCTTTAAGGATCGTGTATCCCCGCAGGAGATGCTCGCATTCACCACCGATTTCGCCATCTATCGCCGCGATGAGGTGCTGGGAGCGTGGAAGCCTTACTACGATGTGGTGAGTGATGCATTGCAGCGCACCTGCAAAAAATGGGGCGTGCAGTGGAGCCAGGCAGACAGTGATTTTATCTACACCGATTGCGCCACCTGGGGACCGCACCCCGATGTGCCGGCTGGGCTGGCAAAAGTGGCGAAAGAGTTTCCGCTGGTGCTGCTCACCAACTCTATGAACGATTTGATTCCGCACCATGTGCCGCGTCTCGGTGCACCGATCCACATGACCATCACCGCGGAAGAAGTGGGTGCGTATAAGCCACAGATGAAAGGCTTCGAGTACATGCTGGACAAGCTGAATTGTGGTCCGGAAGAGATCCTGCACGTTTCGTCGAGCCTGCGCTATGACCTGATGACCTGCTATGACATGGGCATCAAAAACAAAGTGTGGGTCAATCGCGGTCACGATCCGGCCAACCCAGCGTATGAATACACCGAGATTAAAGACATCGGCGGTCTGCCCGCTGTGGTTGGACTCTAAGCCCGGAGGCGGCGATGAAACTCGAATCATTCTGGCAAGCCACCGCACCGGAATTTACCGGCGCAGCGAGCGGCGCACTGCCGACGGTTGCGGATGTGGTGGTGATTGGCGGCGGATTTACCGGCATCTCAACCGCGCTGAATCTCGCACGACAGGGTATCAACGTAGTGGTGCTGGAAAGTGGCAACGTGATGAGTCAGGCCTCCGCGCGTAACGGTGGGCACTGCAATACCGGCGTGTCGCAAAACTTTGCTTCGTTGGTGGCCAGCCAGGGGATCGAACAAGCCAGTCGCTTCTACCGTGCTTTTGACGACGCCGTGAGTTATGTCCAGCAACTGGTGCGGGAAGAGCAGATTGATTGTGATTTTCGCCTGTGCGGCAAGCTCAAGCTCGCCAGCAAAGCGTCGCATTTCCCCGGGCTGCGCAGCGCATGGCAACTGATGCGTGACACCGTTGACCCGGAAATCGAGTTGATCAGTAAAGATGAGATTCGCCGTGAAGTGGGCAGCGATGCCTTTCACGGTGGCTTACTGCAAAAACGCGGTGGCCAGATGCATATGGGCAAGTTCGGCATGGGTCTCGCCAATGCGGCGGCCCGCGCGGGAGCGAAGATCTTTCCGCATCACGCGGTGACCGGCTTGACGCGTCTGGATGGCTACCGTCATCGCGTCACCACGGCCCAGGGCGAGATCATCGCGGAAAAAGTCATGATGGCCACCGGCGTATCGAATGAAGGGCCATTCCCATGGTTCCAGCGCCGCATCGTGCCGGTAGGCAGCTTTATCGTGGTGACTGAACCGCTGGGTGATGCGTTGATTGAACAAGTGCTGCCCAAAGATCGCACCTACGTCACCTCTCTGAACATCGGCAACTACTTCCGTACCACTGCCGATCGTCGCCTGGTGTTTGGGGGGCGTGCACGTTTTGCCGTCAGCAATCCGACCTCGGATACGCGCAGCGGCGAAGTGTTGCGCGCCGCGATGACCGCGCTGTTCCCGCAGCTGGGCAAATCGCGCATCGATTACTGCTGGGGCGGCATGGTGGATATGACGTCCGATCGCCTGCCGCATGCGGGTGAGCACGATGGCGTGTTCTATTCACTGGGTTACAGCGGCCATGGCACACAGATGTCGGTGTGGATGGGGCGGGTGATGGCGGATTTACTGGCAGAAAAACGTAACGAAAACCCCTGGCAGCGCGATGCATGGCCTGCGCTGCCAGGTTACCACGGGAAACCCTGGTTTTTGCCTCTCGCGGGGCTGTATTACAAGGCTAAGGATCGGCTCTCCTGATAGTGAGTCTGGTGCGCATCAATGTGCACTCTACGATGGGATTCTTCAGGTCGCTACTGATGCGCGCCGGGGGGACTCTCTCGAGGGGGCGCATAAATGCACATCCTAAGGTGTCATTGATTTGGCATTAATGCGGGCGCTATCCGGTTTGGTCGGGGGCCACATTAATGGCGATGTGATTGACGCTCGATTATCAAAACAAACAACTTTTCATATTGAGGGTGTGCAGATGAGTAAATTCGATAAAGAGTCTGACGCTGTAAATCCGGCCCTGACACGTATGCTGACTGAGGGATCTCTGTCACGTCGTGGCCTGATGAAGTTGTTGTCTGCTGGTGCAGTCATGAGCAGTGGCTTGATAGGTTTTCCGCAGATGAGCTTTGCGGCTGAAACCCCGGTGAAAGGCGGCAAGATGCGTGCAGCCATGTCCAACGCCTCCGCTACCGATACACTCGATCCTGCCAAAGGCAATAACAGCGGTGACTACACCCGCCAGTTTATGGTTTACAGCGGCCTGACCGAACTCGACCAAAAGTTGGCGATTCAACCGGGGCTGGCGGAATCCGTGGAGTCTTCGGATGGTGTCACCTGGCACATTAAATTGCGCAAAGGGGTCACGTTCCACGACGGTAAACCCTTCACCGCGAAAGACGTCATTTTCTCACTCAGCCGCCACAAAGATCCCGCCGTGGCTTCCAATGCTTTTAAGCTGGCCGATCAGTTCAAAACCTTCACGGCGGTGAACGATAACGAAGTCACACTGGAGCTGAGCAGCGCCAACTTTGATGTGCCTTATATGCTCGCCAGTGCCCCGTTCCTGATTGTGCAGGATGGCACCAAAGACTTCAGCAAAGGTATTGGCACGGGTCCGTTCAAATTGAAAGAGTTCACGCCGGGCGTACGCTCTGTTGGCGTGAAGAACCCGAACTACTACAAGCCCGGCCTGCCACATCTCGACGAAATCGAACTGCTGGGCGTCACCGACCAGGCGGCACGCGTCAATGCGTTAATGTCGGGTGACTTGCATATCGTATCGACCCTGAGCGCAGCCGACAGTAATCGTTTGAAAGCCACGCAAGACTTCGCGGTGCTGGAAAGTAAGGCGGGCATGTACACCAACCTGATCATCCGCACCGACATGAAGCCGGGTAGCAGTGAAGATTTCGTGCTGGCGATGAAGTATCTGCAGCCGCGTGAAATTGTGCTGAAAACCGTGTTACAGGGTTATGGCGATATCAGTAACGATACACCCGTGCCGCCGTGGCATCCGCTGTTTAACGCCGATCTCAAACCGCGTCCACTGGATGCCGAAAAAGCCAAATTCCACATCGAAAAAGCCGGCATGAAAGGGGCAACGGTGGAGATCATCACCACACCCAACATAGAAGGTGCGGTGGAAGGGGGCCAGTTAATCCAGCAAGTGGCACGTAACACCGGGCTGAACGTTAAGGTACGTCGCGTGCCGTATGACGGCTACTGGTCAACGCACTGGACCAAAGATCCGGTGGGCTATGGCTCGATCAACCCGCGTCCAACGCTGGATATGCTGTTCTCTCAGTTCTATATGTCGAGCGCGGCCAACAATGAATCTGGCTGGAAGAACGATCAGTTTGACCAGTTGGTCGTTGCCGCACGCGGTGAGCGCGATCAGGGCAAGCGCAAACAGATGTATGGCGATATGCAGAAGCTGATCTACGACCACTGCGGCACCATCATCCCCACCTTTATCAGTACCCTCGACGGGTACAGTAAAAAAGTGGGCGGCGTCGAAGCCTGGCCAAGCGGCATGATGATGGGTTACCGCTTCCATGAGTTCGCCTGGCTGAAAGCCTAATTCGTCATCCGTCAGAGGAGAACGCCGATGAATCGATACATGTTGTTTCTGATTGCCCGGCGCGCAGGTGCGGGCATCCTGACCTTGCTTATCGTCTCGGCGGTGGTGTTTTTTATCACCAGCCTGCTGCCTGGCGACGCCGCGCAGATGATCCTGGGGCAAAACGCCACGCCGGAAACGGTGGCGGCGTTACGCCAGCAGCTGGGTCTGGATCAGCCGTTGTTGATGCGTTACTTCAGCTGGCTTGGCGGAATGCTGCACGGTGATTTTGGTACCTCGTTTGCCAGCCATCTGCCGGTGACGCAACTGGTAGGACAGCGTATTCCTGCCACGCTGGAGCTGGCGGGCATCACCACGGTAATCTGCGTCCCGCTGGCGCTGGTGATCGGCATTCTGGCCGCCATGAATCGCGGTTCAGCACTGGATCGCTTTCTGGTGATCGCCACCATGGCGACGGTGGCGGTACCGGAGTTTCTGGTGGCCACCGTGGCAGTGTTGATCTTCGCGGTCAAACTGCATTGGGTCTCGGCGATGTCGTTTGGCAGCCCCGATATGGATCTCGTCAGTTATCTGAAAGCTTACGCACTGCCGGTGCTGACGTTGTGCTGCGTATTAGTGGCGCAGATGGCACGGATGACGCGTTCGGCGATCATTAATCAGCTCGACAGCCCGTATCTGGAGATGGCGTTGCTGAAAGGGGTCTCGCCGCTGCGTGCCGTGTTGCGTCATGCGCTGCCGAATGCGGTGGGACCGATTGCCAACGCCATTTCGCTCAGCCTGTCTTACCTGTTTGGTGGGGTGATCATTATTGAGTCGATCTTCAGCTACCCCGGTCTCGCCAGTGCGCTGGTGGATGCCGTGAGTAACCGCGATCTGCCGGTGGTGCAGCTGTGCGTGATGATGTTCGCCGCCTGTTATCTGGTGCTGCTGCTGATTGCTGACATCCTGACTATCGCCTTTAACCCAAAATGGAGGAGCTGATGAATAGCTTGCTGCTTCCTGTACGAATTTTTCAGTCGCTGTCGATCTCCGGTCGCATTGGCCTGGCGATCTCTCTGTTTTGGGTACTGATGGCGCTGTTCGGCAATCAACTGGCGCCGCATAGCGTAGAGGATATCGGTGGTGGCCCGATGCTAGGAGGGATGACCGCTGACAACCTGCTGGGCACCGATTATCTCGGTCGCGACATCCTCAGCCGCATCTTATACGGTGCGAAATTCTCCATCGGTCTGGCGTTGACCGCTGCGCTGGGTGCTAGCCTGATCGGCACCTTGCTGGCGCTGTTGGCCGCTGTGGCCGGACGCTGGCTCGAGGAGTTGCTGGGCCGCATTAACGATGCCATGTTGGTGCTGCCAGGCAAAGTGCTGTCGCTGATGATTGTCGCCGTGTTTGGTTCGTCGCTACCGATGCTGATTCTGACTGCCGTCTTCACCTACTGGCCCGGTGCGTTCCGTATCGCGTTCGCCATGGCCAGCAGTTTGCGCAATATGGATTACGTCCGTGCTTCACGACTGCGTGGCGAAAGCCGCTGGTATGTGGCCATCCATGACATTCTGCCGAATATGGTGCATCCGATGCTCACCGATTTTGGCCTGCGTTTTGTCTATATCGTGCTGTTACTCAGCGGCTTGAGCTTCCTGGGCTTAGGCGTGCAACCACCTTATGCTGATTGGGGCACGCTGGTACGTGAAAATCTGCAGGGCCTGTTTAACGGCTCACCTGCGGTATTGATGCCGGCAATGGCGATTGCCAGCTTAACCATCGGCGCCAACCTGTTTATTGACAGCCTGCAGCAGATGCGTCCGCTGACGCTGGCGAAGGAGGGAGCATGAACGTGACACCCCATACAGCCATGCCCGTGATCTCCGTTGAAAACCTGCGTGTCACCGCCGAGACGGATAAGGGCGAAGAGATCGATCTGGTTTCAGATATCCGTTTTACCGTACAAAAAGGCGAAGTGCTGGCGCTGATCGGCGAATCCGGTTCGGGTAAAACCACCATCGCCATGGCGCTGATGGGCTATGCGCGCCACGGCTGCCGCATCGCCGAGGGCAACATTCATCTGGCGGGCACCGACGTGCGTAGTCTGTCGCCCGGCCAGCTGCGCGAATTTCGCGGCAACAAAGTGGCCTACATCGCCCAAAGTGCGGCAGCTTCCTTCAACCCGGGGATGCGTATTCTCGACCAGGTTATCGAGCCGGTGGTGATCCACGGCACCATGAAACGCAAAGCCGCCAAAGAGAAGGCGATCACGCTGTTTCGTGAGCTGGCATTGCCGAATCCTGACACCATTGGCGACCGTTTCCCACATCAGGTCTCTGGCGGACAGCTGCAGCGTCTGATGACGGCCATGGCACTGATTGGCGATCCGGATGTGGTGATCCTCGATGAGCCGACCACGGCACTGGATGTCACCACTCAGGTTGAAGTACTGAAAGCGTTTCGCCGTGTGGTGGCACAGCGCGGTGTCACCGCAATTTACGTCAGTCACGATCTGGCGGTGGTGGCGCAGATGGCGGATCGCATTCTGGTGCTGCTGCGTGGAAAAATGGCCGAGTACGGCTCCACTGAGCGTTTGATTGGCGCACCGCAGGCTGAATATACCCAACTGTTAATGGATGCTGCACGCCAGAAAGAGCGAGAAAGCAGCTGGACCTGCGCAGAGGCTGATGCGCAGCCGCTGATGGAAGTGCGCGATCTCAGTGCCGGTTATGGCCCACGTGATAGTGAGGGCAAACCGAAAACGCTGATTCTGGAAGATATCAATCTCAAGCTGTGGAAAGGGCAAGCGATTGGCATTATCGGCGAGTCGGGTTCGGGTAAAACCACGTTGGCACATGCGATTGCCGGCCTTAATGCCCCGAGTCACGGTCATATTCTGTTTAATGGTCACTACATCAATGGCGACATGCATAAACGCCCGGATAACGAACTGCGGCGGATCCAGTATGTGTTCCAGATGGCGGATACCGCGCTGAACCCGGCACACAGCGTGGAACGTATTCTGACTCGCCCGCTCGTGCTGTTCCACGGTCTGAAAGGGGCCGATCTTGAGCGTCGTATGCATCAGTTACTGGACCTGGTCAAACTACCGCGCTCAGTCTTGTGGCGTCGCCCATGGGCGCTCTCCGGTGGGCAGAAGCAGCGTGTGAATCTGGCCCGTGCCCTTGCGGCGGAGCCGGATCTGATTCTGTGCGATGAAGTGACATCGGCATTAGATACGGTGGTCGCCGCTGCCGTACTGGATCTGATCAGCGAACTGCGTCGTGAGTTGGGGCTGTCGGTGCTGTTTATCAGTCATGATATGCATGCGGTCCGCGCCGTTTGCGATGATATCGTGGTGATGAAATCAGGCCGCATCGTCACGCAAATTTCCCGCGCTGATTATGATAAGCCGACCAGTGAGCTGTACTTCGAGCGTCTTAAACGGGCGGTGCCGGAGCTGCGCCAGGGTTGGCTGGATGAGCACGAAGAAGTGCTTAAAGCAGAATAAACATCACGGCATTCGTAGCGATGCGATAAATCGCACATCTCAATGGCGAAACCGCTCGCGCAGCAGATTGCGCCGCTACGTCGCGGGGGCGTTTTACAAGAAAGGAGCAGCAGATGATCACATTACGCGCCATGACGCAGGACGATATTGAACACGGCTATGCCATCACCCAACAGCTCAAGTGGCCGCATCGTCGTGAAGACTGGCAGCAGGCGTTGGCATTGGGTGAAGGCGTGGTCGCTGAAGAACAGGGCAAATTTGTCGGCAGCGCTTTTGGCTGGCGTTGGGGTGAACACGCCGCCACCATTGGTCTGGTGGTGGTGAATCCGACCTGCCAGGGGCGCGGCATTGGTAAGCAGCTGATGCTGGCCGTGATGGAAAAATTCCCGGACGCCGTGATTCGTTTACATGCGACGGAAATGGGGCAGGGGTTGTATGAGAAGCTCGGCTTCAAGGTGACGGGCAGCATCCAGCAGCACCAGACACGAGAGCTGGCAGCCGTGCCTGCGGTGAGTATCCCCACCGGTCTGACGCTGCGTAATGTTGAGGCGAATGACGTCGATCTACTTACCGAATTAGATCATCAGGCTCACGGTATGTGGCGTCCACAGTTGATGCAAACGCTGATCGCTGACCATCAAACGGTATTGCTGCAGGACGCGCATCAGCGGGTGCAAGGTTTTGCCAGCCTGCGCCGCTTTGGTCACGGCTGGGCAATTGGCCCGGTGATTGCGCGCGATATCGAGACGGCACAGGCGTTAATTGCCGCGCTGATGCAGGGTTTGCGCGGCGAGTTTGTGCGCATCGACACCGATGCGGCTTTGCCGCTGGCGAGCTGGCTGGAAACTCTGGGATTGGTCAAGGTTGATGCGCCCACCACCATGTATCTGGGAACGCCGTGGTCACCGCAAGCCGGTGAGATGCAGGCGTTTGGGTTGATGACCCAGGCGATGGCCTGATGCATATCGTTTATAAATCGGAGGCCACGCGCGGAGCCCACTGGCAGCGCTGGCTGGCTGAGCATGCACCGGATGTGCAGATGCATATCTGGCCGGATGTGGGTGACGCAGAACAGGTTGAACTGCTGGTGGCCTGGCAACCGCCGGAAGATGTCATGGCGACGTTCCCTAATCTCAAGGCGCTACTGTCGGTGGGCGCGGGGGCCGATCAGTTCGATCTAAGCCAACTGCCGCCCCATTTGCCAGTGGTGCGCATGATCGAACCCGGCCTGACGCAAGGCATGGTGGAGTACGTCACCTTTGCCGTGCTGGGGTTGCATCGTGATATGCCGCGCTATTTCCAACAGCAGCGCGCAGCAACGTGGCAAACGCACCCGATTCGTACCGCCCATCAGCGGCGGGTGGGGGTCATGGGCTTAGGCGAACTCGGCCAGGCATCTTTGCAGCAGCTGGTGTCATTAGGGTTTGACTGTGCGGGCTGGAGCCGAACACCGCGTGAACTCGAGGGCGTGCGCTGCTGGCATGGCGCCGAGCAACTGGCTGAGTTTCTGGCACACAGCGACATTCTGGTGTGTTTGCTGCCGTTGACTGATAGCACACGCGGTTTGCTCAACGCTGAACTGTTTGCGCAGTTACCTGCCGGAGCCGCACTGGTACTGGTGGGGCGTGGCCCGCAGTTGAATCATGACGATCTGCTCACGGCACTGGCCAGCGGACAAGTGAGCGCAGCCGTGCTCGATGTGACCGATCCCGAACCTTTACCGCCGGAACACCCTTTCTGGCAGCATCCTGCCATCTGGCTCACGCCGCATATTGCCAGCCAGACGCAAACCGATAGCGCAGTGGCGGCGCTGCTCGACAACCTGCGCCGCTACCAACGCGGCGAACCGATGGTCGGTCTTATCGATCGCAAACGGGGATACTGAGATGGAACTGGAACAATTAGTCGCTCTGCGACGGGATCTGCACGCCCATCCCGAGCTGGGGTATCAGGAAACACGCACCAGCGACATTGTGGCGCAGGTGCTGCAAGAACATGGAATTGAAGTGCACCGTGGCATGGGAAAAACCGGTGTTGTAGGCGTGCTGAAGCGTGGCAACGGCACGCGCATCATTGGCCTGCGCGCTGATATGGATGCGCTGCCGATGCAGGATAACGGCACCCAGGCGTGGAAAAGTGTGCATGCCAATGTCTGCCATGCCTGCGGTCACGATGGCCATACGGTGATGCTATTAGGTGCGGCTATCCAACTGGCGCAACAAAGTGATTTTGACGGCACGCTGGTATTTATCTTTCAGCCGGCAGAAGAGGGACTCGCCGGCGCGAAAGCGATGATCGATGACGGCCTGTTCCAGCGATTTCCTTGCGATGCAGTATTTGCCCTGCATAACTGGCCCGAACTGCCGCTGGGCGACGTGCAGACGCGACCGGGCGCCATCATGGCGGCGGCGGATCGCTTTGATATCACGGTAAAAGGTGGCGGCGGTCATGCCGCACAGCCGCACCTGACGCGCGACACGCTGCTGGCGACCAGCGAGCTGGTGGTGCAACTCAATACGCTGGTGGCGCGTGCACTTGATCCCTGCGAGCCGGGATTGCTCACGGTGACGCGCATGCAGGGCGGTTTCTCCCACAACATGATTCCAGCGGAAGCCAGTATCACCGGCACAGTGCGTACATTCAGCCCAGCGGCGCAGGACATCATTGAAAGTCGTTTGCGTGAAATGGCGCAACATGTCACGGCGGCGCACGGCCTGCAGGCAGAGGTGAGCTATCTGCGCTATTACCCGGCCACGGTCAATCATGTGGGGGCTGCACAAGTGGCGCTTGAGGCATTGCGCGAGGCGGGCATCCCTGCTGAACAAGCCAGGCAACCGGCACTGACGTCAGAAGATTTTGCCTTTATGTTGCAGGCAAAACCGGGCGCCTATCTGTGGATCGGGTCGGCACCCAGCCAGCCCTTGCACCATTCCTCTTACGACTTTAACGACGCACTGATCCCGCACGGTATTCAGACTTTGACGGCCATCGCCCGCCACGCGCTGCGTGCAGAATTTCCCTGCTGATTGGCAGAAGATTTTGAAACGAAATGCCGCTGCTTTGCTGATTACGGCAGCGTGAGAAACCAACGGGTTGCGATACTTGAGCCAACCGAACGTTACGTGGATGAGGATTTTGAAAATGCAGAATGTCATGGCGGAGCAGCAAGCGTATAGCGATAACGGCCTGTTACTGGATGCACGTGAGCAGAATGTGCCACGTGGTGTGGTCACCGCGCATCCGTTGGTGATTGAACGGGCAAAGGGCAGTGAAGTGTGGGATGTTGAGGGCAATCGCTATCTCGATTTTGTCGGCGGGATTGGGGTACTCAACGTGGGTCATAACCATCCGGCAGTGGTGAATGCGGTGACAAAACAGCTTGGGCTGGTGTCACACGCCTGTTTCCAGGTTGTTGCCTATCCGGGCTATATCGAACTGGCGCAGCGCCTGAATGCGCTGGTGGGTAAAGGTGAAGATTTCAAAAGCGTGTTCTTCACCAGCGGCGCGGAGGCGGTAGAAAATGCGGTGAAAATTGCCCGTGCGCACACCAATCGCAGCGGCATCATCGCGTTTGACGGTGCCTTCCATGGCCGTACCTTACTGGGCTGTACCCTGACGGGGATGAGCCAGCCGTATAAACAGAACTTCGGCCCGTTCGCCTCAGAAGTGTATCGCCTGCCTTATCCTAATGCCTTCCATGGCGTCAGTGATGATGACTGCCTGCAAGCACTGGAACAGTTGTTCGCCGTGCAGATCCTGCCGGAGCGAGTGGCGGCAATCATCATCGAGCCTGTTCAGGGTGACGGTGGCTTCCTGCCAGCGGGTGCGAACTTTATGCAAGCGCTGCGTCGCATTACCGAAAAACACGGCATCGTGCTGATTCTCGATGAAGTGCAGACCGGATTTGGTCGTACCGGTACGCTGTTTGCCTTCGAGCAACTGGGTATTACGCCGGATCTGGTGACAGTGGCGAAGAGTCTGGGTGGCGGTCTGCCGATTTCCGGCGTAGTCGGCAAAGCGGCCATCATGGATGCGCCATTACCTGGCGGTCTCGGCGGCACCTATGGCGGTAACGCTCTGGGCTGTGCGGCGGCGCTGGCGGTGCTGGACCTGCTGGAAAACGACAATCTGCTGGCGCGCAGCAATCAGCTGGGTGAACAGCTTAACGCGCGTCTGCAACAGCTGGCGGAGAAGTATGCCTGTATTGGCGAAGTGCGCGGTGTGGGCTTTATGCAGGCGGTGGAGATTATCGACTTCGAAACCAAACGCCCTGACGCAGCGATGACGCAGAAAATCCTCGACTGCGCCTGCCAGGAAGGTCTGTTGCTGATCAAATGCGGCCTGCATCGCAACGTGGTGCGCTTCCTCGCGCCACTGGTGACCACAGATTCTCAGTTGGAAGAAGCGTTACATATCTTTGATATTGCGCTGGCCCGCGCCAGTGGTCGCCTGGGATAAATCCGGCTTCCTCATTGATATCTCAGGAATTATTGACTCGACCAATGAATGACGTGACGTGCGGAAGTCGCTAGCGCCGTCACGTCAAAGCGTGATATACCATCGTATCAGCCTGCGCGATTGGTCAACAATGAGGGGTGCTATGAACGGCTTAATGAAACTCGACCGCATCGACATCAACATCCTGGTGCAACTACAAAAAGATGGCCGTATCAGCAACGTCAATCTCGCCGATGCCGTTGGACTTTCGCCCAGCCCTTGTTTGCAACGGGTGAAGCGCCTGGAGCAGGCTGGATTTATTACCGGATATGAAGCCCACATCAATCTGACCAAAATTACCGATTCCGTCACCGTGTTTACCGAAGTGACGCTCTCGGGCCATCGCCGCGAAGATTTTATGAAATTTGAAAATGCGGTACGCGATGTGGATGAGCTGATGGAGTGCCACTTGATTACCGGCGGCTACGACTATTTGCTGCGCTTTATTACCCGCAGCATTGAGCACTACCAGGAAGTGATTGAGAAGATGCTGGATGCGCAAATTGGCATCGATAAGTACTTCAGCTATATCGTGATCAAATCGCCGATTATGAAAAGTACTGTTCCACTGCGATCGCTGATTGCTAAGCATAACTCAGTTGATTTTAGTGTCTGATTTTCCCTCATGAGACCTTCTCCCGTTTTGGGAGGAGGGATCCACTAAGCCCCTGCATTGATGATACGGGAACATGATTCTCCCCTCCCTCAGATCTCATTTTTCGTTTCTGCTAACCCAGCCATTGTCATGTTGCCCGCCGGATCGATTGGCGCGGTTGCTCGCGGGTGGGAGAGAACGGTAACACGCGCGTTGACCCCGCAGCATAAAATTTCTTCTCTGCCGTAAATTCCCTTTATCTTTACTGTTCAGGTCGTGGCTTCACGCGCGCCCGGTGCCTGCATATTCGTACACTCAATTTATCGCTTTACAAGGAGTTGCCATGACCGCTCTAACCCTTGCCGATCATCAATGGCAGCGCGACGACTTCACCATCTCTACAGAACGTCAGCGCCTTGATATGGATTACATCCACCAGCAATTAACTGAGAAGTCTTACTGGGCCAGCGCGCAACCACGCGCGAAAACCGAGCGCGCGTTTGCCGGCTCGTTACCGTTCGGTGTTTACCATCTTCAGCAGCAGATTGGCTTCGCGCGGTTGGTCACGGATTACACCCGATTTGGCTGGCTGTGCGATGTGATGATTGATGAAAACTGGCGGGGTCATGGCCTGGGCAGCTGGCTGGCAACCTGTGTGCGTGCGCACCCGGAACTGGCCACGGTGCACCGCTGGATGCTTTCAACCAATGATGCCCATCAGCTGTATCAGCGCCTTGGCTGGCGCGTGGTGCAGGACCCACAAAAACTGATGGAATTTCCTCTCTCCTGATAACGGAGCTTGCTCACCATGGGTTACCGCGTTGGCGTTGATATTGGCGGATCCTTTACGGATTTTGCCGTGCTGAATGAACAAACTCATCAGATTCATACCTTGAAAGTTCTGTCGCGGCCGGATCAGCCCGGCAGCGAAATTCTCACCGGGCTGTCGCAGTTGCAGCAGCGTGACGGTATTGAACCCCAGCATATTGACTACTTTACCCACGGCACCACCGTGGGCATCAACGCGGTGATCCAGCGACGTGGCGTGCGGCTGGCGCTGTTTGCCACCGAGGGATTTTGCGATGTGCTGGAGCTGGCGCGTCTTAAAATCCCCCATATCCACGATCTCTTCTCGCGACGTCCGGCGCCGTTGATTACCCGCGACCGGGTATATGCCATCAAAGAACGCACTGACCGCCACGGAGAGGTGTTGCAGCCAGTCGACCGGCAAAGTGTGCTGGAGGCGATTGAACAGGCGCGTGCGGCGGGTTGTCAGGGCATTGTGGTGTCGCTATTGCACAGCTATCGCAATCGCCAGAACGAAGCGGCGGTCAAAGCGATCATCGAGGACGTGGCGCCTGAACTGCTTACCTCTTGCTCTGCCGACATCTGGCCGATTATTCGTGAATATGAACGGACCATCACCGCCACTATCAATGCTTACGTGCAGCCGATGGTGATTCATTACCTCGAATCGTTTGAACAGGCGTTACACACCATGGGCGTTAAGCCACCACCGCGTATCACTAAGTCCAACGGCGGCGTGATGGGTGTGGAGCAGGCAAAAAGTGAATGCGTGCAGATGGTGTTGTCAGGTACGGCTTCGGGAGTGATCGGTGCCAGCTTCCTCGCCAGCGCCTGCGGTTTCGACAAAATTCTCAGTCTGGATATCGGGGGTACCAGCGCGGACGTGGCGGTGATCGTCAATGGGCAAGTCGCGCAGGGCAACGGTGAAATCATCGGTGATTTCCCCATTTATATTCCGTCGGTGGCCGTTACGTCGGTGGGACAGGGGGGCGGATCGCTGGCGTGGATCGATAACCAGGGGGTACTGCAAATGGGTCCAGACAGCGCCGGATCGCTGCCGGGACCGGTGTGTTTCCAGCGCGGAGGGACGCAGCCAACAGCGACCGATGCTTTTGCAGCCTGTGGGATGATCGGTCATGGCGATCTGGGCTACAACGCGGTGAAAGTCGATGTCGCCGCCGCGCGTGCCGCCTGGCAGCCGCTGGCGGAGCAACTGGGCATTACGGTGGAAGAGACGGCGGAAACGGCTATCGAACTGGCGATCTCCAGTATGTACGGTGACACCAGCGGATTGCTGTCGCGTTTTGGGCTGGATCCGCGTGAATTCTGGTTCCTCGCCTTTGGTGGCGCGGGCCCGATGATGGGGTGTTTCCTCGCCCGCGAACTCAACATGAAAGGGGTGATCGTGCCACCTACGCCGGGGGTGCTGTCTGCGCTGGGAGGGCTGGTGGCGGACATCCGCAATGATTTTATCCGCACGCTCTACAGCGATCTGGACGCCAGCCTGGCGGATAAGCTGGCAACGGAAGCGGAAGCCCTGAGCCAACGTGCGCGTGGCTGGCTGCGCGAGCAACACGGCGCGGATATGCCGTTCACTTTGCATTACAGCGCCGATATGCGCTATCGCGGCCAATCGTTTGAGATAGAAGTCGCATTACAGCCGGAGTGGCTGGTGCAGGCCAACGTGGCGGCCTTACATGAGGCCTTTGACCGCCAGCATCAGCAACTGTTTGGTCACTGTGATGCCGATGCGCCGGTGCAGATTATCAATCTGCGGTTGGTGATTGCGTCTCCCACACCGAAACCCACGCTCAATCTGTTGCCTGCGGCCACTGATGCCGTCGAGGTCGCAAAACAGGTGCATGCCTGGATTGACGGTGCGTCGCATCCGGTCGATGTGGTGTTGCGTGCCACTCTGCGTGCCGGACACCATCTCAACGGACCTGTGATCATCGCACAGGATGACTGCACCACCTGCGTTCCACCGTTCATGCAGGTGGATGTCGATAGTTTTGGCAACTTGCTGATTACGCCTCTGGAGGCAAACTAACATGGCCATAAACGGACGTAACCTGCAAATTCTGGCGAACTATTGCGCGGCGGCGGCCGATGCGATGGCGTTTACGCTGATGCGCACCGCGCACTCCACTTTCGTCAAAGAGACCGAAGATTTTTCCTGTCAGATTGTCAGTCGTGACGGCATGGCGTTCGCCTCACCGCGCAGCTTTGGCGCGCCCTGGTATAGCGGCATCGATTACGGCCCGGTGCTGGCGTTAATCGACAGCTATCAGGAGGGCGATATCTGCATCACCAATGATTCGTATGCGGGCAATGTGGCAACGCACTCGCCGGATATCCATATCTGGAAGCCGGTGTTTCACAACGGTGCGATTGTCTGTTTTGTGGTAGGCCATATTCATAACACCGATGTGGGCGGCGCGGTGCCGGCTTCGTTGTCGCGATCGCTGACCGACATCGTGCAGGAGGGCATCCGCATTCCGCCACTCAAGATTGTGCGCAACGGTGAGTTGAATGTAGAAGTCGCCAGCATCATGCGCCTCAACGTGCGTGTACCAGAGCAAAACTGGGGGGATTTCAAGGCGCAGATTGCCTCGGTGAACGTGGGCGAGCGTAAGATCCATGACATCATCGCGCGTTTTGGTGTTGAGGATTTCCTGCAGGGTATCGAGGGTATTCTGGACTACGCCGAAGCGCAGGCGCGCAGCATTATTGCCACTATCCCGGACGGGGAGTACTTCTATGCTGACTTTGCCGATGAAGATGGTGAAGGCGGCTATCCGTGCCGCGTAGCCATCACGCTGCGCATTAGCGGCGACACGCTGGAACTGGATTACACCGGCAGCGATCCGCAGTTGGCCTCGTCGCTGAATATGCCTACGGGCGGCCGTGAACGCCACCCGCTGGCGCTGGTGGGTGTCACTTATGTGCTTTCCACGCTGGATCGCCATCTGCTGCTCAATGCGGGCACCTTACGCCCGACGCGCGCTATCCTGCCGCCCGGTACGGTGATGAACTGTGAAGCGCCTGCCGCGGTGGGCATGCGATCGCTGACCTGCGCGTTGTCGCAGATCGCCACCATTGGCGTCTTTTCCCAGGCGTTGCCCGATCGCTTACCGGCCAACTCACCCGGCGGCAACTCGATCATGAATATCCGTACCAGCGATAGCCAGAACCGCAGCGTGGTGGCTTCGCTAGGACCCGTCGGCGGTGGCGCGGGCGGTACACCACGTCATGATGGCCCGGATGGTTCTGGCGGGTTATCGGCGTTTCTGAAGAACACGCCTATTGAGATCAACGAGGCAGAAGTACCCATCCATTTCCATCGCTATGGGCTGGCAGCGGACAGTGCCGGTGCCGGGCGCTATCGTGGCGGCCTGGCCACGGAGATGGCGTTTGAAATTACCGCGCCCAACACCACGGTAACGGCGCGCAATCGCAACCGGTCAGTGTTCGCCTCGGCTGGCGTGCTGGGCGGTGAGTCAGGGGCATTGTCGCACTTCCGCACGTTGCGCAACGGCAAGGCCATTGAACACGGCAACACCGATGTCATTCGTTGCCAGCCGGGCGATATCGTTGAGGTGCGCGGTCCGGGCGCGGGAGGGTATGGCCTGCCAGTGGAACGTGACACGGCGGCAGTGCTGCAGGATGTGCGCTGCGGATTCGTCTCCCGCCAGATGGCGCGTGAGCGCTACGGCGTGGCGATCATCGATGATGAGGTGGATGCGATCACCACTGCGCGTTTACGCGCTGAGATGCAACACGAAGCCCGGCAGCATTTTGATCACGGCCCAGCCCGCACCGCATTTGAACAGCAGTGGACACCGGCGCGCTATGCGTTGCTCACCGCGTTTCTGGCACAAGCGCCGGTCAGCTGGCGCCACTTTCTCAAGCAGCAGGTGTTTGACGCCGTGGCAGTGGAGGCACAACCGGCAACACGTGAGGCGGTTGCAGCAGATCCACAACCGACAACGCTTGAGGCGCAGATGCAGGCCATCTTCCAGAATCTGCAACAACGCTATCCGGCGATGATGAACAGGTCGCACTAAGCGCTAATATTCAGCTTCAGGCTTTGCCATAGTCTTTTGTTGCCCGATGACGGTTCATCAGGCGCATTTAAGAGGATGTCACTATGGCTTCAGCAAACACGCCCGTTTGGTTTATTTCTGGTTGTTCAACCGGCTTTGGCCGGGAGCTGGCGCAGCAGACCATTGCGCGCGGCTTTCATACCGTGGTGACCGCGCGTGACCCGGCAAAAGTGCAGGATTTGGTGGCGGGGCATGACAATGCCCTTGCGGTGGCACTGGATGTGACCGATGCGCAAAGTATCGAGCAAGCCGTTCAGGCCGCACTGGACAAATTCGGTACGGTGGATGTGCTGGTGAACAATGCCGGCTATGGCTATCAGAGTTCAGTGGAAGAGGGCGATGAGCGTGAGATCCGTGCTCAGTTCGATGCCAACGTCTTTGGTCTTTTTGCCTTGACCCGCGCGATTTTGCCGGCGATGCGTAAACAGCGTCGCGGACACGTGATCAATATCACCTCGGTCGCCGGATTCATTGGCTTTGCCAGTTCAGGCTATTACTCGGCCAGCAAACACGCGGTGGAAGGCTGGTCTGATTCCCTGGCAGTGGAAGCGGCGCCTTTAGGCATTCATGTCACTTGTGTCGAGCCTGGCCCATTCCGCACGGATTGGGCGGGGCGTTCACTGCACCAGACGCCGAGCACCATACCGGAATATGCTGATACGGCGGCGGCGCGCATGAAAGCCACTTCCGAATACAGCGGCACCCAGGCGGGCGATCCGGCTCGTGCGGCCACGGCGATGATCGCCATCACGGAGCACGATAATCCTCCGCGCCATCTGGTGATGGGCGCATGGGGTTATGAGGCAGTGACCAGTAAGTTGAAAGAGAGACTGGCACAAATCGAAAACTGGAGGCAGACGTCGATTGATACGGATTTTCCGTTATAACCCTGATGCACGGTATATCGCGCCGCCACCGCTAACCGGGATTAAACGCGAGCGGCGCGGCATTGACGCCAATGCCCGCAGGGCGGAACACGCTCCTCCTGTCGGGCATTTATACCATCTTTTTAATCTCTTCAAACGGTACGGCCTGGCTGAACAGATATCCCTGCAGCTGATTACAGCCCGCATCGGCCAGCGCCACCTTTTGGCCTTCGGTTTCTACTCCTTCGGCGGTGACGGTTAAGCCCATGGCGTGACCCAGACGCACCACGGATTCAACGATTGCCGCAGAGTTTTGCGCGACGCCCAGCGATTGGGTGAAGGAGCGATCAATCTTGATTTTGTCGACCGGGAATGTGCTGAGATAGTTAAGGCTGGAGTAACCGGTGCCAAAATCATCCAGCGCAATGCGGAAACCGGCCTCACGCAACGCAATGATGTTATTGCGTGATTCGTGCTCATCCTCAATCAATACGCCTTCGGTGATCTCCAGTTCCATATGATGTGGATTGGCGCCTTCTTCACGCACAATTTCAACGATGCGCTCCACAAAGCCACTGGCGCGAAACTGCACGGGAGAAACGTTAACCGCCACAATCACCTGCGGCAGTCTCAGTGAGGTTTTGCAGGCTTCACGTAACACCCATTCGCCTAGTGGAATGATCATCCCGGTCTCTTCGGCGATGGCGATAAAGTCACCCGGCGAGACATCACCACGCACCGGATGCTGCCAGCGCACCAGGGCTTCTAATCCCACCACTCGCTGTCCGCTGATCTCCATCAGGGGTTGATACCACACGCGCAGACCATCGAAATTGACCAGCGCCTGACGTAAATCCGTCGCCATCTGCTGGCGGGTGCGCAGCGATTCATCCATCACTTTTTCGAACTGGCGATACTGGCCGCGACCACTGTTTTTTGCCTCATACAGCGCGATGTCCGCTTTACGCATCAGCTCCAGACGATCAATGCCATCTTTAGGGGCCAGCGCCAGCCCGATGCTGACCCCAACCCACACTTCGCTGCCTTGCAGCTCATAGGCTTCACTCAGCTCACTGATAATGCGTTTTGCCAACGTCTGCACCTGACCGATGTTATCGACGTCCGGCATCATCACAATAAATTCATCCCCGCCGATGCGCCCTACGGTATCGCTGGCACGCAAGATGTGCGTGAGGCGGCGCGCCACCTCAATGATCAACTCATCGCCCGCATGATGGCCATAGGTATCATTGATGTTTTTAAAGCGATCGAGATCAAGCAACAGCAGCGCCACACGTTGATCGTGCCGGGCGGATGCAGCCAGCGCCTGGGTCAGCCGATCTTCCATCAGTGCCCGATTCGGCAGTCCGGTAAGCACATCGTGAAAAGCCAGATGCTGCGCCTGCGCCTCACTGGCGCCGAGCTTAAGCAACGATTGCGACAGATTGAGAGAGGAGGTCCAGATGCGCCTGACCATAAACAGGCAGAGCAAGGTAATCAGCACCACGGATAACAGTGTTGAAGGGCCGAGCATGCGCAGCATCTGCGCGCCGGGTTTATCTGGTAGCCAGCTCAGGTAACCCACTGCATCGCCTTGCTGTGAATTCAGTTGGTAGAGTGCATCTGTTCCAGGCTGCGGTGCGCCATCGCTGAAATGCAGCTGTTGCAATTGGCTGCGATCCGCCAGATTACGTAAATAGCCATCATCGAGGAATTTGATACTCACTAATCGATAGCGGCCTGCTTCACGTGTACTGCTGATATCGCCCACAGCGAGGGCGGCGGCACGTTGCCCAATGCGCACGAAATCGGCACGATCGCTGGGACCCGCCACCTCATCACTGCTCACCACGAGCGGACTGGCCAGCATGTCTTTTAGGTATTGCCCCACGCTGTCACTGGGCACGCGTTTACCCTCACGCCAGATCGCCAGCGGCTGATTGTTACGATCCATCAGCAGAATCAACTGGTGGTCAAACATGTCATAAAGCCAGCCACCGATATTTTGATCTAACCAGCTCTGATCCGGCACGCCCAATGCCAATTGGTCCGCGAGAGGCGACCAGCGAGTCAAACTGCGCAGCTGACGCAAATGTTCATTCAAACTTTGGCTAAAGGAGGCCTCAATCATGCGTTGCTGTTGATCGCGAGCCTGTTCATTGCTCAGCGAGGTGCCCCAGAACAAGCCAACACCTGCTCCGGCAAAGGTTAAAACTAAAATCGCCACCAACGGCAAAATAACTTCCCGTACAAAATTGCGGCGAAAACCGTCGGACAGTTTGATTGTGTTAATCATTATAGGGTTCGCGTAACAAGGAGGGCTCATTTATAACGTTAGCAGAATTTACGCAAGCTGCATCCTATAAGGGAAGCGATAAAGCGTTGAAAATAAGCGATAATTTTTTGAACGCTGTCACAAAGGTAACAGTTAAAAATTTTTTATTAAAACCACAGCCGTTTCGCTTCGATCCTGCTGCCCTAAAGCAAATTCATCCTCACGTCATTGAGCCGTCACGGCGCTGTCATCTGGCTCGCGCACTGTAGTCGCCATCTCGCAGCACTTGTCGCTGCGCTCCTCAACCCATAGCGAATGAGGTATTGAACGTGATGGAGATATCCAGACATCCGACCACTGTGTATCAGGCGGTCGCCGCCCAACTGGAGCAGGCACTGCAAGAGCGTTATCGCTGTGGTGACTATCTGCCTTCTGAACAACAGTTAGCCGATCACTATGAAGTCAACCGCCATACGTTGCGCCGCGCGGTGGACGAACTGGTGAACAAAGGGCTGCTGCAACGCCGTCACGGCGTCGGCATTTTGGTGCTGATGCGTCCCTATGATTACCCCTTGCATGCGCAGGCGCGCTTTAGCCAAAACCTGCTGGAGCAGGGCAGCCACCCCACCAGTGAGCGACTGCTGGCGGTGCTGCGTCCCGCCAGTGGCGATGTGGCCAGTGCGCTCGCCATTAATGAAGGCGACAACGTGATTCATCTGCGCACGCTGCGCCGCGTGAATGGCGTGCCGGTGTGTGTCATCAATCACTTCCTGCCGGAACTGAGCTGGTGGCCGACGATACAGCAGTTCCAGAACGGCTCGCTGCATGACTTTATGCAGCAGCACCTTGGCCTCGATTTAACGCGTTCGCAAACCCGAATCAGCACCCGCCGCGCCCAGGCTAAAGAGTGTAAACAGCTGGAGATTGCCCTGCAGTCACCGCTGCTGTGCGTGCGCACCCTGAATAAACACCGTGACGGTCAGGTAGCGGAATACTCCGTTAGCCTAACGCGTGGCGACATGATTGAACTGACTCTGGAGCATGAATGAAACAGCAAACCGCTCGCCAGCATTGGCTATCGGTACTCGCGCACAGCGAAGCCAGCCAGCTAAATGCCCACTGGCAGTCGCTGCACCTCAATGCGCAATTTGAAGCGATTCGTCCCGCCGAAACCGGTTTAACCCGTTTGCAGGCGCGCATGGGCGGTAGCGGCAAACGCTTCGTGATGGGCGATGCCACCGTCACCCGTGCCGTAGTGAAACTGCATGATGGCACCCTCGGTTTCAGTTATGTGCTGGGCCGCGATAAAGCCCATGCCGAACGCTGCGCCGTGATTGATGCGCTACTGCAACAGCCAGAAACCCATGCGCTGTTGCAGGAAAAATTAATTGCCCCGCTGGCGGCCCTGCGTGAAGAGCAGCGTCAGTTGCGCGCACGTGAAATCGCCAGCTCTAAAGTGGACTTCTTTACGCTGGTACGCGGAGATAACTCATGACATTACTCGCCAGTTTTAACCATCC
Source organism: Pantoea sp. BL1 (assembly GCF_000963985.1). NCBI lineage: Bacteria > Pseudomonadati > Pseudomonadota > Gammaproteobacteria > Enterobacterales > Erwiniaceae > Pantoea > Pantoea sp. BL1. Next base: position 30,174 of record NZ_JZRH01000010.1, on the reverse strand, counting down.
GGTTGCCGATTCACAGCGTGCCTTCCGCCGCATTCTTAAAGCGATGAGCGAGCCAGGCGTGATGGTCTCTCTGCCACTGGAACAGGGCTGGGGCGACCTGTCGCCTGCCGCAACGGCGGTACTGCTGACGCTGGTGGATCAGGAGAGTGCGTTGTGGCTGGATGGTCGCGTTGATAGCGAAATCGTGCGTAACAACCTGCGTTTTCACACCGGTGTGCCGATTGTGGAAGAGCGCCATGCACCCTTTGCCCTGACGCATGCGGCCTCCAATCCGGATCCCGCGCAGTTTGCGCCGGGCGACAATATGTCACCGGAAAAAAGCACCACGCTGATCATTGAAGTGCCATCACTGAACGGCGGCTTAACCCTGCGCCTGTCTGGTCCTGGCCTGCGTGAGTCACGCGCCATCGCCCCGCAGCTTCCCGAAGCCATTCTGACCTATTTGCGCGAGCGTCCGCACCCGTTCCCACTGGGCGTGGATCTGATTTTCACCTGCGGTGAAGCGATGATGGCCTTGCCACGCACTACCGACGTGGAGGTGTGCTGATGTACGTTGCGGTGAAAGGGGGCGAGAAGGCGATAGCCAGTGCTCATGAGCTACAGGCTGATTTGCGCCGTGGCGACCGCGATATCGCAGAACTCGGCTGCGATCAGGTCGCACAGCAGCTGGGATTAGCGGTGGATCGCGTGATGACCGAAGGCGGTATCTACGATCCCCAGCTGGCGGCACTCGCCATTAAACAAGCCAGCGGCGATTTGGTGGAAGCGATCTTTCTGCTGCGTGCCTATCGCACGACGCTGCCACGTCTGGCTGACAGCCTGGCGCTGGACACCGATGAGATGCGCATCGAACGTCGTATCTCGGCGGTGTACAAAGATTTGCCGGGCGGTCAGGTGCTCGGTCCCACCTACGATTACAGCCATCGCCTGCTCGATTTCACCTTGCTGGCCAATGGTGAAACTCCGGCGGCACCGCGTGACGATCAGGCGCTGCCAGAGCACTGCCCGCATGTGTTCAGCATGATGACCAGAGAGGGCCTGGCAGCGCGCGAAGAGGATGATGGCAGCGAGCCTTGTGATATCACGCGTGAACCGCCTGGCTATCCGGCCACGCGCGCGGCACGTCTGCAACAGTTGGTGCGCGGCGACGAAGGTTTCTTGCTGGCGCTCGGCTACTCGACGCAGCGCGGTTATGGCCGCAACCACCCGTTTGCTGGCGAAATCCGTACCGGCTATCTCAGCGTGTCGATCTGCCCGGAAGAACTGGGCTTTGAGATTGATATCGGTGAAATCCTGCTGACCGAGTGTGAAATGGTCAACGGCTTCACCACACAAACCGAAGGTGCGCCGCACTTCACGCGCGGCTACGGGCTGGTGTTTGGCCGTTCAGAGCGCAAGGCGATGGCGATGGCACTGGTGGATCGTGCCCTGCAAGCACCCGATTACAACGAACGTATTGCCGGCCCGGCGCAGGACGAAGAGTTCGTGCTGTCGCATGCCGACAACGTGGAAGCGGCGGGCTTTGTTTCGCATCTGAAACTGCCGCACTACGTCGATTTCCAGGCGGAGCTGGAGTTGCTGAAACGGCTGCGTGAACAGGTTCAGGAGCAAAACGATGAGTGAGTTAACCGGCTATAACAACGGCTATCTGGATGAGCAGACCAAGCGCACCCTTCGTCGCGCGATCCTCAAAGCGGTAGCGATTCCGGGTTATCAGGTGCCGTTTGCCGGACGTGAAATGCCGATGCCTTACGGCTGGGGCACCGGCGGGATCCAGATCACCGCCAGCATCATTGGCGACAGCGACGTGCTGAAGGTGATTGACCAGGGCGCGGATGACACCACCAACGCCGTGTCGATCCGTCGCTTCTTCCAGCGTGTCAGCGGGGCAGCCACCACCGAAGCCACCAAGGACGCCACGCTGATCCAGACGCGTCACCGCATTCCGGAGACGCCATTGCAGGAAGATCAGGTGCTGATTTTCCAGGTGCCGATTCCTGAGCCGCTGCGCTTCATCGAGCCGCGCGAAACGGAAACCCGCACCATGCACGCACTGGAAGAGTACGGCATCATGCAGGTCAAACTGTATGAAGATATCGCCCGCTACGGCCATATTGCCACCACTTATGCCTATCCGGTGAAGGTCAACGATCGCTACGTGATGGACCCTTCGCCGATCCCGAAATTCGATAACCCGAAAATGCACATGATGCCTGCGCTGCAACTGTTTGGCGCCGGGCGTGAAAAGCGCATTTATGCCTTGCCGCCTTATACCAAAGTGGAAAGCCTCGACTTCGACGACCACCCATTCACCGTACAAAGCTGGGATGAACCCTGTGCCCTGTGCGGTTCACGCCACAGCTACCTCGATGAGGTGGTCATGGATGATGCCGGTACGCGCATGTTTGTCTGCTCCGATACCGATTTTTGCCACCAGCAGCAGGAACAACAACATGCACAGTGAACAGCCGCTGCTTGCGGTCAACAATCTGACGCACCTTTATGCGCCAGGCAAAGGTTTTGAAGACGTCAGCTTTGAACTCTATCCAGGGGAAGTCTTGGGCATTGTGGGTGAGTCGGGTTCCGGCAAAACCACCTTGCTGCGCAGCCTGTCTGCGCGTTTAGCGCCGCAGCAGGGCAACATTCTTTATCGTGCTCAGGATCTTTATCAACTGAGTGAGAGCGACCGCCGCCGCTTGTTGCGTACCGAATGGGGCGTGGTGCATCAGCATCCGCTGGACGGATTGCGCCCGCAGGTCACGGCGGGCGGCAATATCGGCGAGCGCTTGATGGCCGTCGGCCAGCGTCATTACGGTGACATCCGTAAAGAGGCGATGCGCTGGTTGCAGGACGTCGAAATCCCCGCCAACCGCATCGACGATTTGCCGACCACCTTCTCCGGCGGTATGCAGCAGCGTTTGCAGATTGCACGCAACCTGGTGACGCAACCCACACTGGTGTTTATGGATGAGCCGACCGGTGGTCTGGATGTGTCGGTGCAGGCACGACTGCTGGATCTGCTGCGTACGCTGGTGCGCGAGCTCAATCTGGCGGTGGTGATCGTTACCCACGATCTCGGTGTCGCGCGCTTGCTGGCGCACCGCCTGCTGGTGATGAAGCAGGGCAAGGTGGTGGAGAGCGGTCTGACCGACCGGGTGCTGGACGATCCGCACCATCCTTACACGCAACTGCTGGTCTCATCGGTGCTGGCTTAACTTCATCAGGACATCAACATGCAACCTTTATTGCGCGTAGAGAAACTTAGCAAAACCTTCGTGCTGCACAACCAGAGCAGTGCTGAACTGCCGGTGCTGCAGGATGCCAATCTTGAGGTCGGCGCCGGTGAATGTGTGGTGCTGCACGGTCGTTCCGGCAGCGGTAAATCCACGCTGCTGCGCGCGCTGTACGGCAACTATCAGGCCAACAGCGGCCATATCTGGCTGCAACATCAGGGCGCATGGATCGACATGGCACAGGCACCCGCGCGGCAGATTTTGGCGATTCGTCGCGAAACCGTTGGCTGGGTCAGCCAGTTCTTGCGCGTTATTCCCCGTGTGCCCACGTTGGAAATCGTCATGCAACCTCTGCTCGAACGCGGCGTGGATCGTGCTTTTTGCGAGAAGCGAGCCAAAGACCTGCTGACCAGGCTGAATGTGCCTGAACGTTTGTGGTCACTCGCGCCGTCCACGTTCTCGGGCGGTGAACAGCAGCGCGTGAACATCGCACGGGGTTTTATCGCGGATTATCCGGTACTACTGCTGGATGAACCCACCGCCTCACTCGACAGTGCGAATAGCGCAGCGGTGGTGGAATTGATTGAACAGGCGCGCACCCGTGGCGCCGCCATTGTGGGTATTTTCCATGACGAAGCGGTGCGCGCACGCGTGGCCGATCGCCTGCACGTCATGCAGCCGGTTAAAACAGGAGCAGAAGCATGATCGTCAATAATGTCCGTCTGGTGCTGGAAAATGAGGTTGTCGCCGGTTCGCTGGAGATCCGCGACGGTCGCATCGCCAGTTTCAGCGACAGCACCAGCCAATTGCCTGGTGCGTTGGATGGCGAAAACGCCTTCCTGTTACCAGGACTGGTTGAGCTGCATACCGACAACCTCGACAAATTCTTCACGCCGCGTCCAAAAGTGGATTGGCCCGCGCACTCGGCAATGAGCAGCCACGATGCGCTGATGGTTGCCAGCGGCATTACCACGGTGCTGGATGCGATTGGCGTCGGCGATGTGCGTGATGGCGGTCATCGCCTCGAGAACCTGAGCAAAATGATCAACGCCATTCAGGACAGCAACCGCAAAGGTATCAACCGGGTCGACCACCATCTGCATCTGCGCTGTGAGTTGCCACACAACACCACGCTGCCGCTGTTTGAAAAGTTGATGAGCACGCCTGAGCTGTCACTGGTATCGCTGATGGACCATTCGCCAGGCCAACGTCAATACGCCTCGCTGGAGATGTATCGCACCTATTACCAGGGCAAATACTCGTTGAATGATGAGCAGATGGATCAGTTCGAACGTGAGCAACTGGCACTGGCTGCCGAGTTCTCGACGCCGAACCGTAACGCCATCTCCAGCCTGTGCCGTTCACGGGGGATCCCGATTGCCAGTCACGATGATGCTACTGCCGCACATGTGGCCGAATCGCATGAGGTGGGCAGCACCATTGCGGAGTTTCCCACCACCATCGAGGCTGCACGCGCCTCGCGTGAGTGCGGTATGCAGGTGTTAATGGGCGCGCCGAATATCGTGCGTGGTGGATCGCACTCGGGCAACGTGGCAGCCTGGGAGCTGGCCAGCCATGGGCTGCTGGATATTCTGTCATCAGATTACTACCCAGCGAGCCTGCTGGACGCGGTGTTCCGCTTAGTGGCAGATGAACGCAACAGCCTGACGTTGCCACAGGCCGCCGCGTTGGTGACACGTCATCCCGCGCGTGCCATTGGCTTGCACGATCGCGGTGTGATTGGCGAAGGCATGCGTGCCGACCTGGTACTGGCGCATACCGAACATGGGCATCCACACATTCGCCACGTCTGGTCGCAGGGCAGGCTGGTGTTCTGATGGCGCGCCTGATCTGGCTCACCGGGCCTTCGGGCTCGGGTAAAGACAGTTTGTTGAATGCGTTACGCGAAGCGCCGCCAGATAACCTGGTGATCGCCCATCGCTACATTACGCGCCCGGCTGATGCCGGGGGCGAAAATCATGTGGCGCTGAGCGAGGCTGAGTTTCGGCGTCGTCAAGCCATGGGATTGTTTGCCATCAGCTGGCAGGCACACGGCCTCTACTACGGGCTGGGAGAAGAGATCGACCACTGGCTGGCGCGCGGGTTGAATGTGCTGGTCAACGGTTCGCGTCTGCATCTGCCGATTGTCGAGCAACATTACGGCACACAACTGTTGCCGCTGGTGCTGCACGTTTCGCCGGCGGTGCTGGAAATGCGCTTACGGCAGCGCGGACGTGAAAGTGAAGGGGAGATTCGTCAACGGCTGGCGCGCGCATCAGAACCGCTGCCTGCGCACTGCCATCCGCTCAATAACGATGGCGCACTCAGCGATACGCTCAACGGGTTGCGTCAATTGCTGGAGCATCCACCATGAAACTCACTTTTCTCGGTACGGGTGGCGTGCAGTCTGCGCCGCTGTTTGGCTGTGATTGCCACGCTTGCGAACGTGCGCGTCTTGAGCCAAGGCGCGCGCGTGCCGCGACCAGTGCACTCATTGACACGGGCAGCGAGCGTATATTGCTGGATGCCGGACGCCACGACCTGCATCAGCGCTTTCGACCCGGTGAACTGAGCCGTATTTTGCTCACCCATTTTCATATGGACCATGTGGCAGGACTGTTCAGTTTACGTTGGGGATTAGGTCAACCGATTCCGGTGTGGGCACCGCCGGATGAGAAGGGCTGTGATGACCTGTTTAAACATCCTGGTTTGCTGGATTTCCGTTCTGCCCTCACGCCTTTCGTCCCTCATCGCTTTGGTGCGTTGCAGGTGACACCTCTACCGCTGCAGCACTCAAAACTCACTTATGGTTACCTGTTCGACTGGCAGGGTACGCGCCTCGCCTGGCTTTGTGATACCTGTGGATTGCCGCCTGACACTGCAGATTTTCTTCATGGTCAACCGCTGGATCAACTGGTGATTGACTGCAATGACCCGCCACGAGAAAGCGTACGCAATCATAACGATGTGACGCGCGCATTGCAGATTATTGAACAGCTGGCACCGCGCCAGGCGTGGCTTATCCACCTCAGTCATGAGATGGATGGCTGGTTACTTAATAATCGCTTACCTGACAATGTGCTGGCGGCCACCGACGGCCAGACGATTACGGTCGGCTCCGCACTCAGTGTCACTGTTTAATCATTTAACTGTCATTAAGTCTTCATCGGATTTGCCCGTAATAACGGGCAATCAAGACCTCAGAGAGATGGAGTGCAACATGGCACAGGCATTACTGAAAACCGTTATCGACAATCCTTATGTTCCGCACGCCGGGCAAGGCAACAAGGTGCTGTCGGTGCAGGGACTGTGCAAGGCGTACGGCGAAAACCGCGTACTGGATAATGTCAGCTTCGATCTGCATGCGGGCGAGCTGGTGGCCGTGATTGGTCGCTCAGGCGCAGGCAAATCGACACTGTTACACATGCTGAACGGCACCATCAGTGCTTCGCAGGGTGCGATTCTCAGTCATCGTCAGGGTGAAGCCGATCGTGATGTGGTGACGCTCAATAGCCGCCAGATGCGCGAATGGCGCAGCGAATGCGGCATGATTTTCCAGGATTTCTGTCTGGTGCCGCGTCTGGATGTACTGACCAACGTACTGCTGGGGCGCCTGAGCCAGACTTCAACACTGAAATCCTTCTTCAGAGTGTTCTCCGAAGCGGACCGCGCGCAGGCGATTGAGCTGCTGCAGTGGATGAACATGCTGCCGCAGGCGCTGCAGCGTGCGGAGAACCTGTCAGGTGGGCAGATGCAGCGCGTGGCGATTTGCCGTGCGCTGATGCAAAACCCGCGCATTCTGCTGGCAGATGAGCCGGTGGCCTCACTCGATCCGAAAAACACGAAACGCATCATGGATGTGCTGCGTCAGGTGAGTGAGCAGGGCATCAGCGTCATGGTGAACCTGCACTCGATTGAACTGGTGAAGCAGTACTGCACCCGTGTTATCGGCATTCAGCGCGGCAAAGTGCTGTTTGACGGACATCCTTCTCAGTTGACCGATGGCTTGCTGCATGAGCTGTACGGCGACGAAATTAACCAGCTCCACTAACTTCCACGGCAAGAGAAAAAACACGAATGAAACTGACCTCTTTAGCTTTATTGACTGTTGCAATGACTTTTGGTGTTAACGCAGCGGATGCACCAAAAGAATTGAACCTCGGGATTTTGGGTGGACAGAACGCCACTCAGCAGATCGGCGATAACCAGTGCGTGAAAGATTTCTTCGACAAAGAGCTGAACGTCGATACCAAAATGCGCAACTCGTCTGACTACTCAGGCGTGATTCAGGGCCTACTGGGTAACAAAATTGATATGGTGCTGAGCATGTCTCCAGCATCTTATGCGTCGGTTTATCTGCAGAACCCGAAAGCGGTTGACGTGGTCGGCATCGTGGTGGATGACAAAGACGGATCTCAGGGTTATCACTCAGTAGTGATCGTGAAAGCAGACAGCCCGTACAAAAAGCTGGAAGACCTGAAAGGCAAATCCTTTGGTATGGCCGATCCGGATTCAACTTCTGGCTTCCTGATGCCAAACCAGGCGTTCAAGAAAGAGTTTGGTGGCACGGTTGACGACAAGTACAACAACACCTTCTCCAGCGTGACCTTCTCTGGCGGCCACGAGCAGGACATCCTGGGTGTGCTGAATGGTCAGTTTGAAGGTGCTGTGACCTGGACTTCAATGATCGGCGATTATGACAAGGGTTATACCTCTGGTGCCTTTGGCCGCATGATGCGTATGGACCAGCCTGACCTGATGAAGAAAATCCGCATCATCTGGCAGTCTCCGCTGATCCCGAACGGTCCAATCCTGGTGAGCAACAACTTGCCCGCTGACTTCAAACAGAAGCTGGTGGCTGCGATCAAGAAGCTGGATAAAGAAGACCACAGTTGCTTTGTTAAAGCGGTGGGCGGTGCTCAGCACATCGGCCCGGCAACCGTTGCCGATTATCAGAACATCATCGATATGAAACGTGATTTGATGAAAGGTTCACGCGGTTAATGAACCTGCGGGGCAGGTGTGCTGGCAAAGCATACCTGCCTGATGCGCTTGCAGAAAACCGTAGCGGCGCGATGAATCGCGCGGTTTTCACTCGCAGATGAGCGGGTATCAGTGCGCAATGAATCGTGCCGCTACACCGTTGTGCCACGCAATATTACCTCCAATACAGGACATCCCCCTTGACCGATTTCGAACACTACTACCAACGCATCCGTCGTCAGCAAAAACGCGACACTGTGCTCTGGTCGCTTCTGTTGGTGGCGCTCTACCTCGCTGCGGGCAAGATGGCGGAATTCAATCTGGTCACCGTCTGGCAATCACTGCCACACTTTTTTGATTACATCGGCGAAACCGTGCCGGTGTTGCATTGGTCGGTGTTGTTCGCGGATGTCAAAACCGAAGGCTCGCTGGCCTACTGGGGCTACCGCCTGCATTTTCAGCTGCCGCTGATTTGGGAAACTTTGCAGCTGGCGCTGTCGTCGACCATCGTTGCCGTGATGATCGCTGGGGTACTGGCGTTTTTCGCCGCCGACAACACCCAAACGCCGCGCAGCGTCCGCTTTGCGATCCGTGCCTTTGTCGCTTTCCTGCGCACCATGCCTGAACTGGCGTGGGCGGTGATGTTCGTCATGGCGTTTGGCATTGGGGCGATTCCCGGCTTCCTCGCACTGGCGCTGCACACCGTGGGAAGCCTGACCAAACTGTTTTATGAATCGATTGAGAGCGCTTCGGACAAACCGGTGCGCGGCCTCGCGGCCTGCGGCGCCACCAAATTACAGCGCATGCGCTTCGCCTTCTGGCCACAGGTGAAACCGACGTTTCTCTCCTACAGCTTTATGCGCCTTGAAGTGAACTTCCGTTCTTCCACCATCCTCGGATTGGTCGGTGCGGGCGGTATCGGCCAGGAGCTGATGACTAACATCAAGCTGGACCGTTACGATCAGGTCAGTATTACGCTGCTGCTGATCATTGTGGTGGTGTCGCTGCTGGATACGATATCCGGCTGGTTGCGCCGTCGCGTGGTGGAAGGGGATATCAAATGATCGCATTAGCACCGGATGTAGCGAAACTGAAGCAGGAACATCCTGCACTGTTCGCCGCCCAAAACCGTTATCTGCGCCGGGTGGCTGGCATTGCACTTGCCATCGCGCTCTATTACCTGTTCTTCTTTGAGTTCTTTGGCATTGAGTGGAGCCGAGTCATTATCGGTTGCGAGCAACTAGGGCGTTACTTCCTGCGCATGTTCGTTTGGCAAGACTTTATGAACTGGCCATTTGGCTATTATTTCTCGCAGATTGGCATAACGCTGGCGATTGTATTTGCCGGGACATTGACTGCATCGCTGATCGCGTTGCCAGTGTCGTTCCTTGCAGCGCGTAACGTGATGCACGATCCCATTGCCCGTCCGATCTCCTTAGTGGTGCGCCGTTTGCTCGACATCCTGCGCGGTGTCGATATGGCCATCTGGGGCCTGATCTTCGTGCGTGCGGTTGGCATGGGGCCGTTGGCGGGCGTGCTGGCGATTGTGGTTCAGGATGTGGGCTTGCTGGGTAAACTGTATGCGGAAGGGCATGAAGCGGTTGAACGTTCGCCAAGCCGTGGTTTAGGTGCGGTGGGGGCCAATAGTCTGCAGAAACATCGCTTTGGCATCTTTACCCAATCCTTCCCGACCTTCCTGGCGTTGAGCCTGTACCAGATTGAATCCAATACCCGTTCGGCGGCGGTACTTGGCTTTGTCGGGGCAGGTGGCGTCGGCCTGGTGTATGCCGAGAACATGCGTCTGTGGAACTGGGATGTGGTGATGTTCCTGACCATCCTTCTGGTCGGCGTGGTGATGATTATGGATGTCATCTCCAGCAAATTGCGTAAACGCTACATCACGGGGAAACCGTTGCCGCTGTGGCAGCCTGCCGTGCGCGATTAAGCCGTTCACTGCGTTGCCAGGCGCGCTCCAGCGCCTGCGCCAACTGCACCTGTTGCCAGGGTTTTGCCAACCGTTCACACAGCGGCAAAGTGACCTGACTTTGACGCAAATCCTGACCGCTAATCAGCAGCGTGGCCAGTTCCGGCCACTGCTGTTGTGCCTGACGAATCACATCCGCGCCGTTTAACGCCCCGGGTAACATCAAATCACTGATCAGTAACTCAATGTCCGGCGTCTGCCGCAGCAGCGTTAACGCGGATTCGCCATCGTCACACTCTAATGTGAGATAGCCGAGCTGATGCAAGTGCTCACACAATGTCTGCCTGACGGCGGGTTCATCATCCAGGACTAACACCAGACGGTCGCTGCTGGCAACTGGCGTGAATTCCGGCAGCGCCGGTGCAGACTGGGCCGCTTCCGGTGCACGCGGCAGTAACAGGCGCACGGTGGTGCCCTGGCCGGGGGCGGTTTCCACCTCGATCTGTCCGCCAGATTGACGCACAAATCCATACACCATCGACAACCCAAGTCCGCTGCCGCTGCCGGTCTCTTTGGTGGTGAAAAATGGCTCAAACACCTGTTCTCGCACCTCGGCTGACATGCCGCAGCCGTGATCGATAACTTCAATGGTCACGCGATCGCGTTTGCCATCCGCTTCCTGCATTCGCTGATTCCAGATGCGCAGGCGAATTTCCCCGCTTTGTTTCTCCATGGCATCGCGCGCATTGACCACCAGATTCATCAGCGCATTTTCCAGTTGCCCGGCATCGATCCACGCTGGCCAGCCGGGGCGTTGCGCATCTACCACTAATTGCTGACCGGGCAACAGTGAATGCTGCAACAGTGAGTGAAGATTATCGACCAGCTCAATCACTGATACCGCACGCGGATATAGCGACTGTTTACGTGAGAAGGCCAGCAGCCGCTGGGTAAGCTGTGCCGCGCGGTCGGCCGCCAGCCGCGCACGATCGATTCGACTGGCCAGCGAACCAGAGGGGAGTTGGCCCACGGTGAGCGCCAGACTGCCAATAATCACGGCCAGCAGGTTGTTGAAGTCATGAGCGATGCCGCCGGTGAGTTGGCCCACCGCTTTCATTTTTTGGCTGTGTAGCAGCGCTTCTTCCAGCGCCTTGCGCGTGGTGCGCTCCAGTACGGTATTGACCATGCCACGGCGTGGCACCGGGCTAAAGCGCAGTTCCAGCGTGCGGCCGTCGGGCAGGCGAACTTCCTGCGCATCGTGCAGGCTGGTGAGTTGCACATCCATCCGCTCTAGCAGACGTTGATAATGCAGGCCGCGATGCAGGTCGCGCGCCGGAATGCCGAGCAACTCGGCATATTGTGCGTTCCAGACCACCAGTTGCCCGCTGTTATCGAACAGCGCAAAGCCATCGCGCATCGCGAGGAAAGTGGATTCCAGTTGATTACTTTTCTCTTTTAACAGGCGCGAAGTATGGGCCAGTGAAGCGGTATTGCGCGCAAAGACGTTAAAGGCGCGAGCCAGATCGCCAAGCTCATCACGGCGGGCCAGTCCCGGAACATTGACGCTTTTCTCGCCCTGGGCCAGACGCGTCATGGCGTGGGCGATAGCGGTCAGGCTCGAACCGAGATTACGATAGATGTAGTAACCCGCGTAACCGGTGATCAACAGTGCCAGCAGCATAAACAGGCCAATAAACCCGATGATGGAGTCCAGCTCCTGATGCGTCACCGTGCTGCGTGCATCGCTCTGCTGCGCGACCAGTTGCACATAATGGGTGATGTCACCATTCAGCATCGCGACCAGTGCTTTGATGCGATAGGTCGCGTAGGCAATGGCGATATCGCTCTGCTCAAGCTGTTGAGCGACGGGTTGTAAGCTGCGCGTGGTGTCGACCAAGCGGTCACGCTGCATCGCCAGCGCATCCTGTAGCGGCAGGGCGGACCAAATGGGCAGTACCTGTTGTAATTGCTGTTCAGCAGCTTGCGGTGCCGTGGACTGGATCGCCACCTTTAACAGGGCATCCGTTTGCTGGCGCAGCGGCAAAAAAGCGCCGTCGCTGGCGAGTACATCAATGCGATTCAGCAGCAATTGCGCCTGCCACAGACCACTCAGCATCACGTTGCGTTGTAAGTGGCGTTGATGACCAACACGCAGCAGCTGATTGATGCTCTGTTCAAGCATCTGGCTGCGTTCACGAATGCGCGCCAGCAGTGCGGGTTGCTGTGCGGCCAATGGCGCGTTCGCCAGCAGGGATAAAGACTGCTGCAAGGCTTGCTGCGTCTGTTGCAGACGTGCCGACTCGCTCTGGTACTCCAGCGCACCCACCACCTGCGCCAATCGTACGGCGGCGGTGGCCACATTGGCCGTATCCCGCGCCAGCGCCAGGCTGCCGTTCATATCCGCTAGCGTTTGCGCCTGTGCCTGCTCCTGAATGTGACCCGCGTGGCGAAATCCAAAAATAGCCACCAGGCTCACCGCCAGCGTCACGCTCACCACTAACAGGTTAAACAGCAGCAAGCGACCCCGTGCGCCAGCGTGCCAGTGCAGACTCTGACTCATTTGCGGACACTCCTTACCTCTCAACTCCCGGCGAGTATAAAAGCGTGAACGGGGTGCAATATGACAAATATGAATGGCCGCTGACATTTTCCATTTATCTGGCGTTGCAACACTCGGCGACAACTTCACACAGCAGGAGCCTGGCGATGGCGGCGACACCGATATTAGAAATGCGCGAAATCACCCGACGCTTCGGCAGCTTCTACGCCTTAAAAGGCGTGGATCTGACCGTGTGGCCGGGTGAAGTCCATGCACTGATGGGCGAAAACGGTGCCGGAAAAAGTACGCTGATGAAGATTCTGGCCGGTGCATATATCGCCAGCAGCGGGGAAATTCTTATTGATGGTCAGCCCTACGCCATTAAAGGCCCGAAAGAGGCGCTGGCAGCGGGCATCACACTGATTTATCAGGAAATCAATCTGGCGCCCAATCTCACGGTGGCAGAGAACATTTTTCTCGGCAGCGAGATCACGCGTGGCGGGCTGGTGAAACGTCGGCAGATGGCAGAAGAAGCACAGCAGGTGATTAATCGTTTGGGTGCGCAATTCAGTGCAACCGATCTGGTGAGCAGGCTGAGCATCGCCGAGCAGCAGCAGGTGGAAATCGCCCGCGCGCTGCATCGCAACAGCCGCATTCTGGTGATGGATGAACCCACGGCTGCGCTCTCCAACCGTGAAACTGAGCAGCTTTTTGCGCTGATTAAACGCCTGCGCAGCGAAGGCATGGCGATCATTTATATCAGTCATCGCATGGCGGAAGTGTATGAGCTCTCCGATCGCGTCAGCGTGCTGCGCGATGGGCAGTATGTCGGCAGCCTGACGCGTGACCAACTGAATGCCAGCGAACTGGTGCGCATGATGGTCGGGCGTCCACTCAGCGATCTGTTTAATAAAGACCGCAATATTCCCTTCGGTGAGGTGCGCCTGGCCGTTAATCATCTCACCGATAACCGTAAAGTGCATCCCAGCAGTCTCTCGGTGCGCGCCGGGGAAATTGTTGGGCTGGCAGGTTTGGTCGGCGCCGGGCGCAGTGAGCTGGCACAGCTGATTTTTGGCGTGCACCAGCCGAAAGGTGGCGAGATCTGGATCGATGGGGAGAAGGTGAAAATTCACTCCCCGCGGGATGCCATAGCACGTGGCATTGGTTTCCTGACCGAGAACCGTAAAGAGCAAGGGCTGTTTCTGGAACTGGCCGCGCAGGAAAACATCGTGATGGCCACGCTGGAGCGCGATGCCAGCTACGGTCTGCTCAATCGGCGCAAAGGGCAAAAGATCGCTGGTGATGCCATCGAATCACTCAATATTCGTGTGCCGCACGCCCAGGTGCGGGCAGGTGGACTATCGGGCGGTAACCAACAGAAGCTGCTGATTTCACGCTGGGTGGCAATTGCACCGCGCATCCTGCTGCTGGACGAACCCACGCGCGGCGTGGATGTCGGCGCCAAAAGCGAAATCTACCGCATGATGAATCAGATGGCGCAACAGGGCGTGGCGATATTGATGATCTCCAGCGAGCTGCCGGAGGTGGTCGGGATGAGTGACCGCGTCTACGTGATGCGCGAAGGCAGCATTGCGGGCGAGTTGAGCGGCGCAGAGATCAGCCAGGAAAACATCATGACACTGGCCACCGGCGCACAGCCGGTTCAGGCCTGAGGAGACCGAAATGACCAGTGAAACCGCACGCGTAAAAAGTCCTACGCTCAAACGCGCCTTAATGAGCGATCTGCTGCAAACGGTAGGCATTCTGCCGATTTTGATTCTGATTGTGGCGGTATTTGGCTTTGTCGCACCGAACTTCTTTACCGAAGCCAACCTGCTGAATATCACCCGCCAGGCCTCGATCAATATCGTGCTGGCGGCAGGCATGACCTTTGTCATCCTCACTGGCGGGATAGATTTATCCGTCGGTTCGATGCTCGGCACCACGGCGGTGGTGGCGATGGTGGTGTCACTCGATCCCGCCTTTGCCGGGCTGACGATACCGGCGGCGCTCGGCGCAGGGCTGATTATGGGGCTTTTCAACGGCATTTTAGTGGCTTGGGCCGGTTTACCGCCCTTTATCGTCACGCTCGGCACCTATACCGCCTTGCGCGGCGCGGCTTATTTGCTGGCGAACGGCACCACCGTCATCAACTCTGATATCAATTTTGAGTGGATAGGCAACGGTTATCTCGGGCCGATCCCATGGCTGATCATCATTGCCTTTGCCGTCATCGCGCTGTGCTGGTTCATTCTGCGCCGCACCACCCTGGGCGTGCACATCTACGCTGTGGGCGGCAACATGCAGGCGGCTCGTCTTACCGGCATTAAGGTCGGCATGGTGTTGGTGTTTGTCTATGCCATGAGCGGCATGTTGTCGGGATTGGGCGGATTGATGAGTGCATCGCGCCTTTACAGTGCCAACGGCAATCTGGGGGTGGGATACGAGTTGGATGCGATAGCGGCGGTGATCCTGGGCGGTACCAGTTTTGTCGGCGGCATCGGCACCATCACCGGCACGCTAATTG
The DNA here is from genome assembly GCF_000963985.1 of Pantoea sp. BL1. Classification (NCBI taxonomy): domain Bacteria; kingdom Pseudomonadati; phylum Pseudomonadota; class Gammaproteobacteria; order Enterobacterales; family Erwiniaceae; genus Pantoea; species Pantoea sp. BL1. Next base: position 14,968 of record NZ_JZRH01000010.1, on the reverse strand, counting down.
GTGCGCTGATTATCGCCACGTTGAACAACGGCATGACGCTGATGGGCGTGTCTTACTTCTGGCAACTGGTGATCAAGGGCGGAGTGATCATTATTGCCGTGCTGATCGATAAGTACCGTACGCGTCATCACGTGGGTTAAGGGCTATTTGCAACAGGTTGTCACACAACGGCGATCTGCTGGTCGCCAATATAATCAAAAAAGCAGGAGAACATCGACTATGCGTTTTAATCCGATTATTACCGGACTGCTGGCGGCGACGTTGTTGAGTGCGCCACTGGTGCAGGCAAAAGAACTCAAATCCATTGGTGTCACGGTCGGCGATCTCGCCAACCCGTTCTTCGTGCAGATCACCAAAGGCGCAGAGCTCAAGGCGCGCGAACTGGCGGGCGACAAGGTCAATGTGACGCTGGTCTCCAGCGGTTACGATCTCGGTCAGCAGGTGGCGCAGATTGATAACTTCATCGCCGCTAAAGTGGACATGATTATCCTGAACGCCGCCGACTCCAAAGGCATCGCGCCTGCGGTAAAACGTGCGCGTGACGCCGGAATTGTGGTGGTGGCGGTGGACGTGGCCGCAGACGGTGCTAACGCCACCATTACCTCCGATAACACCCAGGCTGGGGCGATGGCGTGTAAATACATCTCTGATCGCCTGAAAGACAAAGGTAACGTGGTGATCATCAACGGACCGCCTGTATCAGCGGTGCAAAACCGGGTTGAAGGCTGCATGAACGAGCTGAAAACCCATCCGGATATCAAACTGCTTTCCTACAACCAGAATGCCAAGGGCAGCCGTGATGGTGGCCTGGAAGTGATGACTGGACTGCTGTCAGCCAATCCGAAGATCGATGCGGTATTTGCGATCAACGATCCAACGGCGATAGGTGCGGATCTGGCGGCTAAACAGGCACAGCGCAGTGAGTTCTTTATTGTCGGCGTCGATGGATCGCCTGATGGTGAAGAGGCGCTGAAACGTAAAGGTTCGCTGTTTGTCGCAACGCCAGCACAGGACCCACAGGTGATGGCGGCCAAAGCGGTGGAGATTGGCTACGACATCCTGCAGGGCAAACCCGCGCCTGACAAACCGGTGCTGATCCCAGTCACCATGATCGATCGCAATACCGTCAGCAGCTACAAAGGCTGGACAGTGAAATAACGTTGACCACTTGAGGCGGTCTCTGGGCCGCCCGCATTGGGAGAGGAGTTATGCATCGATCCGAAGTGAACGCCATTCTGCAACTCACCCGAGAATTCTTTATGCGTCAGGACGTGCATCTGCCGCCGTGGGCCGATTATGGCCTCAGCCAATGGCGTGCGCTGGATAAACGCAGCGCAGAAGAGCTGCTGGCGCTGCATCTGGGCTGGGATGTCACCAGTTTTGGTGCTGATGATTTTTCTCAGACCGGCTTAACCTTGTTTACTCTGCGTAACGGATCGCGCGGCGGCCAGCCGTGGGGCAAACCCTATGCCGAAAAGATCATGCACGTGCGGGAAGGGCAGGTGACGCCCATGCACTACCATCCGCAAAAAATGGAAGACATCATCAATCGCGGCGGCGGAAATCTGATCGTGACACTGCATAACCGCGCGGGCGACCGGCTTGATGATTCGCCGGTGAACGTCACGTTGGATGGCATCCGCCAGACTCACGCGGCGGGATCGCAACTGCGCCTGTCACCGGGTGAGAGCGTAACCCTGCAGCCCGGAATCTGGCACAGCTTCTGGGGCGAAGAGGGCTATGGCGATGTGCTGGTTGGCGAAGTCTCGATGCCCAACGATGACGAGCATGACAATGTCTTTCTCACGCCGCTGGCACGCTTCAACCCGATTGATGAGGATGAAGATCCGCGCTGGCTGTTGTGCAACGAATATCACCGCTGGCTGGCATAAAGGAGTTCACGATGGCACTGATTTCTCTGGCGCAGGGTCTGGCCCACGCGCAACAGCACCAATACGCACTCGGCGCATTTAACGTGCTCGATACTCACTTTCTGCGCGCCCTGTTTCAGGCGGCTGAGCAACAGCGATCGCCGTTTATCATCAATATCGCGGAAGTGCACTTTAAGTATGTCAGTCTCGCGCCTCTGATTGCGGCTATTCGCACCGAAGCGGCGCTGCATGATATCCCGGTAGTGCTCAATCTCGACCACGGTTTGCACTTTGAAGCGGTGATGCAGGCGATTCGCCTCGGTTTTACTTCGGTGATGTTTGATGGCTCAACCCTCAGCTATGAGGAGAATGTGCGCCAGACGCGCGAAGTGGTGAAAATGTGCCACGCCATTGGCGTTTCGGTTGAAGCGGAACTCGGCGCGGTAGGCGGCGATGAAGGTGGGGCGCTGTTTGGCGAGGCTGACAGCAACAAGTTTACCGATCCTGCTTTGGCGGCGGAGTTTGTCCAGTCGACCGGGATCGATTGTCTGGCCGTGGCGATTGGCAATGCGCACGGCAAATACAAAGGCGAACCGAAACTTGATTTTGACCGTCTGGCGGCCATCCGCGCGGCCGCAGGCATTCCTCTGGTGCTGCATGGCGGCTCAGGGATCAGTGACGCCGATTTCCGCCACGCCATCAGCCTGGGCATCCATAAAATCAATTTCTACACGGGCATGTCGCAAGCCGCACTCGGTGCAATTGAAAAGCAAATTACCCAGCGTGATGCCCGCTACGACGCCTTTGCTGAACTGCTGATGGCGGTAGAACACGATATTGCCAATGTGGTGGCGCAGCAGATGCAGGTGTTTGGCAGCGCCGGGAGGGCCTGACATGGTGCAACGCAACGGTATTCTCGGTGCGGGCAGTATGTTGGTGGATCATGTGCAACGCATCACGCATTGGCCGGAACAAGGCTGGTTAGCCGAGATTACCCACAGCGAGAAGTGCAGCGGAGGCGCTGCACTGAATGTGCTGTTCACCCTGGCGCGCATGCAGGTCAAATTGCCGCTGGCGGGTGTCGGCATGGTGGGCGGGGACAGCGACGGCGATTACATCGTGCAGTTACTGGACGAGCATCAGATTGATCGTCAGTTTGTGCAACGTACGCGCAGTGTCAGCACGGCGATGACCCAAGTGATGACCACGCCCGATGGTCAACGTACGTTTTTTCATGCGCGCGGGGCCAATGCCGAGCTGGATTTGCCCCATTTTGCTGAAGTTGCCACGTCACACCGTATTTTTCATCTCGGCTATTTGCTGCTGCTGGATAGTCTCGACCAGCCTGATGAGGTGTTTGGTACGCGCAGTGCGCATCTGCTGGCACAAATGCAGCAACGCGGTTACCTCACGTCGCTGGATTTGGTGTCGCGAACCGGGGAGTATCGCCCGTTGGTGGTGCCGGCGTTACGCTGGCTCGACTATCTGGTGGTTAATGAACTGGAAGCGCAATCACTCACCGGAGTGACGCTGCGCAGCGCTTCGGGGCTGGCAGCACCCAGCGCGTTTGCCGAGGCCGCCGCCTGGTTAATGGAACAGGGCGTGCGCCAACGCGTGGTGATCCATGCCCCTGAAGGTGCGTGGGGACAAGAGAGAATGGGTGAGAAAGGGTGGCAGCCGGCGTGGTGCCTGAAACCAGAGGAGATTGTGGGCAGTGTTGGCGCGGGAGATGCATTTTGCGCTGGGGTGTTATTTGCCAGCCATGAAGGTTGGCCCCTGCTGGAGACCTTGAAGTTGGCACACACCTGCGCCTGTTTCAATTTGCATGCAGCAAACGCGCTGGACGGCACGCGGCCATTGGCCGAGATGCAGCGCTGGATGGATCAGGCAATCTGTGTTTCACGTGCGGCTGAAGCCGGACGCAATACATCAGCGGAAAATACGTAACCGAGGCCACGGATGGTGCGGATCAGGCTGGGTTGGTGTGGATTGGCTTCGATTTTCCGCCGCAGTCGCATAATGAGCACGTCTATAGTACGGTCGAACACCTCAAGACTTTCATTGTGGGTCAGTTCCAGCAGCTGGTCGCGCGTCAGCACTTTGCGTGCGTGACCTACAAGGGCGCGCAACAGGGTATATTCGCCTTGGGTGAGGGCGACACTTTCGCGCTGAGGATTAAACAGCTGACAACGCGCATCATCCAGCCGCCAGCCATTGAATTGCCATCCTTCATCCTGCTGCGCATCAGCTTGTGCCAGACGCCCACAGCGGCGCAGTGCCGCACGTGCACGCGCGACAACCACCCGAGGATTAAAGGGTTTGGCGATGTAATCATCAGCACCCATCTCTAATCCCACCACCATATCCGCTTCCGACCCCATTCCGGTCAGCATGATGACCAACAGGTCCGGCCGCTGTCGCTGCATCTGTTGCAGCACCAGTAAGCCGTTGGTGTCCGGTAGCATCATGTCCAGCATCACCAGGGAGATCTCCGGATGCAAGCTGAGCAGCGCAAGGGCATCTTTGCCCTGATGGCAGCTGTAGACGGTAAACACATGTTCACTCAAAACATCGTGCAGCAATTCACACACGGCACGATCATCATCAACGACCAAAATCGCGGGCTTCATTGCACTGTCTCTTATGTTTCGAAAGGGTTAAAAAGCAGTGTAACCCGATGTTTTTAAGCTGCTGCCCTATGCTGCAGAAACGTGAGCGCCATCGCTGAGCAGTGTGCGAAAGCGTGCGGTGCCGCAATCTTTTTTCTCCTGAGAGCAGTAGAAGGGAAAACGATTGCGCAGCGATGGTGCAATGCACCATAATCGCGCCCTGATCGGGTTCAGAATTATCCTAACCGTAACCGCATTTTGAAACGTAAACGATTGCGTACGGTGATGGCATAGCTATTGCTATGTGGACAGGGGAAAGCGGAAGGTGTGTCTGCCTTGGGTCCAGCGTGTGTCGCTTTCATCAATACAATAATTAGTTTGTTAACCACATTGGCAAGAGAGAACGTGCACCCGTGCCGTCTCCGCTCATGAGAGATGATGATGTTAGAAAAACTCTTCAAACTTAAAGCGCACAACACCACCGTGCGCACCGAAATCATTGCGGGTATCACTACCTTCCTGGCCATGGCCTACATTCTGTTTGTTAACCCGAGCATTCTCGGTACGACCGGCATGGATAAGGGTGCGGTCTTTGTGGCGACCTGCTTAGCGGCGGCAATTGGCTGTGTGCTGATGGGGCTGATCGCCAACTATCCCATCGCGCTGGCACCGGGCATGGGGCTCAATGCTTTCTTCACTTATACCGTTGTGCTGCACATGGGTTACACCTGGCAGATCGCACTCGGTGCGGTGTTCCTGTCAGCGGTGATCTTCTTTGCGCTGTCAATTTTCAAAATTCGTGAGTGGATTATTGCCAGTATCCCGCTTCCCTTGCGCGCGGGTATCGCTGCGGGTATCGGCTTGTTCCTGGCATTGATCGCGCTGGAAGGCGCGGGCATCGTGGTGGATAACCCGGCAACACTGGTTGGCCTGGGCGATCTGACCAAACCGGGTCCGCTGCTGGCACTGTTAGGGTTCTTCATCATTGTGGCACTGGAAGCGCGTCGCGTAACCGGCGCGGTGCTGATTGGCATCCTGATTGTCACCTTTATCTCGATGGGGATTGGCCTGACGCCATTTGGTGGCGTGTTCTCCGCACCACCGTCAATTGCACCGACCTTCATGCAGTTGGATATCGCGGGTGCGTTTAACGTGGGTCTGGTGAGCGTCATCTTCGCCTTCCTGTTTGTGGATGTGTTTGATAACACCGGCACGTTGCTGGGTGTGACCAAGCGTGCCGGTCTGGCTGATGAGCAAGGCAATGTGCCGAAAATGGGTCGTGCGCTGATCGCTGACAGTGCGGCGGCGCTGTTTGGTTCATTACTGGGCACCTCAACCACCACCAGCTATGTGGAATCGGCTGCGGGTGTCAGTGCTGGTGGTCGTACCGGTTTGACGGCGATTGTGGTTGCGGTGTTGTTCCTGCTAAGCCTGTTCTTCTCACCGCTAGCCGGAAGCGTTCCGGTATACGCTACCGCACCGGCATTGCTGTTTGTGGCGGTGTTAATGGCTTCTGGTCTGGCCGAAATCGACTGGAAAGATATCACCACGGCTGCGCCAGTGACCGTGACCGCGCTGACCATGCCTTTGACTTACTCAATCGCTAACGGTATCGCCTTCGGTTTCATTACCTGGACCGTAGTCAAACTGCTGAGTGGCCGTACGAAAGAGATCAATGCCGCACTGGTGATTCTCTCGATTCTGTTCGTTATCAAACTGGGCTGGCTGAGCGCTTAAGTTTTGGTTTCCGGAAGCCCGCTCGGGCTTCCGTGTTTTCTGTTCCATCCCCCGCAAATATTTCCTGTGCGATTTCTCGCAATCCTTTGCTGTGGCGGCTTTTGTTATTTCTCTGCCAGTTTTAGCCTGTGCGGCGTATTGATGCCTGCCTGATTTTTTTTGCCGTGTATGGCGGGTTCGTGGAATGTTTAATCGGCTCGAATCTGTTTCACTACTCTGCAAGGTGAAGAGGTAGCCGGGACGCTCTGGAGGTTTGTAATGGAATACGCCATGCGTACTGCCCCGTTTCTTCCGCCACTTATTTACGTCGTCAGGAATATCGGAGGTTCAAAAATGGAAGAGCTCACTCAACGAGTCGGGTTGTTGGAAAAGACCACCCATCAAATTCAACAGGATGTTGCCGTCCTGACCGCGCGATCGGAGAATTTTGCGACCAGAGCTGATATCTGCACGCTGCGTAGCGAACTGCTGGGTGAAATGGGACAGTCGGAAAAGCGTAGCGATGGCAAGTTTGACAAGATGGCGCTGAATTTCGACGACAAGCTTGGAAAAATGGCGTTGCACTTTGACGATAAATTGGAAAAGTTAGAAGTGCGTATCGACGGCAAGCTGGACAAAATGGCGCTGCACTTTGACGATAAACTGGAAAAGTTAGAAGTGCGTATCGACGACAAGCTGGACAAAATGGAACTGCGCATCGACGACAAGCTGGACAAAATGGAACAACGCATCGATGTGAAGTTTGAACGCATGGATGAAAAATTCGAGAAGAAATTTGTCAGGATCGATGAGAAGTTTGAAAAGCTGAATGTGAAATTTGAAAAGCTGAATGATCGACTAACCTGGTCAATTATGGTGCCCGCTATTCTGGCTGTGCTGGCCTGGTTTGTGAAAGACCTGTTGGTGAAAGTTTGACCTGCAATCCAATGTCATTCCGGCCCCAGTGGGACCGGAATGAAGCATTTACCTGAACGGTGGTTCATTAAAGGTGCGCAGTTTCCTTGAATGCAACTTATCGCCCTCAGCACGCAGCAGCTCAACCGCGCAGATGCCGATCTGCAGATGCTCAGAAATCGCCCCTTCATAGAAGCGATTCGCCTGGCCCGGCAGCTTAATTTCGCCGTGCAGTGGCTTATCCGACACGCACAGCAAGGTGCCATAGGGAACGCGGAAGCGATAACCCTGTGCCGCGATAGTGGCGCTCTCCATGTCTACCGCGACCGCGCGGCTCAGGTTGAAACGCAGCGCAGAAGCAGAGTAACGCAGCTCCCAGTTGCGATCGTCCGTTGTTACCACCGTACCCGTGCGCAGCCGCTGTTTCACCTCTTCTCCCGGCATGCCGCTCACGGCCTTGGTGGCGTCATACAGCGCTCGCTGCACTTCAGCAATGCTTGGAATAGGAATGTCCGGCGGCAGCACGCTATCCAGCACATGGTCGTCTCGCAAATAAGCATGCGCCAGCACGTAATCACCGATGGTCTGGCTTTCGCGTAGGCCGCCGCAGTGACCAATCATCAACCAGGCGTGTGGACGTATCACTGCGAGATGGTCGCAGATGGTTTTGGCATTGGACGGACCCACACCAATGTTCACCAGTGTGATGCCACGACGATTTGGTGACGTAAGGTGCCAGGCGGGCATCTGGTGTTTTTTCCACGCCAGATCAGACATCATTGCAGTGGGATCCTGGGTGTCAGCGGTGATTACCACATCGCCAGCACAAGCAAGGCTGTCATAAGGTGTGGAAGGATCCTGAACCTGTTCAATGGCCCAACGCACAAACTCATCAACATAGCGCGTATAATTGGTAAACAGCACAAACGGCTGGAAGTGCTCCACAGCGGTGCCGGTGTAATGGCGTAAACGCGCCAGAGAGAAGTCGGTGCGCAGCGCATCGAAATGTGACAGCGGGAAAATCGCGTTGGCATGGAAGAGGCCGTCTGCGGTTTCATCGCCAATCTGTGACAGTTCAGTAGTGGGGAAATGACGGGCAATGCTGGCGCTCATCGAGCGATCCAGTGTCAGGCCATCGATCACGTAGGGGTACGGGATCTCCTGCTGGGAAGGCACCACTTCAACCAGGACGTCGTACTCTTTCTCCAGCATCTGCAACTGCTCACTCAGATAGTGGCGCAACAGTGCCGGGCGGGTAATGGTGGTGCTATAACTGCCGGTGTGGGTAAAACGTCCCCATGCACGAGTGCGGTTTTGCTGTGGGCCTTCACCCAGCCAGGTGATGCGCAGTTCCGGATAAACAAACAGGCCTTTCTGTCGCGCATCCTCATCCGGTAGCGTGCCCTGTGTCGTGAAATCGCGAATCGCATTACGCAGTGCTTCCACCGCACTGTCATACAGGCGCTCCAGCTCATCCAGTGCTTGCTGGCTACTCAATCCGTTCCGTTGCGTATTCATAGATTCTCCTTCAGGAAACGTGGACCGATTTGACCAGAGCATAGCGGATAAATACCCCAGCACGATGAATAATCTGTGATCGACCGCATTCTGCACCATCACGGTGCTGGTATGCGGCTTAACTCTGGCTATGTTTATGATTAGCAGGGATGTCAGCTCGCGCCTTATCTGCCCTGGCGCGATGTCACTGCAAAAAGCTGCCACCGACCGTCTTCTTTGGCGAGTTTCTTGCTTATTTCATAACCGTGGCCCTACCAGCCACACTATGCGCTGCAAAAGTTTCAGAAATTGATTTCTCCCAGGCCGTGGTATGGCTCCGTTCCTGACCCGTTGAGGATTGAAAGCATGTCTTTGAAATTCATGAAACACCCAGTGAAGGTGGTACTTGCAGGTTGCCTGAGCATGGCATTTTACGCTCAGGCGGATATCAAGATTGGTGTGGCAGGCCCGTTCTCTGGCCCGAATGCGACCTACGGGGCGCAATATTGGAAGGGCGCAAGTCAGGCAGCCGATGATATCAATGCCGCTGGTGGTATTAACGGCGAAAAAATTGTGCTGGTGCAGGGCGATGATGCCTGTGAACCCAAGCAGGCGGTGTCGGTAGCAAACCGACTCGTCGATCAGGACAAAGTGATGGCGGTGGTGGGGCACTTCTGCTCCTCCTCCACCATGCCCGCGTCAGAGGTGTATGACGAAGCTGGCGTGCTGGCGATTACTCCCGGATCAACCAACCCGCAAATTACCGAGCGCGGCATGAAAACCATGTTCCGTATGTGTGGCCGTGACGATCAGCAAGGCGCGATTGCAGCAGACTTCATTATCGACAAACTGAAAGCGAAGAAGGTGGCGGTCATCCATGACAAAGACACTTACGGTCAGGGGCTGGCCGATGCCACCAAAGCTGCGCTGGAAAAACGCGGAGTAAAAGAGGTGCTATATGAAGGGCTTTCTCGCGGTGAGAAGGACTTCAATGCGCTGGTCACCAAGATTGGCGCGGTGAAACCCGACGTGGTCTATTTTGGTGGCTGTCACCCGGAAGCCGGTCCTCTGGTGCGCCAGATGCGTGAGCAAGGCGTGAATGCCGCCTTCTTCTCCGGGGACTGCATCGTGACGGAAGAGATGGTGACAGCGGCAGGCGGCCCTCAGTACACCAAAGGGGTATACATGACCTTTGGCAATGACCCGCGCACCATCCCGGATGGCAAAGCGGTGATTGAGAAGTTCCGTGCCAGCGGTTTCGAACCGGAAGGTTACACCCTGTACGCTTACGCCTCTGTGCAGGCCATTGCGGCGGCTTACAAAGCGGCGGGTAAAGACAACGCGAAAGCCAGCGATTGGTTGAAAGCGAATAGCGTTGACACCGTCATGGGTAAAAAAGCCTGGGATGGTAAAGGCGATCTGAAAGTCTCGGATTATGTGGTTTATCAGTGGGATGACAAAGGCAAATATCACCAACTGTAATTCGATACGCGGCCCCGTATCACGGGGCCTTTCGCCATTGGGCGCGAGGTATGCGCTCCCTTTACGCGCGGGATGGATTTATGGACGCCTTCTTCTTACAGCAGTTGATCAACGGCCTGACGCTGGGCGCAGTGTATGGGTTGATCGCCATCGGTTACACCATGGTTTACGGCATTATCGGCATGATCAACTTCGCGCATGGCGAGGTGTATATGATCTCCGCCTATTTGTGCGCGATAGGCTTAGCACTCCTGAGCTTCTTCGGTATTCACTCCTTCCCGTTGCTGATTTTTGGCACTTTGCTGTTCACCATTATTGTCACGGCGGCTTATGGCTGGGCCATCGAGCGTATTGCTTATCGACCCCTGCGTAACTCGACACGTCTTGCACCGTTGATTTCCGCCATCGGCATGTCGCTGATTCTGCAAAACTACGTGCAGCTCAGCCAGGGCCCCAACCAGCAGGGCATTCCGACGCTGCTCACGGGGGTGTTGCGCATGGAAGTGGATGGCGGCATTGTGCAAATCACCTGGACCAAGGTCTTTATCCTGATTGCCGCGTTCTGCGGTATGGCGCTGCTCACCTGGATTATTCAGTACACCAAACTTGGGCGCATCTGCCGGGCTGTTCAGCAGGATCGGCGCATGGCATCCATTCTTGGCATTAACACCGATCGCGTGATTTCGCTGGTGTTTGTCATCGGCGCAGCCATGGCCGGACTGGCGGGTGTGCTGGTGACCATGAACTATGGCACGTTTGATTTTTATGCGGGATTCATTATTGGTATCAAAGCCTTCACGGCGGCGGTGCTGGGCGGTATCGGTTCTCTACCTGGTGCCATGCTCGGTGGACTACTACTTGGGGTAGCGGAAGCGCAGTTTGCGGGGCTGGTTAACTCTGACTACAAAGATGTGTTCTCGTTTTCGCTGCTGGTGGTGATTTTAATCTTCCGTCCGCAGGGACTGCTGGGTCGTCCGCTGGTCGCGAAAGTGTGAGGAAGCCACGATGAATGCAATGACGCAAAAAGCGGGCGTGCGTGAAGCATTGCTCGACACGCTGCTGGCGGGAGTCATTTCGCTGGTGGTGTTTGGTCCGATTGTGGGTGTGGTGCTGGATGGTTACAGCTTCAAACTGTCGCCGCAACGTGTAGCGCTGTTGGTGGGACTGGTGATGGCAGGGCGCTTAATGCTCAGCCTGTTCACCAGTACGCTTTATGGTCAACGCTTTACACGCAAGTTTGAAGGCAATGATGATGGCGTATATGTCCGCGAGCCGGGTTATCGCTCGCGGATGCGCTGGATATTGCCGCTGATACTGATTGCTGCGCTGGCCTTTCCTTTTCTCTCCAGTAAATACCTGCTAACGGTCGCTATTCTGGGGCTGATTTATGTGCTGCTGGGGCTAGGGCTCAATATTGTGGTGGGGTTGGCCGGATTACTCGATTTGGGTTATGTCGCATTTTATGCCATCGGCGCTTATGGCCTGGCACTGGGCTACGAGTACCTCGGCCTGGGGTTCTGGAGTATGTTGCCGATCGCGGCATTAATGGCGGCGTTTGCCGGAGCGTTGCTGGGGTTTCCGGTGCTGCGCATGCATGGTGACTATCTGGCGATTGTGACCCTCGGCTTTGGTGAAATCATCCGTCTGGTCTTAACCAACTGGTTGTCATTTACCGGCGGCCCCAATGGCGTATCGGTGCCTTCACCGACATTTTTTGGCCTCGAATTTGCTCGCCGGGCGCGGGACGGGGGCGTGCCTTATCACGAGTTTCTGCACCTCGATTACAACCCCAATATGAAATTCATCTTCATTTATGTGGTGCTGGTACTCGTGGTGCTGCTGGTGCTGTTGATCAAGCATCGGTTAACGCGCATGCCCATTGGCCGCGCCTGGGAAGCCTTGCGGGAAGATGAAATTGCCTGCCGCGCCATGGGGCTTAATCATGTACTGGTCAAACTCTCCGCCTTTATGTTGGGTGCCTCGACGGCCGGGATTGCCGGGGTGTTTTTCGCCAGCTATCAGGGGTTCGTCAATCCCACTTCCTTTACTTTTTTCGAATCGGCATTAATCCTGGCGATTGTGGTTCTGGGGGGGATGGGCTCGACACTCGGCGTGGTGCTTGCCGCCTTTGTGCTGACGGTCGCGCCGGAACTGCTGCGTAGTTTTGCCGAATATCGCGTGCTGCTGTTTGGCATGCTGATGGTGTTAATGATGATTTGGCGACCACGCGGATTGGTTCGTACCGCGCGGGTGGGTGTTCCGCTGCGGAAAGGAGTGCGCCATGAGTGATGCCATTCTACAAGTTGATCACTTAATGATGCGCTTTGGCGGCATCAAAGCCCTGAACGATGTCAGCCTTTCTGTGGCGCGCGGTTCGGTTACCTCATTAATCGGTCCGAACGGGGCGGGAAAAACCACAGTGTTCAACTGCCTGACCGGGTTTTATCGTGCCACCGGCGGGCGCATCATACTCAATGCCCACCAGCGCAGTACCGACGTGATTCAGGTACTGGGGCAAAAAATTCATCCGCAGGACTGGCTTCATCCGGCACGGCTGGGATCGCGTGTTTGGTACAAAATGTTTGGCGGCGCGCACCTGGTTAACCGTGCTGGACTGGCGCGGACGTTCCAGAACATCCGCTTGTTTCGGGAGATGTCGGTGGTAGAGAACCTGCTGGTGGCGCAGCACATGCAGGTCAATCGTCAACTGCTGGCCGGTGTATTGAATACCCGTGGTTATCGCGAAGCGGAAAACCGCGCGTTAGACCGCGCGTTCTACTGGCTGGAAAATGTGGATTTGGTCTCCAGCGCCAATCGGCTGGCTGGCACGCTCTCGTATGGTCAGCAGCGCCGACTGGAGATTGCGCGCGCCATGTGCACGCGACCGGAACTCATTTGCCTGGACGAGCCCGCAGCGGGACTCAATCCCGTTGAAACCGATGCGCTGAGTCAGATATTGCATCGCTTACGCGCCGATCACCGTATCAGCGTGTTGTTGATTGAGCACGACATGCCGATGGTCATGCGCATCTCCGATCACATTGTGGTGCTGGATCATGGCGATGTCATTGCACAGGGGACGCCGCAGCAAATTCGCCACGATCCCAACGTTATCGCCGCTTATCTCGGCGCAGATGAGGAGAGCGACCATGACTGAACCAATGTTAAGTTTTGAACAGGTGGACGTGTTTTATGGTCCGGTTCAGGCGCTCAGACAGGTTTCCCTGACGGTGAACCAGGGGGAAACGGTGGCGCTGATCGGTGCTAACGGCGCGGGAAAATCTACGCTGCTGATGTCGATTTTTGGCCAGCCGCGCATTGCCAGTGGTGACATTCGCTTACGTGGCGAGTCGATCAGCCATCGCAGCACCCATTTTATCGCCGCCAGCGGCATTGCGCAGGCGCCCGAAGGCCGCCGCATCTTTCCCGATATGACGGTGGAGGAGAACCTGCTGATGGGCACGATTGCGGTGGGCGACCGCTTTGTGAAAGAGGACAAGGCGCGGATGTACCAGCTGTTCCCACGTCTGCTTGAACGCCGCAAACAGCGTGCGATGACGCTTTCCGGGGGTGAGCAGCAGATGCTGGCGATTGCGCGTGCCCTGATGAGCCGCCCTAAATTGTTACTGCTGGATGAACCGAGTCTCGGGCTGGCGCCGATTGTGGTGAAGCAGATCTTCAACATCCTTCGCGAACTCACCCAGCAGGGCATGACGCTGTTCCTGGTAGAACAAAATGCCCGTCATGCGCTGCGACTGGCCGATCGCGGCTATGTGATGGTCAACGGAGAGATAAAACTGAGCGGCAGTGGGGAAGAACTCCTAAATAACGATGAGGTGCGCAGCGCTTATCTCGGTGGTGCAGCGGATCCTGCGGTGGTGGCGACAAAAAGTTTGTAATAATGATTAAATGGTGATGGGAAACACTTTGCATATTTCTCAGTGGCCTATCATCATTATTACTCTTCTTCCTCTCCAAAGTGATTTGGTACTCCCTTGCAAAATCCTGGCGTAGCAGTGATGCGGGCGGTCAGAAATACGGCGTGGTATCCGAAACGTCGCTCTTATCGCACGCTGTTGTGGCGTGAAATTACCCCGTTAGCCGTGCCCATCTTTATTGAAAACCTGTGCGTGATGCTGATGGGCGTCCTGAGTACTTTCCTCGTGAGCTGGCTGGGGAAAGAGGCGATGGCGGGCGTGGGTCTGGCCGACAGCTTCAACATGGTGATTATCTCCTTCTTTGCGGCGATTGATCTCGGCACCACGGTGGTGGTGGCCTTTAGCCTTGCCAAGCGCAACGGCAAACGCGCGCGCGCAGCTACGCGGCAGTCGCTAGGCTTGATGACGGTGCTGGCATTCGTGCTGGTGATTGTGATTGAGATCTGGGGGCATCTGATTATCGATGTTATCGCGGGCAGCGCGGAACCCAAGGTGAAGGAACTGGCGCTGAGCTACCTGCAAACGTCGGCGTGGAGCTATCCGGCCGCGGCGATCGCCCTGATCGGTAGCGGCTCGCTGCGCGGAGCGGGAAACACCAAAATTCCGATGCTGATTAATGGCGGCATGAATATCCTTAACATCGTGATCAGTAGCGTACTGATTTATGGTGCGATGGGGTGGGAAGGGATGGGCTTTGTCGGGGCCGGGTTGGGATTAACCATCTCACGCTATATCGGCGCGGCGGCTGCCATTTATGTGCTGTATCGTGGCATTACGCCGGCATTAAGAATCAGTATCGCCAGCTATTTCCGTCGCTGGGATCGCAACATCCTGATGGAAGTGTTGGGGATCGGGGTGCCGGCCAGTATTGAGTCGGTGCTGTTTAACGGCGGTAAATTGCTGACGCAGATTTTTGTGGCAGGTATGGGCACCAATGAAA